>NZ_JAIQWX010000071.1 GCF_020164475.1 Pseudomonas sp. REP124 | reverse complement strand
ATGTTGGCTGACCTGACGCCTTCGCGGGCAAGCCCGCTCCCACAGGTTTTTGTGTTGTTTGCAGGTTGTGTATCCGGCGCAAGGGCAGTGTTTAGCGCATCCGCCGCTTGATGATATCCAGCACATCACACCCATCACGCAACGGTATGGCGCACATCAGGGCGAAGTCGCTGAGGATGAAGGATTCACACTCGATGGAACCGCGCATGGACAGGTTTTCCAGGACCTCGACGACCGCGCGGATGCGGTAGTTGGCGGCTTCCAGCAGGATGTCTAGCGGGACGTGGGTGTCGATGAAGAAGGTGGGCATGTCGCTGCAGTTGCCGGTCATGGCCATGTAGCGATTGCCCGGGGGAGGCAATGGTTTTTCGTAGGGTGGATTCGGATTCAGTTTCGTCATGTTTGCAGTTCCTTTGGCTTTTGATCTAAAGCCGCCAGCAGCCTTCCTACAGGCGTGGGTGGCGGCCATGTGCGGGAGTAGGAACTGAGCCAAAGGCATTCTCAGCCACATCGAAACGTGGTCCCGCACACAGCCGCCGCAAACAAACTGCAGAGCCAATGCACGTTACCTTTGGAGGGTTCCTACACCCAGCCACCGCTTTCGCGGCGACGGGGAAAAGCCTATCCCGCCAACCCAACGCCCACCAGTTCATGCAAATCGCCGCAGTTCGAAGGAAATCTCCGAGGACTTCGCCCGGAAATTTCGCAGTTCCTACAGCGCGTCCTACAGCCAGAATACCAAAACACCCTGGGCGAGCGATTCTGCCTGAGTGGCAGCGGGTAAAACCTGAATGTAGGAAATACAGAAATTTCCTACGCCATCCGGGGCGTAAGCCTTCAGAAGAAGCCTATGCAGGTGACAGACATCCGAAAGAAATCCAACTCTTGGCCAACATCGATGCTGACTGACCCGACGCTTTCGCGAGCAAGCCCGCTCCCACAGGGGGTTTGTGTTGTTCGCAGATTTTGTGCCAGACAACGGAACCTGTGGGAGCGGGCTTGCTCGCGAAGAGGCCAGCAGATCCAACATCGATGCTGGCTGAGCTGACGCCTTCGCGGGCAAGCCCGCTCCCACAGGGATTTGTGTTGTTCGCAGGTAATGTAATTCCCCAATTATTACGCGGTTAAAAACGGACTTCGAATATCCATCATTAGTTCATGGAATTGAATTTACATACTAAATACCAGCAAAACGCCAGCACCAAAAAACCCTTAAATATCAGTAAGAACGATAACTAAGCCTGTCCACAACCCCGTACCACGCCAACACAACCAACGAACATCTTATTCTTCAATAGTCAGTATTACTGACCATGATTTTTGTAAATTCCTTCAGCTGTTAAAGTGCATCCCACGCGGAAATTGATGTTCTGGTTGCCCATCAGACTCATTCATTGCTCCCGCGTCCTTTGGCGTAATTTTTTTCGGCCCATCCGCAAATGGGCCTTTTTTTTGCCTGAAAAAAAGCACAGCCAATTGTCGCCACAGGAGCTACAGAGCGTAGCCATTTGCACGGTTTATCGATTTCTCGAGCAAACACAGACTTTGTCCCCCAGCCCGGACCAGGGCGCGGCACAACGACTGACTCCCCCGAGGAATGCAAACATGACCAAGCTCTACATCGCCGACCAAACCTGCTCCCAGGCCGTACAGATCATCGCCAACGAACCGGGCCTGAACCCGGAACTGGTTCACTTCAAAGTCTTCGCCATTTCAGCAGCCCGCCGCCGCACCTGTGGGAGGGGCGGTTAAAAGCGGGTCAGGCGATAAGCTTCATTTGCCCGGGTTAGGTGGGAGGCCAGGTCGGCGATGAGTTCGGCGGTGATGGCGGCTTGGGTGAGGCCAAGATGTTGGTGGCCGAAAGCAAGCAGCACCCGGCCTTCGCAGGCGCTGTCGATGATCGGCAGGGAATCGGGCAACGACGGGCGAAAGCCCATCCATGGGGTGGCGGCTTCGGCATTCAGGTCGTGGCGGAACAGGCCCTTGCTCAGGCGATGCAACTGCCACGCGCGTTCCATGCTCGGTGGCGCGTCGAGGCCGGCGAATTCGACGGTGCCGGCCAGCCTGAGACCGTCGGCCATGGGCGTCATGATGAACTTGCGCTCCAGCGAAGTGACGGCGAAGGGCAGCCGCTCGTGTTCGTGGGGCAGCATCAGGTGATAGCCGCGTTCAGTGTCCAGCGGGACTTTCTTGCCGGTCAGGGTTTCGGTGAGTTTTGCCGAGTGAGCGCCGCAGGCAATCAGGACCTGGCGGCTGTTCAGGCTGCCTTGCCCGGCGACCAGCGAAACCCCATTGGCGTGCAAGTGCCCGCCCTGAACCCGTTGCTTGAGAAACTGCACACCGCAAGCGCGTGCAGCGCTGACCAGTTCGCAGACCACCCGATAAGGGTCGAGAAAATGCCCGGTATGCGGAAAGAACAAGCCTCCCTGAATCTGCTCACTCAACTGCGGCGCCGCCTCGCGGACGGCACCTGCCTGCCAGAAATCCACCGGCACCTGCTGCAGACGCATGCGCGCCTGTAGCGCCTGGATCGCCGATGGCGATTCAGGACGTTCGAACACCAGCAGCGAGCCATCTTCCTTGAGCAGATCCGGTCGGGCGATCGTCTGCAACAGCCGTTGCCACGCCCCCAGACTGCCTTCGTTGAGTGCGCGAATGCCCGCTACGGTGCGCTGGAATGGCGCCGGGCGCAGGTTCAACAGCAGACGCGTAAACCAGGGCAAGGCGCGGGGCATGTACTTCCAGTCCAAGCGCAACGGGCCCATGGGGTCCATCAACATGGCGGGCAAACGCTTGAGGATGGACAGGTCGGCAATGGGAAACACCTGCTCGGTCGCCAGATGCCCGGCGTTACCGTAGGACGCGCCCCGACCGGGCTCTTGTTGGTCGACGACCACCACCCGCCGCCCCTGGCGAGCCAGTTGCAGCGCGCAGGCGACACCGATGATGCCGGCGCCGATCACGGTGATGTCGTGTGGATCGTTGGCTGTGCGATCGTTGGACATACCTCAGGCCTCTCTCTGCCCATCGAGCAAACGGCGCAACGTCAGTGGATTGCCGTGCTGGAGCGCGCGGGCTGCCAGTGACGTTTCCCGATAATCATCGAAGGCTGCCGCCGCGAGGGCGCAGGCCTGCTCGACGTGCTCGCCGGAGCCACCGGGATAGGCCGACTCCAGGGGCAGGTCGGTGGCTGGATTGATTCCGCGAATCGCTTCGCGGTTGCCGAGGATGGCCTGCTGGCCGATCAGCATGTTGCCTGTGAGGGTCATGGCGTTTCCTGAAAAAATAATGCGGGGACGAGAACAAAAAGCGGCGCACCGCAGCGCGCCGCCGTACCAGCGAAGGTGCGTCAGACCAGGTTCTGTTCTTTGCTCCAGTTCGCATACCACTGGCGGAACAGCGAGTACTGGGCTTCGGCGTAACGACGTTGAGAGTCGCTGAGCACGTCGGTTTCGTTGAAGTGCAGGCTGTATTCCTTGTCGCCGTTGAGCACCATCAGGTGTTTGTAATAGAGCACCAGATCGCAGCCTTCATCGAAGGAGGAAAGCACTGCCAGCGCCGACTCCAGTTCGCGCGCCTGGCGACGGGCCTTGGCATCGCCTTTGGCCGCCTGCTTGCTCAGGGCCACCAGTTGCAGCACTTCGCGGGGCAGGGCGTTGCCGATGCCGGTGATGGCGCCAGTGGCATTGCAGTTGACGAAACCGTGGACCACCTGGGTGTCGACGCCGACCATCAGGGTCACGTCATCGTCCTTGGAGGTGATGTTTTCAGCGGCATAACGCAGGTCGGCGCCGCCACCGAATTCCTTGAAGCCGATCAGGTTCGGATACTCGCGGCGCAGTTCGAAGAACAGGTCGGCGCGGGTGGCAAAACCGTAGTAAGGGCTGTTGTAGATCACCGCCGGCAGGTTTGGCGCCGCCTCGAGAATCGCCGCGAAGTGGGCTTTTTGCGCGGTGGCCGAAGCACCACGGGACAGCACGCGAGGGATGACCATCAAGCCATGGGCGCCGACCTTGGCCGCGTGGGCGGCGTGGGACACCGCTTCACGGCTATTCACCGCACCGGTGCCGACGATGGTCGGAATGCCGGCGGCCACCAGACGGGCCACGCCTTCCTGGCGCTCGGCCTCGGTCAACAGCGGCCAGTCGCCCATGGAACCGCAATACACCACGGCGCTCATGCCGATATCGATCAGCTCGCGCCCCTTGGCCACCAGAGCATCGAAGTCCGGCTTGCGATCGGCGGTGCATGGGGTCATCAGTGCCGGGATGCAACCGGTGAAGATGTTGTCGCTCATTGTTCTAACTCCTTGCTGCGTTCATTCAAAAGTTGTGTTTACTAAAAGTTGCGTTCATTCGCGCCGAGGAGGCTCAGATGCCCCAGGCGAAAGGATCCTGCTCGTCGATCAGCAGCGTGCTGTCGGCGGTCATGTAGGCGCGGCCGGTGATGTACGGACGCACGCGCTGGCCTTCGTGTTCGAAGCGGCCTTTGAATTGGCTGCCGGTGATGCTGGCCTGAATCCAGGTGTCGCCTTCGGCCAGTTTTCCATCGGCCGCCAGGCACGCCAGCTTGGCGCTGGTGCCGGTGCCACAGGGGGAGCGGTCGTAGGCTTTGCCCGGGCACATGACGAAGTTGCGGCTATCGGCCTGATCGTCGTCGGCGAACAGTTCGACGTGGTCGATCAGCGCGCCGTCTTCGCCGTGTATGCCCTGCGCTTCGAGGGCCTTGAGCATCGCCCAGGTGTACTCGGTGAGGGCTTCGACGTGGTCCATGTGCAACGCTTTGCCGTGATCGGAGACCAGGAAAAACCAGTTGCCGCCCCAGGCGATATCGCCGTGGACCTGGCCATGGCCGGGCACGTCCACCGCCACCTTCTGGCGATAGCGATAGGCGGGGACGTTGCGCAAGGTGACGTTGCCGTCCTCGTGCAGCGTGGCGCTGACCTGGCCGACCGGTGTGTCGATCTTGTGCTCGCCCGGTGCGATGTGCCCCAGGTAGTGCAGCGAATTGACCAGGCCGATGGTGCCGTGGCCGCACATCCCCAGATAACCGGCGTTGTTGAAGAAGATCACCCCGCAGGTGGCGTCCGGCGAAACGGGCTCGCAGTACAAGGCGCCGACCAGTACGTCATTGCCACGGGGTTCCAGCAGGCACGCGCGGCGCCATTGGTCATGATGCTCGCGCAGGGTGTCGCGTTTGTCGGCCATGGTCTGGCCGGCCAACTGCGGGAATCCGCTCATGACCAGGCGCGTGGGTTCACCGCCGGTGTGGGAATCGATTACCTGTACTTTTTTCATCAATCCATCCTTTCAAAAAGCTGGGGGCGAACGATCAGGCCGTCGCGGGGCGTGGACGGCAGTGGCCATAGATTGGACTTGTCGGGTGGGCGGCGATTGATGGTTTGCATAAGGCTGGATGACGAAATCGGCACAATGCGCACCCACGTAAATGTCGTCTCGACAGCACTTCAGGCATGGGGCAAGCTGCCTGACTTTCGTCTATCCGGACACGCGGGGAGTTAGATCAATGACGCAAGAAGCCTTCGCGATCCTGGGGCTGGGCAACGAGCAGAATCGCCCTGAAACCATGGAGCAATTGCTGGCGAGCGTGGCGCTTGTGCTACCGATGCTGGACGTGATCCCCAATGCCGCGATCTTCATAAAAGACCTTCAGGCGCGCTACGTCATGGCCAATCACACGCTGGTTCAGCGCTGTGGCCTGAAGCAGTTACAACCCTTGTTGGGCAGGACCAGCGCCGAGGTTTTCCCCGAGCAACTTGGGCCCGGTTATACCGAGCAGGATCGGCGTGTGCTGGAACAGGGACTGGTACTCGAAGACCAACTGGAACTGCATCTGTATGGCAGTCGAGAACCCGGCTGGTGCCTGACCCACAAACGGCCGTTGTATAACCGTTTCGGTGAAATCATCGGGCTGGTGGGCATCTCCGTCGACCTGCAATCGGCCAGCGACACCCACCCCGCGTACGAGCGCCTGGCCGCGGTGGACGAACACATTCGCACGCATTTTCATCGCCGCATCAGTCTCAGCGAACTGACGCGCATCGCCGGCATTTCCGTGGCGCAACTGGAGCGCTATTGCAAACGGGTATTCCACCTGACACCCCGGCAGATGATCCAGAAAGTGCGCCTGGAACATGCCCATCGCCTGTTGCACAGCGACCTGCCGATCACTGACGTCGCCCTGCAGTGCGGCTATACCGACCACAGCGCATTCACCCGCCAGTTCAAGGCATCCACCGGTTTCACCCCGCGCCAATACCGCCAGGCCACTGCTCACAGGTGAGGCGTGAACCGGCACTTATTTGATTAACCATGGTCAATGTTTCCCGCAAATTTGATCAAGGACAGTGAAAGCATGCTCACCACTCTATAAGCTGCACCCGCCGCCAAAAAGTGCCCCCTGCATCGGGCTCGCCGCTCGTTTAGTCCCCATCCAAAATCGAAGAAATAACCATGCACCTACGCAAAATTGCAGCTGGGCTGTCGGCCCTTGTTTTGCTTTCCACCGGCGCAGAAGCCCGCAGCCTGCTGGATCTGATCAAGCCACCCGCGCAACATCATGAACAAGGCTCGCGCTCGGGTTCGATCAGCCAAAGCGCGGCGCTGGATCTGTATTCCAGCCAACAGAAACAGGCCTCGTTCGACGGCTGCACCGAGTTGTTTCCATCCTCCAGGCCGCTGGCCATGGCCACGGTGTCGGCCAGCATGAAACCGCTGGCGCTGTGCTCCGACAATTTCGCCGTGCTGTATTCGCAAACCAGCAAGACGCCGCTGGTGGTGATCGAGCGCCTGAATGCCGCGCAACTGAAGGACGCCAAAGGCGAGGAACGCACCAACCAGTTTTATGCCGACCCACGGATTCCCAAGAGCGGGCGGGCGGAGTTGAGCGATTACCGCAGCCAGAAACCGGCGGTGGATCGTGGTCACCAATCCCCGGCGGCCGATGCGCCGAACCCGAATGCGATGGCGCAATCCTTCGCGCTGTCGAACATGGTGCCGCAGGATCCGACCAACAATCGCAAGATCTGGAGCAAGGTCGAGTCCGATGTGAGGAAGTTCGCCCAACGCGGCGGGGGCAATGTGTATGTGTTTACCGGGCCGTTGTTTGATTCTGGCCATGGAACGGTGGGGGACAACAAGGTCTGGGTGCCGACGCGGTTGTACAAGCTGGTGTATGACGCATCGTCCAAACGTGCGTGGGCGTACGTGCTGCCTAATGCTGAAACGCGGGTTGAAAAGCCGATGGATTACGAGACGTTCGTGAAGACGACGGGGTTGAATCTGTTGGGGAATCTGCCGGTGACGGGGTCTGTGGGCCGGACCTGATCAAGAGAACGCATGAAACCTTGTGGCAAGCCGAATACGTACCTGTGGCGAGGGGGCTTGTCGAAACGTCGCACCGCCCCGTTGGGCTGCGAAGCGGCCCCGAAAAGATGGGACTGCTGCGCAGTCCAACGGGGGCAAGCCCCCTCGCCACAATGTCATTACCAAAGACAGGTTAACGTTGGGCCTTGCGCAGCTGCTTGACCCGATACATCTCGCGGTCCGCCAGCTTCGTCGCTTCATCCACCGTGGTGCTGCCAGGCATCACCGCCACCACGCCAACGCTCGCGCCGGCGTAGTCGATGTCGTCCAGGCCGTGGCCCAATTCATAGCGTCCCACGGTGGCTTTGCTCAGGCGGTCCTGCAGCAGTTCGGCGGCATGGGACATGTCCTTGGCCAGGTCGTCCTGACCGGATGGAGTGCCCAGGGCGATCACAATGAACTCGTCACCGCCGGTGCGGCCGATGACATCGCTGGCCCGCAGAGCGTTCTGCAACTGGACGGAGACGCCACAGAGGAACTGGTCGCCCGCGAGGTGGCCGTGGGTGTCGTTGATCAGTTTGAAGCCGTCCAGGTCGATGACGCCGATCAGCACGAACTTCTTTTCCCGCTGGGCCAGGGCGAACAGGCGCGCGGCATCGTTGAGGATGGCACGGCGGTTGGACAGACCGGTCAAGGGATCGGAGAGGGCCAGCCGGGTCAGTTCGGCGTTGGCGACCTGCAACTGTTCCACCATGCGCTCGCGTTCAAGGGAATAGGCCAGCAGGCCTGACATCAGATTCAGCAACGGCTCGACTTCGGCAGAGCGGGGCACCCGATCGGAGCTGGCGGCGCAGACCGTGCCCAGCACTTCGCCTTCCTTGGATCGAATCGGCGCGCTGACGTAAGTTTTGATGCCCAAAGCCGCGGCGGCATCCGAATCGCCCCAGCATTCGGCGACGTTGTCCGAGTACATGCGATTTTCATCCAGCGCTCGTTTGCACAGGGTATCGGCCCAGGGCACGACCAGTCCTTCGGGAATCACCATGTCGCCGACGTTGCGCGCGAACTCGACGCGCTGCTCGCCAGCGTCGTTATCGATGGTGGTCAGGTAGGTCGACTCCATGCCCGTGACCTGGCTGAGCAGGGTCAACAACGGGCGGGTCAGTTGCTCGAGGGTCTGAGCTTTGGGGATGGTATCGGAGAGAAGGGAAAGGATCTGATCCATTCTAGGCAGGCCATCAGCTAAGGGATTTATCGATTATCGGCAGGCTGGAAGATTAGACCATAGGGGTAACCCCTAGATCTGGCGCCGCTCCCTGTAGGAGCCGAGCTTGCTCGCGATGCACGCCAGAACAACGCGGGGTGTCAGGCAGCCAGCGTTATCGTTGACGACCATCGCGAGCAAGCTTGCTCCTACAGGGATCTGGGACCAAGACATCGCCCGTCAGTGCGCGCTGGCATCGGCTTCGTGTTCGTCCGCGAACGTCATGAACACTTCAAAATCGAGCACCTCCAGATCGATTCGGGTAATGAAGGCCGAAAACGCCAGGTTTGCGGCCAGGCGACGCAAATCGCTGGCCCAGCCAGGCACGTGAAGCGGCCCTTTCAGAAAGCCAGACTCGAACAATGGCCCCAGGCGCACCGTATCCCCCAGATCAAGGCGTCCGGCGAACAACCGGCCGACCAGTTCCGGCCGATTGTCTCGAATCGCCAGGCGCAATAGGGTATGCACGCCCAAGAGGCCAGTCAGGTAGGCGGCGTCCTTGGTAAATGCGGAGCCGCCACGCAAGTCGGCGCCGCGGAAAATCCGCTGGGTCGAGCGGAACGACTCTTCCTCCGACTGACCTGCCGCCAGAAAACCTTCGAAAACCTGAATGAAATCGGCTCCGTCCAGTGCCTGCTGGACCGCCAGCACCCGCAGGGCCAGGCGGCGCAGGCGGTTGATGTCCATGCTGCCGGTGAACAGTTCGGCCAGGGTGGCGATGCCTTCCTGGGTCTGGGTGGTTCGAGGCGCTCCCAGTGAAAGACTTTTGAGACTGGGCTGCTGCGCGCCGTTCTGCGCAGTGGCCACATGCACGAAGGCCTCGTGTTGCAGCAATTGCTGCTTGTCCAGTTCCGAGAACAGGGCGCTTGAGCGCAGGCGGATGCGGCTGGATCCGGCAATCGCCTTGGCCGCCAGGGAAGAATCGAGCACCACCGAGATTTTCCCTGGGCCGAAGAACCGGTCCAGCTCCGGGCGCATCCAGTCCGCGAAGATATCGGCAGGGATGTCGGCGTGGCTCGGCGGAATCTGGGTGCCACCCAGCAGAGCGTCGGTGGTCTTGAGGAAGAAGCGGGCGGCGTCGAGCATGCTCAGCTTCAGGCGCGGATAGGGGAAATCCGGGCGTCGGTAGAGTGCTGATGAATAGCGGGTGAAGTCGGGCGTGCCGATGGCGCCGAGCATGCGTCCGGCAGTGGCGTAACTCTGCGCCGTGACGGCGAGGAAATTGCCGGCCGGATGCCCCTTGTCGCAACGGCCGATGAAGGATTCCAGAGCGGTGACCTCGGCGCCAAGGTCCCGGGGACGCTGCTCGACGTCGGGCAGTCGCGCGTTCCCGCTGCGCCAGCGGGAGAGAAAGTCCTCTTCGACACCATCGGGCCAGGCCAGGGCTTCGAGCACACGTATCTTGCGGGCAAGAACGGGCAGGGCGGTATCGAGTTCGGACAGCAAAGTGTCGCTCATGGAGATGTCTTCTTTTCAAAAACGGGGAGTCATCGCCCAAGCGTAGTCGCTGCGCGGATGCAGCGTAAAAGGGGGCATGGGGTCATCCGTCCTTGATTCATGTGCTACTCACTGTAGGAGCGAGCTTGCTCGCGATGCACGCAAGGACACCGCGGGGCAGCAGACCGCCAGCGTCATCGTTGAAGACCATCGCGAGCAAGCTCGCTCCTACAAGGGCAGTATTCATGAGCTGTATATACAGCTCAGTTAAATCCAGCTCGTTTGTCTGGAGGCCCCTGTCCCCGCATAAATTTCGCTTGATTAAGCTTGTATATACATGATTGTATTTACATCTGCACGGCTACCGCCGTTTCCTACAAAAAATCGAACGACGACAAGAGGCGAGGCGCTCGCGGACGCACCCTCATGCCGGTTGATGGAGCTTGAACATGACTGCTTTGAACCTGATCCCCGGCCAATTGAGCCTTGCCCAGTTGCGCGCCGTGTTCCAACAGCCGGTGAATTTGACCCTCGACAGCAGCGCCACCGCGCAGATCGACGCCAGCGTTGCTTGCGTGGAGCAGATCCTCGCCGAGAACCGCACCGCCTACGGCATCAACACCGGTTTCGGCCTGCTGGCCTCGACCCGCATCGCCAGCGAAGACCTGGAAAACCTGCAGCGCTCGCTGGTGCTGTCCCACGCCGCCGGCGTCGGCGAGCCGATCAGCGACGCGATGGTCCGCCTGATCATGGTGCTCAAGGTCAACAGCCTGAGCCGTGGTTTCTCCGGTATCCGCCGCAAAGTCATCGATGCGCTGATCTCGCTGATCAACGCCGAAGTCTATCCACACATCCCGCTGAAGGGCTCGGTCGGTGCTTCCGGCGACCTGGCGCCACTGGCGCACATGTCGCTGGTGCTGCTGGGCGAGGGCAAGGCGCGTTACAAGGGTCAATGGCTGCCAGCCACTGAAGCCCTGGCTGTGGCCGGTCTGGAGCCTCTGACCCTGGCGGCCAAAGAAGGTCTGGCGCTGCTCAACGGCACACAGGTGTCCACCGCATTCGCTCTGCGCGGCCTGTTCGAAGGTGAAGACCTGTTCGCAGGCGCCTTGGCCGTCGGCGGCCTGACCGTTGAAGCGGTACTGGGCTCGCGCTCGCCGTTCGATGCACGGATTCACGCCGCTCGCGGTCAACGCGGCCAGATCGACACCGCTGCTGCCTATCGCCATCTGCTGGGCGAGCGCAGCGAAGTGTCCGACTCCCACCAGAACTGCGAGAAGGTCCAGGATCCGTACTCCCTGCGTTGCCAGCCGCAAGTCATGGGCGCCTGCCTGACCCAGTTCCGCCAGGCCGCCGAAGTGCTGGTGATCGAAGCCAACGCCGTTTCCGACAACCCGCTGGTGTTCGCCGCCGCAGGTGATGTGATCTCTGGCGGTAACTTCCACGCAGAGCCCGTGGCCATGGCCGCTGACAACATGGCCCTGGCCATCTCCGAAATCGGTTCGCTGAGCGAGCGCCGCATCTCGCTGATGATGGACAAGCACATGTCGCAACTGCCGCCGTTCCTGGTGGCCAACGGCGGCGTGAACTCCGGTTTCATGATCGCCCAGGTGACCGCTGCGGCTTTGGCCAGCGAGAACAAGGCGCTGGCCCATCCGCATTCAGTGGACAGCCTGCCGACTTCCGCCAACCAGGAAGACCACGTGTCCATGGCTCCGGCTGCAGGCAAGCGTCTGTGGGAAATGGCCGAAAACACCCGTGGCATTCTCGCCGTGGAATGGCTCGCCGCCTGCCAGGGCCTGGACCTGCGCGACGGCCTTAAGACTTCCGCCAAACTGGAAATCGCCCGCAATACCCTGCGCGAAAAAGTCGCGCACTACGACAAGGACCGCTTCTTCGCCCCGGACATCAACGCTGCGAGCGAACTGTTGGCTTCCCGCTGCCTGAACGAACTGGTTCCGGTTCGTTTGTTGCCAAGCCTCTAAACAGGCGCCTCTTTAGACAAGCGTTTCAGCCGGGAGCGCTCGCTCCCGGTATCAGAGGTGCTACGTCCCTCGCAATCTGACTTCCCGGGAAGGGTTAAGGGCAGGGGCTCCTGTCAATTGTCCCTGTGAGCGCCATTGACCGGCAGGCGACTGCCCAGGCGATAGCGCGAAGAGGGATGGATCAAGCGCACATAAGTGACGATCTTGCTTTGATTCCAGGTCCGGCGCATGAGCACCAGGCAGGGTTCGTTGATGTCGATTTGCAGATATTTGCTTTCGTCGCTGCTGGGGTGACTGGCCTCGACGATGTGCTCCATTTCATCGGGCCGCAGGACCTGCAGCAGGTACATGGCCGGTTGCAGGTTGGCGCCAAAGTCCTGCTGGAGAAAGTCCGGAATCATCTCGGGATTGACGTAGCGATCCTCGAGTTGCACCGGGATGCCTTCTTCGCTGTGCACACAGATCACATGAAACACCGAAGCACCGGTGGGCAGCGACAATGCGGCAGCCACCGGCATCGAGGCGACTTCGCGTCCCAGATGCAAAACCTTGCAGCTGTACTGGTGGCCCCGAGCAACAATTTCATCGCCGATGTTGGTGATTCGCAGCAGGTTCGATTGCGGCTTGCTTTCGGCGACGAAAGTGCCCACGCCAGAAATCCGTACCAGATGACCTTCCTCGGTCAGCTCGCGCAGGGCCCGGTTGATCGTCATGCGCGACATGCCCAGTTCCTCGACCAGCCGATGCTCCGAAGGAATCATGTCCCCGGCCTTCCAAACGCCCGCGCGAAGCTGGTCCTGCACGAAATCCTTCGCACGCCGATAGAGCGCTTGCGGTGCATTTTTGATCATTGGTTGGTCCGTATCTGCGCGGGGAGTGGAGAGAAGGTGGGTATCCTCACAGTTTGCGGGGGACGGGTGCAAGTGGGGAGGGCGTTCGGATGCGTATCCGGCCTTAATCCCTGAGGCCGCGCCTCAGAAATCCAAATCCATTTGCCCTGTGCGATTCGATTGCTCGCAAACGGCATCAAGCATTTCCCGGCCCTCATTGCGCACATTACTCACTGCCTTTGCCACCTTGTACCAGTCGAAGTCCTGCACTGGCCGGCAGTGCTGCTGCGCAATGTGCCGTGCACGCTGCGAAGAAGTATTCGGATCTATCCACTCCCGCGCCTGTTCAGGTGCCAGGACCACCGGCCGACGTTCATGGATGTCCAGCATCCTGCCGTCGCTGGCAGTCGTGATGACCACGAAACCATCGCCATCATCGGGTTCGCCGGCGGGGCGCACCTGAGCGAGGCCTGCGTAGAACATCGGGGTCTGATCTTTCAGCGTGAAGTAGTACGGCTGCTTTCGCTTGGGATCAGACGGATCTTCCACCCACTCGAACCAGCCGTTGGCAGGGACCAGCGCACGGCCCTGTGGCCATAGATCCTTGAAGAACCGGTTGCTCGCCATCGTCTCGACCCTGGCCAGAATGGGCAGCACTGGATTTGCCTTCGCCCAGGCCGGCGACCATCCCCATTTCACCTTGTCGACGCTCAGTCCGCCTTCGACCGACCGGATGATTTCGACGCGATGGGTCGGCGCGACGTTGTAGCGCTCGATCGGCCACAGGTCGTAGCCGTTGATCACGGGCTGTTTGGTGGCCAGTTCCTTGAGGTAGTAATCCATGGACTCATAGATCGAGTAGCGCCCGCACATACTGTCCCCTCGTCGCATTCTTCACCCGCGAGATTGACCGCGAGCAGTACAGATTGTTAACTGTATATCTATACAGTTAATTCCTACAAGGCTTGCCAGATGAGCGTTACGATCCTTGGCCCGTTGTTGTCAGGCGGCGATAAGTTGCCGTTTTTTTCCTGCCATGTGGCGGCCGGTTTCCCGTCCCCCGCGGCTGACCACATCGAAAAGCACATCTCCCTCGATGAGCTGTTCGACATCCGCGCGCCGCATGTCTATCTGGTCCACATCGAGGGCGACAGCATGCGCGGTGCGGGCATTCATTCCGGGGACATCGCCATTGTCGATCGCAGCAAGGAAGCGCGGCACGGCGACATCGTCATCGCATCGCTCAATACCGATCCGGTGTGCAAACGGCTGTACCAGCGTGATGGCGTCGTGGTGCTGCAGTCGGAAAATCCGGCCTATCCGCCGCGTTACATCATGGAAGGCGACGAGCTGTCGATCTGGGGCGTTGTCAGTTACAGCGTTCGTGACCATGGCAAAGACTGAACCGGTGTTCGCGCTGATTGACTGCAACAGCTTCTACGCAAGCTGCGAGCGGGTCTTTCGGCCGGATCTTGCGAAGACGCCCATCGTGGTGTTGTCGAACAACGATGGCTGCGTCATCGCCAGGTCCTACGATGCGAAGCCTTTCGTGAAGATGGGCCAGCCTTATTTCCAGATCAAAGAGCATTTGCGCCGCAACGGTGTCGTGGCGTTCAGCAGCAACTACGCGTTGTACGGCGACATGAGTGAGCGTGTCATGACCATCATCGAGTCGATGGTGCCGGCGCTGGAGGTCTACAGCATCGATAAGAATAAATTGCATACTGTGGACGCCCAAAGCAAATAGGGCACCCATGGACATTGACGCTTGTTCTTACAGAGATATCCCTTGGCTACCGTTGAACACATTCACTTCAGTCCGCATGACCTTTCTGTCAAAGACCGCCTGATTACCTTCTCGCTGAATAGCTCCCGTGTAGTGATCGAAGGATTGCCGCAAATATTCTGGGAAGACGGCTTTCCATGGAGAGAAGCCAATCTCTGGGCCATGGAGAGAGTCACGAATGGTGAGACACTCCTTAAGACCGTTTCTAGCAACCTGAATGGGCTATTGAACTACGCGAAGTTTTTGGAGAGTCGCAGGCTTCAGTGGTTTGAGTTTCCGACTCGAAAGGCTGATCGATGTCTTGTTCAGTACCGTGGTGCGCTTATCAAGGCCCGTGATGCTGGTCATATCAGTCCTGCCACCGCTTCTGAGTACATGCGTAACTGCATCAGTTTCTACAGGTGGGTTAGGAGGCGTGGTCTTTTAAACCCGCTATTGCCGCTGTGGAAAGACAAGCGTTATTTCATCAAATACTTTGACCACGTTGGCTTCGAACGAACATTGGCCGGCACCACCACTGATCTCGGTATTCCAAACCGAAAGCGCATTGGAGTCACTTTGGAAGGTGGGCTACTTCCTGTGTCTGCGGTTGATCGAGACGTCATTCTTGATTTCGCAAAACAGAACGCTTCACCCGAGCTTTATCTGATGTTGGCTCTAGGTTTCTTTACGGGTATGCGACTGGGAACGATCTGCGACCTTCGTATCGGTACATTGGAGCGTGCCCTGCATGATGCCTCGGCTAAAGGTCTGCTTCTGATATCCGTAGGGCCAGGTGTGTCCCCGCCCGTGCATACCAAATTTGGAGTAACTGGGCAGGTATGGATTCCCGAGGCTTTGTGTTCAGAAGTCTTGGAGTACGCCAAGGGTCTTCGCAGGTTGACTCGTGAGGCATCTGCTGCTGGCGAGCATCAAGACCTAGTGTTCTTGACACGTTTCGGAAACCCTTTCGGACGTCGCAACAGTGATCAGTCGTCGGCCATAAACGTTGAGATGTCATCGCTTAGAAAATTAGGCATCGCGTCAGGCATCAAAGCACTCTGGAAATTTCGCTTCCACCAATCCCGATGCACCTTTGGAACTGAGCTAGCTAGGCTCGCTTTAGGAAATTGCTCTGATGTGGCAATAGTGATTGCGACAGTCAGCAACGCATTGCTTCATGGTCGAAACTCGGAGGCCACCACCTTCAAATACATCAAGTTTGTGCAGGCCGCACCCGCTAAGCAGGCCATCGCGAACAGCTTCATGACTGCGTTTACAGGAATTGCTTCGATGCAGGGAGCGAGCAATGAGTAACCTAACGTCTTTAGACCTGACGTTTCCAATGCTTGAGTACGGGAAAAACGAGAAACCCTGGGATCTGACACCGCTTTTATACAGCGGTGGTGCTGGGTCAAAAGTGAAAACTGTACACATTGAAATCACATCAGGGGCTTTCGGTGATCCTTTATTGGAGCGGTCGGAGCTTGTGAAAGCACTCCATGATTGTTTGACCGATGACCTTGCCGGCGGAGGAAGCCGCTTTTCGGCGAATAACAAGATCGTTGCGTTGAGGAAGTTTTTTCAGTGGGTGGATCAATGCGGGCATCGGTTGAGTGTTGATTCGGTCACGGAAGCATACCTGGGGTGGGCTGAGCATCTTCTACAGCGTCACCGCGTGGAAGGATATCTAACCGCCGGATCGTTATACGACACGGCAAGTTTAACCGCGACAATGCTCGACCGAGTTCTGGGGCGAGGCTCGACGCTTCTTTACAGCACCCGAATTCGCAAACCAAGAGGCAACGGAAGGGCAGGTAATGGGAGCACTGGTAAGCAAAGCTTAGAAGAGAGCTTTTTATTCGGGCAGTTCATTGCCGACCTCTGTATGGCCCTTACCTATGAAGCCGTGACGGGGTCACTTCCCATCCAAGTGGAATTGCGGTCGGGTGCGACGCTACCTATCTGGTGCCGCCTGCGCGATACAGAGAAGGAAGCGTCACGACGGATTCGACCTCAAACCAAATTCCAGATTGCGGACATCCTTCGAAACCGCGAACTTCGGAACTCTGACGTTTCAATCGAGACTCGATACCCGGCAGTGAATCTACGAATTGAAGCCGAGCTGCTTATGTTCATCGCACAAACTGGCATGAATTTGTCGCAGGCGCATCAGCTTCGGATCGATCAATACCATTACACGAGTCATCTTGACGGTTACCAAGTCAGGTCTTACAAAAAGCGCCGTCAGGGTGAAGTGCTGTTTGAAGTTTTCTCAAGCTACAAGCAGTGGTTCGAACGCTACATCGAGTGGCGAAACACGTGGTTTCCAGACGATCTAGAGGGACTTCTTTTCCCTTTCGTCCGTCTTGGGGGACGTCTCGCTTTAGAAGCTCCCCAGTTCACAGCCATCGCGCGCCTCTGCACATATTCAAGTATTCGACTCGTTCGGCCTCGTAAGCTCCGGGGTGCGCGTATTAATTGGCTGTTACGTGAGTCGCAACGCCCCGAGCTGGTGGCGGAAATCGCCCAGCACACCGCTGAAACTTTAATCCGTGTGTACGCCGAGCCCAATCCGCAAATTGCGATGATTGAAATCACTCGATTTCATCGGCAAGCAGATCCCGCCGTTTGCTCACCAGCTCCAGGTAATTGTGTGAAGCCCATACCAGAAACCGTTGTAGATGCTCCGACTAATGCTCCTGATCCCGATTGTATTAACGCTGCAGGGTGCCTTTTCTGCGTCAATCATCGGGATATTGAAAGCGAGGATCACGTCTGGTCCCTGAGTAGTTTGCGAGTGCTCAAGAGCTTGGAGCTAATTAGATATCGTCCAGCTTGCACGGATAGGTCTGGCGAGTCTGACCATCCAGCGAGGCTTGCGATCGAGCGTCTGAGTGCGAAGCTACGGTTCTTTCAAGAAAGCAGCGAGGTGCGTCGGCTTTGGGTGGAAGAGGCACTGGCTCGCATAGCTGAGGAGAGCTATCACCCAGCTTGGGACGGATTTATTCGGCTCGCGGAAGTTACAGCGGAACCTTCCCTATGAATATGCTCACGACGTTAGGGCTATCTATCGAGTCGCCTTTGGCAGTTCCTGGGGCGTCTAATTACCGCCCGGAGAGCTGGCCTCCGCCACCAGATTGGCCCGTCGTAATTGATGCGCAGGGCAACGTAGTAAGCCGCTGGGGCGATCCAATTTGGAGGCTTGATCCATGGGCCAAGAAGGCAGTGACCCTGAATTTTGGTGATGGGCCAGTTAAAAAATCAGCGGCGCCAATTAGCTCGAAGAACGCAAATTTACTTCGAGTCATCACTGGCTGGTGGCTATACGGGCCGTACGGCGCTCGTGGCTACAGATCCCTTAAAACGCGTTTCGATCAGATGCGGCGGCTGTTTATTCTTTGCGAAGAGGCAGGAATACTTGCCAGCGAATTAAGCCACTTTCCACGCGTATGCGAACGGATCCCTGCCTTTGTTCGTACCTCAAGAAAAACCGAGTTTCTGTCGTTAATGCATGAGCTTTACGCGTCTAGGGATGCAGTAGGGTTTACGTTGCTGGATTCAGGCTCCCTAACCCGTCTGGCTGCGCTTTTTCCAACTCATCATACTGCTCAAACACCTTACATTCCTCCACGTATTTGGCGCTATCAAGTTACTAGGCTGCGAGAGTGCCTTGATGACTTCCTATCCCATCGAGAACAGGTTGAAGCTTGTTACCGGTTCTGCTTCGCGGCTTACGAACATAACCAGAGGGTTTCGGAGAGAATGGCGTGCTTATACGCCTCGCCTTTTAGCGGCCATCATCATCAGTTATCGGGTTCTAAAACGGGGCTTCGTTTTCTGGGCGCGTTTGTAGATACCGCGAAACGCTTCGGCATCTTTGAGCTACTTGAACGTTGGGTTGATCGAAGTGGCGACTTGCAAGTAAGAGCGCTGACTATCTATCTTAAGCTGGTCAACGGCGCGGGATTAGCTTACATCCTTAACTTCAGTCTTATGCGGGTCGAGGAAGCATGGAATCTTCGAGCCGGGTGCCTTGACGTCGAGCACGACAGGAGCTTCGGCGACATTTTTTTGTTACGTGGGCAGACGACAAAAACGCTCTCTGATAGCGACGCCCTTTGGGTCACATCCCCATCTGCGACGGTCGCCGTGAAGGCGATGGAGGTCATTTCTCTATTTCGCTCACTATACGCACCTCACAATTCTCCGAGAGATCTCGCCGGGCGTTACTTGACCGATTTTTCTTACGAGCCTTGGACCCCACGCAATAAAGGCAAACACTCACTTAGACCGAGCATTCAGTCATATTACGACCTATTGGGGCACGGGAAGCTCTTTGACTTAGAACGCTTGCGTATCACGACTGAGGATTTGAAATTGGCCCGGCTAGCTACCCCTACATTGCCGGAGGAGTATCAAGTGGGCGCTGTATGGCCGTTGGCGTGGCATCAGTTGCGTAGAACCGGGGCAGTAAACATGCAAGCTTCCGGGCTCGTAAGTGATGCTTCGCTTCAGTACCAGCTCAAGCACGTCACTCGAGCGATGAGCCTTTACTACGGACAAAATCACTCGCACCTGCGTCTAGAAGAGAATGCTCACACTCTATACGTTCGCACAATGTACGAGACGCTTGGAAGAGAATTACAGCAGCTTACGAGCGAGCGTTTTGTCAGTCCCCATGGAGACAGACGAAAGGCTGAGATCGTTCGGCTGATTTCGCCAGAGGATGCGAAGAAGATGATTGGTTTGGCAAGGAAAGGCGCGGTCGCCTGTCGCCCGATCATTCTTGGCGTTTGTTCGAGTCGCGAGCCTTGCCCGTACGGCGGAATTGACAACATTGCCCATTGCGGGGGCGGTGATTCAGTGGATGCAAAACCTTGCCCTGATGTGCTGTATGACTCAGAACGATTGGGCGCGGTAGATGATCTTGAACATGTACTTAGAGAGCGGCTTGCTACTGCTCAGGATGGGAGTCCGCTAATGGAATCATTGATGGCTCAACAGCGAAGTGTAGAGAGCTTTCGTCGTGTCGTAGAGCGCGCAAATGGACGTTGAACTCCCTGCTCGCCGCAGCGCGGCTGATCAATATCGTGATGCTTTTGAGCGCTTGAAACTCAATAGGCCACGGCTTCTACCAAAGGGGACACCGGTCACTCAGAACAACGTTGCCAAAGAGGCCGGGAGCGATCCGTCGGCGCTTAAGAAATCTCGTTTCCCGAGTCTCATCGCAGAGATAAAAACCTACGTGGAACAACATGCGGAGGAGCGACCTCCTTCGTTGAACAAGGTAAATCTTCTCGCCCGCCAGAAAAGCCGCGCCCTGCGTGATCGGATTGAGCAAGTTGCCCGGCAGCGCGACCATCTCGCAAGCTTATTGAGCGAAGCAGATGCGAAAATCATTGAGCTGTATGAGCGTATCGCTGAGCTTGAGCGGCAGTTGCCTGCGTCAAATATAATTTCGTTGGATCCGCGCGGGCCGAGAAAGCTTTGAGATAACAGCGCGCATGCAGCTAGTCGCCTGGGCATTGCCGATCTGGAGCGGCAATTGCCTGCCTCAAATGTCTTACCTGTAGATCCGCGTGGCCGCAGAAAAATTTAATTCCACCCGATGGAATTGCCATTGGCCGGGATTGACCGGCCAATGAATCAAAGGTTAACTGTATGTATATACAGTTTTCTCTGAGCTTTATATTATGACCATCACCTTCTTAGGCACGCCGACTGGCGGCGCTACAATGGTTCCTTCTCACTCCTTTCGTGTGCCGGCCGGCTTTCCATCCCCGGCATCCGATCACTTAGAGAAAATTATCTCTCTTGATGAGCTGTTCGATCTGCGAGCCCCCCATGTCTATTTGGTCAAAGTGGAAGGCGACAGCATGCAGGGCGCCGGCATTTTTTCGGGTGATGTCGTCATCGTGGATCGAGGCCGCGACGCTGAGCATGGCGATATCATCATTGCCGCAGTGAACAATGAGCCGGTATGCAAGCGGTTGCATCGCCGGGGCGGGGTGGTAATTCTCAAGTCGGAAAACCCAGCGTATCCCGCCAGATTCATTCTTGAAGGTGACGACTTTCTAGTTTGGGGAGTGGTCCGCTTCAGTGTGCGCGATCATGCACAGTGAGAAAGTGTTTGCGCTGGTCGATTGCAACTCGTTCTATGCGAGCTGTGAGCGCGTCTTTAGACCAGATCTGGCCAAGACTCCGATCGTAGTTCTCAGCAACAACGACGGGTGTGTGATAGCCCGATCCTACGATGCGAAACCGTTCATAAAAATGGGCGAACCATATTTCCAGATTCGAGACAAACTGAGGCAGCACGGAATCGTGCCGTTTTCCAGTAATTACGCCTTGTATGGCGACATGTCTGAACGCGTCATGACCATTTTGGAATCTACGGTCGACTCCTCGGAGCGGTACTCGATCGACGAAATCTGGCTAAGCATGGGTGGTATGCCCGGTAACCTTGAGGCATTCGGCCGGGATCTTCGGTCCCGCGTATTACGCTGCACGAGCATACCGGTCGGTGTTGGAATCGCGTTCACTAAAACCCTTGCCAAGTTGGCCAACCACACCGCCAAACGCCTGCAGGCTCAAACTGGAGGCGTTGTAGATATCTGTGATCCTTTCAAGCGAGACTGGGTTTTGCGTAACACCGCGGTAAGGGAAGTCTGGGGAATAGGTAGGCGAATGACTGCGCACCTGGAATCCATGGGCATCCTGAGGGCTATGGACTTGGCAACAGCTGATCCAAAGATGTTGCGGCAAAAATTCAGCGTAGTGGTGGAGAAGACCGCCCGTGAACTTGCAGGCATATCATGCTTGGACGTTGAAGAGGTCGAGCAGCCAAAGCAAGAGATCTGTTGCAGTCGGGCATTTGGCAAACGCCTCACAGAGATTGAACCGATCAAGCAGGCAGTAGCCACTTACGTTGGACGCGCAGCGGAAAAACTACGAGCTCAAGGTTCGATGTGCAAGCGCGTGCGAGTGAGCATCCGCACTGGTATGTTCAATTCCGACGAGGCCCATTACGCCCAGGGAGTGATGGTAGAACTGCCTTACCCGACATGTGACACCCTGCTCATGACGCGAATGGCTACCGAAGCAGTGGCTAAAATCTTTCGTCCCGGCTTCCGTTACAGCAAAGCTGAGGTGCTTTTGATGGATCTGAGGCAGCCAGGTGAGTTCACCGAGGATCTGTTTGCCTCCAAACAATCCACAGAATGCGTTCGGCTGATGCAGGTCATGGACAATATCAACGGAAGATGGGGCCGGGGCACACTGCGGGCTGCCAGTGTTCCAGCATCGCCTGACTGGGGAATGCGCCGTGAAATGATGAGCCGATCTTATACGACCAAGCTGGACGAACTTTGGATGGTGCGCTGCGATTAGAGGTGTCAGCGGTCGAGGGATTCTCACTGCCGTACAATCCACTGTGCCATGAAACCAATCTGAAACTGGAATTTTCGAGTGGAAGCTTTAGCCATTTTCACCAGGCAAATACTCAGTCGTTCGAGTTACCACCAACGAGCCATGCAGCTTCTGGCCATAGCGACTATTTCGAGTCAGATGATGGCTATTCTCCGTCAAGAATTGGACTCGATGGTTCGTGTCGTTTATTTACTGAATCAAGGGCCATCAAGGCGAGCGAGCTTGATTGAAGCTTCGGTAAATGGGCAGCAGTGGACTCAGTCCAGCGGTCGAGGTCGCGTACCCCATTACCCAGCAGGAGGGATTAACCCTGCTGGGTACCGGAAATGCCAAACCGTTACAAAAAAACTACCAGTTGAACGGGTACAAGCTGGTAACCGCAAGGTAGGGGTGCCTATTGCCAACCTGGGACCTTCCGCTGCTGGAATGATTAAATCGGGACGATGATCCTGCCCCGGGCCACGCAGACATTCTCTTTCACAGCAAAGCACTCGACAAAGTGATCTCCTTCGAAGCTTGTTCTTTCCGTGATTTGGTGATTGCCGCTATCTCTAGTGATGGTGCCTCGAAGCATGTCTCTTGAGACAGCTTCTTTCCCAATATTCCTGACTTTCCAATACAGCTTAAAATCGCCCGGTACGTCGATCTTGCTGATATAGAACGTCAGATCACGATGGATGGGAACCTTGTATACACCAGCGCGAGCCATCAGGCCGCGGAGCCTCCCGCCCTCGTTTTTGACTGTGCAATCGACCTCCAAACTGTACTGGATGTCCAATCTGAATTTCTTGCCGGCAAACTCTTCGAAATATTTAAGCTTGCTCTCGGCGATGGCTTTACGTTGCTCCTCCTCGATGTATTCGGGGAAATGCTCGCCGAACACGGTGCTCCACTTTTCGTGAGCCGAGTCTGGGTTGTCCAGTGCCTCTTGCAAACGGCGCAATGCCTTTTTTGCTTTGGGGTGGAAATTTCCATTCTTGGTCACGATAGAGCCGCTGCCAGGGGCTCGCCACTCCTCTTTCTCCTGGTCGATGGCGACAATGTACGCGAAGAAGTCTTTCGTCATTTCGCCGTACGATGAATACGTTTTATCGTCGTACTTTGTCATGTTCTTGAAGAACTGGTAGCAAAGGGTATCGATGAGCATGCCTTTCATCGGTACCCCGTGATCGTTCTTCCATGCCCGAACCATTTTGCACAGCCGCTTCAGGTTGTGATTTTTTAGTTTGTGGAGGTCGTTGATTTCATCTATTTCGGCCACGGGGTTGCAAACTTCCCAGCTTCCCCCATTATTCGCATCTGGGTAGGTATAGCTGCCATCCTCATTCTGGAAGGCAGGAACCACTTCTACGATATAGTCCGAGAAATCAATTGATACGACCTGTTGCTGGGCTCTGACAGTTCGTGTAGGAAATTTTTCCTTCAACGCAAGTCTGATCTCTCCGAGCAGAGAGGACTGCTTGTTGTTTTCGTATTTCTGAAAACGGTCGTAAACCTCCCAGGGCAACTGAAACACCATGTCAAGGTCACTTACACCATCAACAGCAGTATGTCGACCGTATGAACCGACCTGACGGCAATGCAAGGTGGATGACTCATAGCCGTAGTATTTATTGTTCAACTTTTCAGTGATCTGCCGATAGCTTTTCGAGATTTCGTCGGCGTTTTTGACTGCTAAATTTCTGCGAAATTGCTCAAATAACTCTTTGCTCATTTGCCGCACATCCGTTGTGTAATCGAAAACAAACCAGGGTTGCAAAATGCCCATACTGCGAAGCCCAACAGCACCATAGCTAAGGCCAGATAGGCAGAAAAAGGGATCTTGTCCCTCAACAGGCTGAACGGACGGCTCTTAGCGATCCAGTCTGTTTGTTGTTCCCAGAAGAATTTTTTATGGGCCAACCAACTCGAAAAAAGAATGTGTTTGCTCAGGCATACCGATCTGAAAGAGCGAGTTACTGCTTCCAGCGCCTCGACGTGTTCAGGGGTGATGGCTGGCGCCGATCGGCACTCAGCGTCGATACTTTTGAGGCGGTCGAAAAGTTCTGTCAGGGTCTGACCAACCTCGAAGTACCTGCTCTTCGTATCTGAGTAATAGGAAATGTACAAACCGCAGATGCCAAGAATCGTAATGACTGCCGAAATGTGCTTGGCAGTGAATGCATCGATGTAAAGCGAAAGCACGCCAACCACTAACGAGACGAGCCCGATCCAGCCGGGTGCCTTCTCAACAATATCGTAGGTTGAGAAGTGCAGTTTCGCACTGTACCCAACGTCATACGCCTTTTCTGCGATCAGCCGGAGTGCTTCGGGTTTGTCCATTGTTCATCCTTGGTAGGGTTACTTGAGCGGGTAGCAACGGTATGCCAGCGCCCCATCGCGAAGCCCAATCGCTCAACGCTGAGATATGACAGCCGTAAAAAACAGAATGTGTAAAGTATCACATTGCCAGCACTCCGACGCCGGGCGCCGTTGCCTTCGAACTCAAAAAACTAGCCAGTTCTGCACGCTCATCTGCTCAGATTCAATTATCCTAAAGCCAGGGTGGCCATGGTCGAAAATTCTCGCCCACTTTCAACCAAAGTAACTCAGCGTCCAGAGTTAGGCGCCGGAGCCTCGCATTGATTGATTGTAAGCCTCCGGCCACCCCGTCTTTCACTATTAAACTGGACGCCACTGATGCGGCAGCAGCGCTGCAATTTCACTCGTGCGCTGCGTCGGGAGGAGCTCATCCTTGAGATAGGAGTACGGGTCGATCAAGGCGTAGGTTCACTGTGCAAGGTCGATATAGATGGGCTAAAGCTCGCTTACATTTACAACCAAAACAACAGAAAGCACAATCACACACTCACCGGTCCAAACCCCAGAATGCACGCCACAATCCGCTCCTCCCACCGTTTCCGCAAGTCAACCCCATTGAGCTTCCTAAGCAAGACATCTACAGCTATCGGCTGACTTTTTAAGCCTGGTTCAAGGTCGCGCAATCGGGCCATTGACGCCCGGCGCCCTTTTTTGGGTGGGAGTTCCGCGCTTCTGGGACGAAGCAGCTCGAGCCATATATCAGCCAGCTGCCCCCAGTCCGGGCTCAGTTCACTTGAGCCCGCCAGAAAAAACTCCAGCAGCTGCTTGACCTGGTCGGCCTGGTCGGTAGAACTGATCCATTCTCTATCCCGAGACCAAAGCTGCACCGCCCAGTGAAATTGGCTCAGTGCGCGCTGCTTACGCTTAGGTAAAAGAAGCTTTTCAACGTCAGCGAGACCGGCTAAAAATTTCTGCAACTCGTTCATCGCTGTTTTGCTGGGATCGAGGCTCTGAACATCATCCGTCAGCCTATCGCGCAGATAGTTGGCGATTGCGCGCAACTCGATGATGGGTTGCTCATTCAAACCTGGTATCAAAATCCACCGCGGCGCGCGCGCCCGCTCTCCGCAAAGGCAAATGAAAACCCAAGGCTTCAGTGCTCGCACGACAGTTACACGGGATAGAACCTTGCTTGTCTCAGCTCGGTATTGATCATAGGTACCGGCTTCGACCAGAGCATTATCGCCTGATACAAGGGCCCTTACCGGAGCGAAAGCATCCTCGATACCATCCCAATACATGGATTCACGAGCTCGCATTTGCTCCTCCAACTCCTCCCGGGTGATGACCCGTACCTCTAGCGGAGTACGAAAATCCTCCGGAAGCAACAAATTCCCCCCAATCAAACTATCCACCTCATCAATCCGACGGAAAAATTTCTCGTCGGATCTAAGGGCGAACTCCACGCTGTCTTTGGGCCACCAAGACTCAATTTTTGTATGACGAGTGTCCATGCGGTCGATGCGACCGACCCGCTGCTCAGCTATGCGAACCACGCTGGGCATATCGAGATGGACTAGCGTCGATGCTCGCTGAAGATTCACGCCCTCTGACAAAGCATCACTGCACAAAACAATCAGCCGGCCAACTGACTCTCCCTCTGGACTCAGTAGGGCCTGAATGTGTTCGTGGCTGCGTCGGTCCCCCCCAACGCCCAGAACTACCCGGAACGCCTTTTTTGGAGCAGGTCGATTAGCTATAAGGTGCTCAAGGTACCGAAGTGTCAGAGGATAGTGGTCAAAAGCCAGAATTTGATGGTGCCGATCAAGAAGATCTATTAGCAGGTCAACTTTGCGTTTCTCTCGATTTCCACTCATCTTCTCTAGACGGGTCAATATTTTCTGATAAATCGCGCATTCCTCTTCACAGGCACGCTGATGCTCCAAGCTATCTGTGAGCCATCCAGGCAAGGAAATCCCCAGCTGGTTTTCCGGGACCTTACCACCGAGCCTGACAATCCGGTCGACCATGTTTCCGGCGTCATCATCCTTTCCCTTTATTGACTCCGACTCCAAGCCCATTCGGCAGCATGCGGCGTGCGCACCTTCGATATGGCGGAATAAGGCTAACCGGGACGATCGCAAGCTCGACATTACCTGGAATAGCGCAGAGGAAGACGCTGCATCCAATCGGAAATCCAGGTATGCCTCTGGCGTGATGCCGTTTTGCCTCAAGCTCTCAGATAGCACCAACGGTTTCTGAAAATGTGTAATTCCTTTGAGCTGGAGCGCCAGCAGACGGATCTCCAAGGCGAGCTTTCTGTCCCGCCGAGATTCGTCCAGCGTGTAACTCGCGGATAACTGCTCAGGATATCGGCATACGCGTCCTCCGGGCAGCCGATAGGCCTCAGGATCAAGATCCACCATCGCATTCAGTTGGCTCTTTGTACGACGCATCGTGAAACTGCCTATTCCGACCCGGAGAGCCTCCAGATCATTAACATGAATGTCACTTACGCCTGCACCGCGCTTGTTCAATCGCTCGAAGACTGCCAGCACTTCGTCGTCGAAGTTATCGGCGCCTAAAATATCGATCAAACGTAACAGGTCTGCCCGCGTACGATTAATTGGAGTCGCAGTGAACAGTACGACCTGGTCCGCGAGGTGGTGTTTTAGGAACCGAGTGCGCTTCGATAGGTGGTTGAGAAAATTGTGCGCTTCATCAACGGCTAGCGTCTGCGCGGAGGACAAGCGCATGCCCAAAATGGAGGTGTCCTGCTCACTCTGCCTGCTCAGTAGGCCATGAGAGGCAATAGCGATGCTAAAGCTACACTTGGTGGTTTCACGCTCCCAGTTATCCTTGACCAAGGGTGGACAAATTAACAACATCCCGCCCTTCCGGGCCCGCGCAGAGGACCAGTTCCGGTCATTCATAGCTCGGAGAAGATGTGAACCCAAGCGGGTCTTGCCTGACCCAGTAGCATCTGCGACCAGAACAGCTCCGACGGTATCCAGAAGGTATAAAGCTTGGCCAATACCCTGCCGCTGCGAGGGCCAAAGCTCATGAGGATCCATTTCTATCAACGATTGCAGGTAGTGATTGGCCCATTCACTCTCCAGCAATTCCGCGCAAGCTCGACTGAGCGCCTCCTGCCAGGTTACGAATCTCAGGAGCTGCTGCAAAAGCGCGATGAATTCATCCTCCGCATTTTTACCTTGACTCCAAAAACATTCAGCCACTCTTCTTGCTTCATCGAACCGCGCCCTTTCACCCGAGGTGAAGCGCACGTTCGCTTCATGCTGGGTATGCAGCCCAGGGGAGGTGAAATTGCTCGATCCAAGAGTTACCGCTCCTGCTGACGAATACACTTTTGCGTGAAGCCTTCGAACTCCGGTTGAGTAGCGGACACGGACACATCCAGTGCGAACCAACTCGATGCAGCGCAATACCTGTCCACATAAAACCAGTGAGATGCCACGTTCAAGCCAATAATTTCGAACCTCAGCGGAGAAGTCATTGCCTTTAAGGCTGAACCTTTGATTACGGAGCACCAGCGGCTCAGACCCTAGGATAATGCGCAGAGGAGCAGGCTGCTCACCACGAGCGGTGATCAGCTGAATCAACTGCTCCAGCCCACTGTAGCCAGTAACCACCAGCGCATCCCATTGATTACAAATATCTCGAAAAAGGACGGAGTGAACGTGCCTTTCCCCTTCGTTCAGTGGCATCCGTGACTGCGAGGGCAAATTTCCGTCGAACGGAATCGGCTCATCTTCAAACAAGGAACGCTGCATCATGGGCCATGGCACCTCAGTACTAGGTTTACATAGCCTAGATGATTGTGAGCAATACCCCAGCCTCTACGAGGCCGTTTTAGGGGGGGGCGCTGACTGGCACCCTTAGAGTATGTTGATCGCGTCAGCGGAATCGCAGCGCGTTGCAGGGCCACACAACGACGTAATCTGGGTGAGGGCAAGCTGACTGAGCCATCACTGGCTGCTTCTGGTCGAATCTGTTGAAAAGTAGCTCCCCTGTCTGGCCTGCTGCAAAATCTCTGCATTGGCCGGTGGGTGGATCACACAGCATGATGGGACAGTCATCGAGTGGGCAGGAGCGACGTTTTTTACACGTTCAACCTTGAAGATCACATCCCAGCCAATCACCTTCTGCGCAGCATTGATCAGTGTCTCGATCTAAGCGACCTGCGCCGTTACCTTGCCGATTTCTACAGCCCGATTGGGCGTCCTTCAATTGATCCCGAACTGATGATCCGCATGCTGATCGTGGGCTATTGCTACGGCATTCGCTCAGAGCGGCGGCTGTGCTAAGAGGCTCATTTGAACCTGGCGTATCGCTGGTTCTGCTGGTTGAGCCTTGAAGATGAAGTCCCCAATCACTCGACCTTTTCCAAAAATCGACACGGCCGTTTTCGGGACAGCGATCTGTTTCGCTGGCTGTTCAATGAAGTGCTGCTTCGCTGCATGGACGCCGGCCTGGTCAAGGCGAAGGCTTTGCCGTGGACGCTAGCATCATCAAAGCGGATACAAGTCGGCAGCGCGGTGTACCAGGTTATGAACCGGTCAATTGGAGCTATGCGGCCCTCAGTACCCGCGCCGTACGTGAGTACCTCGAAGCACTTGATGAGGAGGCACTGGCCGAAACGCTGAGTAATTGCATGGACTTGACCACCCATTTGCATTCGACTTGACCAGTCGTTTGCATCAGATTTGACCGGCAGGCTTCCTACCCATGAGCGGCAGAAGTCGACCCAATGCGGACGTTGAAATAGGTTCTGAGCGTAAGTAAAGAGGACGGATTTATTTCCTTCCCTTTATTCTGTTGAGGAGCGTTTGCAGGCGCGGATTGGGGAGTTGGAGACGTTGTTGGGGCATAGGGCTTGATGCTTGCGTGATATAAGCGGCGTCAAATCGCCATTACCTTTGTGTGCGATTTCCCTGATACTACGCGCAGTCACTCCGCATTATTTAGGACCCCTCTCTCATGGACGATTTTCTGCAAACCGTGGCGCTTCTGCGCGCAAGATATCAGCGCCCGCCAGCTTTCAATCTTTTCTCCGTATTACGTAGCTCAAGTGACGAGGTTCGGCTTCACTCGCGCTTCCTTGCGTTTCTGCTTGATCCCAACGCTACCCACCATCAGGGAACAGCTCTGCTGAATCTCCTGTTGAAGCGACTTGGCATCGAGAACTTCGACTCAGAGAGTGTGACTGTCGAGGTCGAGTACCAGAACATCGATATCCTGGTCCGCAACCTATCCGGGCAAGCATTGATCATCGAAAACAAGATCTACGCCGGCGATCAGGATGAGCAGCTCTGGCGTTATCACCAGCGAATGCAGGCGGAAGGTTACGCCGAAATCTGGACCACCTATCTCACCCTGGAGGGTTCCGAGCCCACTGAGCAGAGTCGCAAGTCCTTGCCCGTCATCCTCCTCAGCTATGAAGCTGAGATTGTGTCTTGGCTCAAGGAATGTGTCCCGCTGGTTGCCCGAGAGCCCGGCGTGCGAGAAAGCGTTTTCCAGTACATCGAACTACTCCAGAAGCTGACATCCAGTGACCAGAGCGAGACCTACATGAACAAGCTGAAAGAACAGATCCTGCTAGGCGAGAACCTCTTCGTGATCGCCGATATCAACCATGCATTCAACGCCGTACTGGCCGATCTACAGCTCGACATCTGGGAGCGCATGACAGCGTATCAAGCTCGCCAATATCCTCAACTCGGCAAACCTGAAATTTCGGCCACGAAAGAGGCGGTTTGTGCTTATTACAAAAAGGCCAAAAACAGCAAGTACATCGGCCTCACTTTCCCTTTCACGTTTATGAAGGGGGGCGTGTACATCGAACTGAATCATCGTCTCTACAGCGGCTACTACTGCAACGGTGAGCAGTTCCCGGAGGATCGGGAGCGCCTGATGGCGCTGGGTCGATTGATCGCGCCCAATACTCGCAGTTCAGGCACCCTGTTCTGGAAATTCCCCAAGATCAATGTGAACTTGCATACGCCCACCAATGAAGATTTGGTTCTCCTCCGGGATCCGCAGACGAGGGAGTTAATGGCCGTCAGCCTGATCGATGACATGCACGAACTGTGGCAACGCGCTCATCAGAAATTCGCTTAAACGCAGGCACAGCATTCAAGGGGGAAATGACGTTTGGCCAAATTTGAAGACCTTCGCACTTGGGAAAAAGCCCTAGGGGCTGTCGTTGGGCTTGGGGGCAACGCCAGTCGAAAAGATGTTGAAGACTGGATCCTCACCAGGGACCCGGGGTACAACACCAACAACTTGGCAGACCTCTACATGTTGTCCGTCAATTCATCTGCCCGGACTGGCTACACACAAAATGAAAAGCCGCGCAGGACTGATCAGGGCAATCGTTACGACAGGCTGTTCAAGGTCGGCAAAGGAGCCTTTGAGGTTTACGACCCGGTCCAGCATGGCATTTGGGAAATCTACCCCGATGCATCCTCGGGTAGCCGATTTGGTGTTTCTATTCGGCGAGTTTCGAATCCGGTCGAGCATGCACTGGCAGACGCTGAGGAGGCTGCTGAGCAAACAGTCACTTTTGATCCTAAGGACATAGCCGATGCCAGAAAGCGCGTAACCGCCGACATTGTCCGTCGCCGTGGGCAACCCGCATTCCGCAAAGCGCTGATGGCCGCTTATGACAGCACCTGTGCAATCACAGGATGCAACCTGCTTGCCGTGCTTGAGGCCGCTCACATTTACCCTTACAAGGGTGTTCATACCAACGTTGTATCGAATGGACTTCTGTTAAGGGCGGACATTCAC
>NZ_JAIQWX010000070.1 GCF_020164475.1 Pseudomonas sp. REP124 | reverse complement strand
CAGACAACGCAAGTATCGGACTTAGTCTTCCAGCAGCTCTTCAGCCTGACCCAGGATGTTTTCCAGGGTGAAGCCGAACTCTTCGAACAGGGCCGACGCAGGGGCCGACTCGCCGTAGGTGGTCATGCCGATCACGCGACCTTCCAGGCCGACGTACTTGTACCAGAAGTCGGCATGGGCAGCTTCGATGGCGATACGGGCACCGACTTGCAGCGGCAGGACCGCTTGCTTGTAGCCGGCGTCCTGGGCATCGAACACGCTGGTGCAAGGCATGGAAACCACACGCACCTTGCGGCCTTGCTCGGTCAGCTTGTCGAAGGCCTGAACGGCCAGACCGACTTCGGAACCGGTAGCGATCAGGATCAGCTCAGGCTCGCCCGCGCAGTCCTTGAGCACATAACCACCACGGCTGATGTCGGCGATCTGGCCGGCATCACGGGTTTGGTGCTGCAGGTTCTGACGCGAGAAGATCAGGGCCGAAGGACCGTCCTTGCGCTCCAGCGCGTACTTCCAGCTCACGGCCGATTCAACGGCATCGCCTGGACGCCAGGTGTCGAGGTTCGGGGTGCTGCGCAGCGCGGTCAGTTGCTCGATCGGCTGGTGAGTCGGGCCATCTTCGCCCAGACCGATGGAGTCGTGGGTGTAGACGTGGATCACGCGCTGCTTCATCAGTGCCGACATGCGCACTGCGTTGCGGGCGTATTCCATGAACATCAGGAAGGTCGCGCCGTAAGGCACCAGGCCGCCGTGCAGGGCAACACCGTTCATGATGGCGGTCATGCCGAACTCGCGCACGCCGTAGTACATGTAGTTGCCGCTGGCATCTTCGGCGCTGACGCCTTTGCAGCCTTTCCACAGGGTCAGGTTGGAACCGGCCAGGTCAGCCGAACCGCCGAGGAACTCAGGCAGCAGCGGACCGAAAGCGTTCAGGGCGTTCTGGCTGGCTTTACGGCTGGCGATGGTTTCGCCCTTGGCAGCCACTTCGGCGATGTAGGCGTCGGCCTTGTCGCTGAAGTCGGCCGGCAGTTCGCCGCTCAGACGACGGATCAGTTCGTTGGCTTCGGTCGGGAAGGCGGCGGAGTAGGCGGCGAAACGCTGGTCCCACTCGGCTTCGACGGCGCGACCGGCTTCCTTGGCATCCCACTCGGCATAGATGTCGGCCGGGACTTCGAACGGACCGTAGTTCCAGTTCAGCGCCTGACGGGTCAGGGCGATTTCCGCATCACCCAGCGGGGCGCCGTGGCAATCTTCCTTGCCTTGCTTGTTCGGCGAGCCGAAACCGATGGTGGTCTTGCAGCAGATCAGGGTCGGCAGCGGGCTCTTGCGAGCGGTCTCGATGGCAGTCTTGATCTCTTCCGGATCGTGACCGTCAACGTTGCGGATCACTTGCCAGTTGTAGGACTCGAAACGCTTCGGCGTGTCGTCGGTGAACCAGCCTTCGACTTCGCCATCGATGGAGATGCCGTTGTCATCGTAGAAGGCGATCAGCTTGCCCAGGCCCAAGGTGCCGGCCAGGGAAGCCACTTCGTGGGAAATACCTTCCATCATGCAGCCATCACCCAGGAACACGTAGGTGTGGTGATCGACGATGTCATGGCCAGGACGGTTGAACTGCGCCGCCATGACTTTTTCAGCCAAGGCGAAGCCCACGGCGTTGGCCAGACCCTGACCCAGCGGGCCGGTGGTGGTTTCAACGCCCGGGGTGTAGCCGAATTCCGGGTGGCCCGGGGTGCGGCTGTGCAGTTGACGGAACTGCTTGAGGTCTTCGATCGACAGGTCGTAGCCGGTCAGGTGCAGCAGCGAATAGATCAGAATCGAGCCGTGGCCGTTGGACAGCACGAAGCGGTCACGGTCGGCGAACGATGGATTGCTCGGGTTGTGCTTGAGGTAGTCGCGCCACAGCACTTCGGCGATATCCGCCATACCCATAGGGGCACCGGGATGGCCGCTGTTGGCTTTTTGCACGGCATCCATGCTGAGGGCACGAATGGCGTTGGCGCGCTCACGACGGCTAGGCATCGCTGTTCTCCTGCGGGTCTGAATCGAGAGTGAATAAAACGAAACGGAAAAAAGGCGAGCATTTTCCCTCACCGGGCCGCCTCGGGGCAATGACAGATAGTCATCTGAAGGCGTTTTTCCAATCGATAACGGCGCTTTTGGCGGGTGAAACCTTTCCGCCTTCCGTTTGTTGACTGAAGCTAACGCCAGGAAGTGCCATCTATCGAGCAATATCAAAACTTTTTGATATTGCTCTTGCGATGCTACCGGTGCCTGACTAGACTGCCGGCCCATGAACCTACGCGTGCCTTCCATTCGCCATGACGATTGCGACGAGCTGGCGGCCCTTTGCAAGGCCGGCGGCGATCCGTTGCGTCTGAATGTCTTGCGCGCGCTGGCCAACGACTCGTTTGGCGTGCTGGAACTGGCGCAGATCTTCGGCATCGGCCAGTCGGGCATGAGTCATCACCTCAAGGTCCTGGCCCAGGCCGACCTGGTGGCGACCCGCCGTGAAGGCAACGCGATTTTTTACCGCCGCGCCCTGCCCCACACCGATTTGCCGGGCGGCAGACTGCACGCAGCCCTGCTCGAAGAAGTGGACGAACTTACGCTGCCTGCCGATGTGCAGGCGCGGATCGCTCAGGTCCACGGGCAACGGGCCGCAGCCAGCCAGGACTTTTTCTCACGGGTCGCGGAGAAGTTTCGCGCCCAGCAGGACCTGATCGCCGGTCTGCCGCAATACGGCGACAGCGTGGTGGCCCTGCTCGACAAGCTGGGCTTCAGCGAAGGCGCGACCGCCATCGAAGTCGGCCCCGGGGACGGTGCCTTTCTTCCGGAACTGGCGCGCCGCTTCACGCAAGTCACGGCGCTGGACAACAGCCAGGCGATGCTCGAACTGGCGCGCCAGGTCTGCGAGCGCCAGGCACTGGGCAACGTCACCCTGCAATTGGCCGATGCCTTGAACGGCGTGAGTCTCAAGGCCGATTGCGTGGTGTTGAACATGGTGCTGCACCACTTCGCCGCACCAGCCGATGCGCTCAAGCACATGGCCAATTTGCTGCAACCAGGGGGCAGCCTGCTGGTGACAGAGTTATGCAGCCACAACCAGAGTTGGGCCAGGGAAGCCTGCGGTGATCTCTGGTTGGGGTTTGAACAGGACGATCTGGCCCGTTGGGCCACCGCTGCGGGACTCGCTCCCGGAGAAAGCTTATATGTAGGTTTACGTAATGGTTTCCAGATTCAGGTCCGCCACTTTCAGCGGCCGACTGGCGACACTCACCATCGGTAACTTCAGGAAAACATCGAGATGAGCGAATACTCCCTTTTCACCTCCGAGTCCGTGTCTGAAGGGCATCCGGACAAAATCGCCGACCAGATTTCTGATGCGGTGCTGGACGCAATCATTGCTGAAGACAAGTTCGCTCGCGTTGCGTGCGAGACGTTGGTGAAAACGGGCGTGGCGATCATCGCCGGCGAAGTCACCACTTCGGCCTGGGTCGACCTGGAACAGATCGTTCGTGACGTGATCACCGACATCGGCTACACCAGCTCCAACGTCGGCTTCGACGGCGCGACCTGCGGCGTGATGAACATCATCGGCAAGCAGTCCCCTGACATCAACCAGGGTGTCGACCGTGCCAAGCCTGAAGATCAGGGCGCGGGCGATCAGGGCCTGATGTTCGGCTACGCCAGCAACGAAACCGACGTGCTGATGCCGGCACCGATCACCTTCTCGCACCAACTGGTTCAGCGCCAGGCCGAAGCCCGTAAATCCGGGCTGCTGCCTTGGCTGCGTCCGGACGCCAAGTCGCAAGTGACTTGCCGTTACGAGAACGGCAAGGTTGTCGGTATCGACGCCGTTGTTCTGTCGACCCAGCACAACCCTGATGTGTCGTACAACGACCTGCGCGAAGGCGTGATGGAGCTGATCGTCAAGCACGTGCTGCCTGCCGAACTGCTGACCAAGGACACCCAGTTCCACATCAACCCGACCGGCCAGTTCATCATCGGTGGCCCAGTGGGTGACTGCGGTCTGACCGGTCGCAAGATCATCGTCGACAGCTACGGCGGCATGGCTCGCCACGGCGGCGGCGCGTTCTCCGGCAAGGATCCATCGAAGGTTGACCGTTCGGCGGCCTACGCCGGTCGTTACGTGGCCAAGAACATCGTGGCCGCGGGCCTGGCCGAGCGCTGCGAGATTCAGGTGTCCTACGCCATCGGCGTCGCCCAGCCGACTTCGATCTCGCTGAACACCTTCGGCACCGGCAAGATCAGCGACGACAAGATCGTCAAGCTGGTTCGCGAAGTGTTCGACCTGCGTCCATACGCGATCACCACCATGCTCGACCTGCTGCACCCGATGTACCGCGAAACCGCGGCGTACGGCCACTTCGGTCGCACCCCGGAAACCAAGACCGTGGGCGACGACACCTTCACCACGTTCACCTGGGAAAAAACCGACCGCGCCGACGCTCTGCGCTCTGCTGCCGGTCTGTAAGACTTCCCTGGCGGTACCAGAAGCCCTGCACGGTTTTACCGTGTGGGGCTTTTTTGTTGCAGACATTTGCCCCTTGTAGGAGCGAGGCTTGCCCGCGAAGGCGTCGTATCATTCTGCACAGATGTCGACTGACACTACGCCTTCGCGGGCAAGCCTCGCTCCTACGGGGGCCGGTGACATACGCGGAAATGTAGATGAACGCCCACCTTCTGAAACTGACCTAGCCTTCAGGCACCCCAATGAGCAAGGACGCTCACGATGCCCCTCTACCTGTGCCTTCTTTTCACTTGTCTGATCACCCTCGCCAGCCTCAACGCCCAAGCCACCCAATGCCCCGACTGGCCACCTGAACGCGCGGCAAACGAACTCACCGCCCTGCAAAACCGGATCGACCTCTGGGACGACAGCTACCACCGCGAAGGAAAATCCCTGGTCGCCGATGAGCTCTACGATCAATCTCGCGCGCGCCTTGCCCAATGGCGCCAATGCTTCAACAGCAAGGCACCCACTGACCCGTTGCGCACGGCGCGCGGCACGCTTGTTCACCCGGTCGCCCATACCGGTCTGGACAAACTGCAGGACGAAAAAGACGTCGAGCAATGGCTGCGTCACCGCAAGGACGTCTGGGTGCAGCCCAAGGTCGACGGAGTCGCCGTGACGCTGATCTACCGCGAGGGCCTGCTTGCCCAGGCGATCAGCCGCGGTGATGGTTCGCAAGGTCAGGACTGGACAGCTTCGGCGCGCCAGATCGCGGCCATCCCACGGCAACTCACTCAACCACTGGATCTTCTGGTTCAAGGCGAACTCTATTGGTGGCTGACCGATCACGTTCAGGCCCAGGCCGGCAGCCTCAATGCCCGCTCGACCGTCGCCGGTCTGATGGCTCGCAAATCCTTGAATGCAGAGCAGGCAAATGGCATCGGCCTGTTCGCCTGGGACTGGCCGGACGGCCCTACGAGCTTGCCGGAGCGCACGGCAACCTTGAATGAACTGGGCTTCCCAGACACCACTCACTACAGCCAATCGATCAGCACACTGGCAGACGCCCAACGCTGGCGCGATCACTGGTATCGCTCGCCCCTGCCCTTTGCCAGCGACGGTATCGTCCTGCGCCAGGCACAACGCCCGCCCACCGAACGCTGGCAAGCCAAACCTTCCTATTGGAGCGTCGCCTGGAAATACCCTTTCGCCCAAGCGCTGGCCGAGGTGCGCAAGGTGCACTTCAGGATCGGCCGAACCGGACGGATCACCCCGGTACTCGAACTGGCGCCGGTGATGCTCGACGACCGGCAAATCAAACGCGTCAGCGTCAGTTCTCTGCAACGCTGGCAAGCGCTGGACATCCGACCGGGCGACCAGGTCGCCATCAGCCTTTCCGGCCTGACCATTCCCCGGCTCGACAGTGTGGTGCTGCGCAGTACCGAACGAGCGGACATGAACGTACCCAACGCCACGGACTTTCATGCCCTGAGCTGCTGGCAGCCGACGCCGGGATGCGAAAGTCAGTTTCTCGCGAGGCTGGCCTGGCTCAGTGGCAAACAGGGGCTGGCCTTGCCCCATGTCGGTCCGGGCACCTGGGAAAAACTGATTAACGCAGGTCGCCTGAACGGCCTGCTGGATTGGCTGACCCTCGGTGCCCAAGAGCTTGCTAACATTGACGGCTTGGGCGAGCGCAGTGGCGCACGCCTTTCGACCAGTTTCGACGACGCCCGGCAGCGCCCTTTCGCCCGTTGGCTCAAGGCGTTGGGCATGCCACCGACAGGCCAGGCGCGCCTCGCCGATTCATGGCAGGACCTGACACAACGAAGTATTGAACAATGGCAGGCTGAACCCGGGATCGGTCCCGGACGCGCCGCGCAATTGAGCGCGTTTTTCCGCGACCCTCAGGTGCTGGCTTTGAGTGAAACCCTGAGAGCCGCCGGCATCGACGGTTTTTAGCGTCCGGGAACCCGCCAGTACCGATGAGCTCAAACAAGCCATTGCCGCAGAGAACCGACTGCCTTTTCACATGGAGCTTTTATGAAATTACTTTCACCGCTCGCCCTGTTGACCCTTTGCAGCGTGCTGGCCACCCCGTTGATGGCCAACGAAGAAGCGCCCGGGCTGACCGGCTGCGCCGCCAAGAAACAAGGCATCATCAATCAGATCGAACTGGCCAAGTCCCGCGGCAACGACAGTCAGTTGGCCGGCCTGGAAAAAGCCCTGAGCGAAGTCGACGCCAACTGCACCGACGCCTCGCTGAAGAAGGAGCGAGAGAACAAGGTGCTCGAGGCCAAGCATGAAGTCAGCAAGCGTCAGGCCGATCTGGACAAGGCCATGAAGAAAGGCGATCCGGAGAAGATCGACAAGCGCAAGGAAAAGCTGGCCCAGTCGCGCAAGGAATTGCAGGAAGCGGTGGACGAGCTCGATAAATAATCCGGACTAAACGCTCCATGTAGCAGCTGGCGAAGCCTGCGTCCGGCTGCACAGCAGTCGTAAACCCTGAGTGCGAAATATTCCTGAAATACCGCATGCTCTGATTTTACGACTGCTTCGCAGCCGGACGCAGGCTTCGCCAGCTGCTACAGAGGCAGCGCACCGATCAATGATCCCTGAACGCCTTATGACAAGCACTGCAAGCATCCTCGACCTTCTGCACCGCCGGACCCAGGTTGCTGGCCTTGTAGGGCTGGATCTGACTGGCGATCACCAGTTCGCCGGTGGCGCTTTCAAGATCGCGAGCCATTGCCTGAAAGCGTGCCTGCTGTTCCCATACATCGCTGGTCGCACTGGTGTGATCTTCTTCACGCACCTGCGGGAAATGCTTCCAGGGCTCGTGGGACAAGGCGTCGAGTTTCACCGCGCCTTCGGCGAATTTAGGCCCGTCGAAGGGAATGCGACCACGCAACATGCCACCCAGGTCTTCACCGGTCTTGAGCATTTGCTTGAAAATCGCCTTGCGCTGACCCAGCGGCGAATTGGGGTCGATCCCGCCGCACGCGGACAACGTCAGGCAGGCCAGCAATACAACAGAAAGTCTTTTGAGAGTCATGGTGGCTTCAGGTCACGGGAAACGGCGGCCAGTATCCTCGTGTCCTCGGCAAACACCAATAGCCCTAACATTAATACGGGTTGTCCGAGTGCATGGAGCACTCGGGCAGCCAGCAAAGGAATCACTCCATGAACAGCCGTTTCAAGGCCTGGCGTCAACGCCTTGCCCGCATCCTGCCCATCGCAGCCCTGCCGATGGTGGCCCTGCTCGCAGGCTGCACCGGTGGCGAAAAACAGCCTCCGAAAACCCACGCCCTGGCCACCTACTCCGCCGGCACCTGGGAAGCCCTGCCGGCCGTGACCGACAACGACCTCGTCGCCGGTTTCGGCTCCTGGCGCAGCGCCTGTACGCGACTCAAAGCCGACCCGGTCTGGGGCGGCACCTGCGCCGCGGCGGCGAATGTGCCGCAAACCGCCAATGATATTCGCGGCTTCCTCAAGCAGAACCTCGATGTCTACGGCCTGCGCGCCGCCAACGACAACCCCAACGGCCTGATCACCGGCTACTACGAACCGGTCTATCCCGGCAGCCTGACCCAGACCGCCAGCGCCAACATTCCGGTGTACGGCGTGCCTGAGGACATGATCATCGTCTCCCTGGACAGCATCTATCCGGAACTCAAGGGCAAGCGTCTGCGCGGCCGCCTTGAAGGTCGGGTGCTCAAGCCCTACGACGATGCGGCAACCATTGAAAGCAAAGGTGTGAAGGCGCCGGTGGTGGCCTGGCTGACCGATCCAATGAACCTGCAATTCCTGCAAATCCAGGGGTCTGGGCGTATCCAGCTCGACAGCGGTCGCCAGTTGCGCATCGCTTACGCCGACCAGAACGGTCACCCCTATCGACCGATCGGCCGCTGGCTGGTGGAGCAAGGTGAGCTGAAGAAAGAAGACGTGACCATGGGCACCATCGCCGCCTGGGCCAAGGCCAATCCGTCGCGTATTCCGGAACTGCTGGGCAGCAACCCGAGTTATGTGTTCTTCACCCGCAACCCCGACAGCAACGAAGGTCCTCGCGGCTCGTTGAACGTGCCGCTGACGGCGGGTTACAGCGCGGCGGTGGATCGCAAGGTGATTCCGCTGGGCAGCCTGTTGTGGTTGTCCACGACCCGACCGGATGGCAGCGCGCTGGTGCGTCCGGTTGCGGCGCAAGACACCGGCGGCGCAATCACCGGCGAGGTTCGCGCGGATCTGTTCTGGGGTACTGGAGATGCGGCCGGGCAGTTGGCCGGGGACATGAAACAGCAGGGGCAGATCTGGATGTTGTGGCCAAAGGGGGCGGCGTTGCCGCAGGTGCCTCAAGTCGCTGACAAGCCCTGAAGATCAAAAGATCGCAGCCTTCGGCAGCTCCAGGCTGCGATCTTCTGTTGCTACATCGACACCACAAAAAACGACACGATCAAACCTGCCCCCACGAACCACACCAGCGATCGCAGAATCGCCCAATCCGCCAGGTAGCAAATGATGTAGAGCAGCCGGCTGGTGATGAACATCACCGCCAGCACATTGATCGTCACCAGCTCGGCATTTTCCACCAAATGCGCCACCAGCACGGCGGCCGCGAACGCCGGGGTGATTTCAAACCCGTTCAATTGCGCCGCATGGGCGCGCCGGGCCAATCCGTTCAGCGAATCAAGGAAGTCTCGCGGATCGTGGTTGTCGTCCAGGCGATAACCGCCAGCGACCTTGGCAACGAGCGTGCACAGATAGGGCAGGATTATCGCGATCAAAATGCACCACAGAGCAACCGTCATAGAGCAATCCCTTCTTCAGGTTTTCAGAATTTCATCACCAGCATGCCGATCAATACCAGTCCACAGGCTAAGAGCCGCGGCCGGCCAAAAGGTTCTTTCAGGTAGCGCATGCCGAACAGCACCACCAGGATCACGCTGATCTCGCGCAGGGCCGCCGCTTCGGCAATCGAGCCCAACTGCATGGCCCACAGCACCAGAGCGTAGCTGAACAACACGCAGAACCCGACCGCCAGACCCAAACGCCATTGCTCGCGCCAGAACAGCCGGAACGCCGGTCGCTTGCGCACCCAGGCCAGCAACGGGAACGGCCAGGCACTGAGCAGCGTCACCCAGACCAGGTAATCCAAAGGATGCGACCAGCGCCGCAGCGCCTGGCCATCGATGAAGGTGTAGCAGCCGATGCACAGGCCGATCAGCGCCACCACCGGCAGCATCGACCACGGCAGGCGCGCACCGCCTCCGCCCTGCCACAGCAGGCACAACATGCCCAATGGGATCAGCAGGATCCCGAAGATTTGCTGATGGGTCAGCACCTCTCCGGCAAAGATCAGGGTCAGCGCCAGCACCACCAGCGGTGACAACCCGCGCATCAGCGGATAGACCAGCCCCAGATCGCCCACCCGATAGGCCTGGATCAACAGGTAGCGATAGAGCAACTCGAAGGCCGCCGAAGCCAGGATCCACGGCCAGATTTCCAGCGGCGGCAGTTCCACGAACGGCAACATCACGATCACGAACAGCAGCGCCACGCTGTCCATGCAGGCCACCACCAGCAGCCGTTCGGCGCTGAACTTGATCAGGGTATTCCACGCCGCATGCAACAGCGCCGCCACCAACACCAGAGCCGTCGCAAGCACGGCATACTCCTTGTTTAATTACCCCCGCCTCCTGTAGGAGCGAGCACGCTCGCGATGGTCGCCAACGATAACGCTGGGCATCAGATACCCCGCGGTGTTCTGGCGTTCATCGCGAGCGTGCTCGCTCCTACAGGGGGAGAGAATTGATTCGCGATATTTCAGCAGCTGTTTATACTGCAAACCGACCACGCCGCACTCAGTTGCGCACAGACTAATTCCAATAAAAATCCTGCCCCGCCCGCTCTCGTCGAGATCGGTCGCCGGCCTGCGTATGCCTGATCACCGCGTCCAGACTACCGACAGAGACTCTGCGCATGCCACTCGCCTTGCTTGCACTCGCTGTTGCCGCGTTCGGCATCGGCACCACTGAATTCGTCATCATGGGCCTGTTGCCCGACGTCGCCCGCGACCTCGCAGTGAGCATTCCCCACGCCGGCCTGTTGATCACCGGCTACGCCCTGGGCGTGGTGTTCGGCGCACCGATCCTCGCGGTCGGCACCGCCAACATGCCGCGCAAAGCCACGCTGCTGGGCATGACCCTGATGTTCATCCTCGGTAACGTGCTCTGCGCCCTGGCCCCGAACTACGCCACGCTGATGGCCGCCCGGGTGGTCACCGCGCTGTGCCACGGGGCGTTTTTCGGGATCGGTTCGGTGGTGGCCGCGGGGCTGGTGGCGCCGAATAAACGGGCGCAGGCGATTGCGATGATGTTTACCGGCCTGACCCTGGCCAACGTTTTGGGCGTGCCTCTGGGAACGGCACTCGGGCAATACGCCGGCTGGCGCTCGACGTTCTGGGCGGTGTCGGTGATTGGCGTGATCGCCGCGATTGCACAGTGGCTGTGGCTGCCGAAAAACATCGCAATGGACAAGGCCAACCTCGCCAGCGAGTTCCGCGTGCTGGGCAAGCTGAACGTGCTGCTGGCGCTGGGCATGAGTGTGCTGGCGTCGACCAGCCTGTTCAGCGTCTTCACCTACATCGCGCCGATCCTGCAGGACGTCACCGGCGTCAGCCCTCATGGCGTGACCGTCATGCTGCTGTTGTTTGGCGTCGGCCTGACCGCGGGCAGCATGCTCGGCGGGCGCCTGGCGGACAGTCGCCTGCTGCCCTCGCTGGTGGGCATGGCGCTGGCCGTGGTGCTGGTATTGGCCGCCTTCAGCCAGACCAGCCACTCGGTGATCCCGGCGGCGATTACCCTGGTGTTATGGGGTATTTTTGCCTTCGCGCTGTGTCCGATCCTGCAACTGCTGATCATCGACCAGGCCCACGAAGCACCGAATCTGGGCTCGACCCTGAACCAGAGCGCCTTCAACCTCGGCAACGCAGCCGGCGCCTGGATCGGCGGACTGGTGGTCGCCAGCGGCGCGGACCTGGCGGACCTGCCATGGACCGGCGCTCTGGTCAGCGGATTGACGGTGCTGACCGCGCTGTTCTTCATCTACCGTCAGCGGCGTGGCGTTGCCGCGGTCAATGCGTCGATTTGATGTCGATCATTTTTTGATCTCCCGCGGATCGGGTTCCTCGTCCTGATCCGCCGACTCTTTCGGCGGCCCGCTCTCACTGCGAATCTGCGCATGGCTGATCAGGGCAAAGATGAAACTGCCGCCGATGATGTTCCCGGCCAGAGTGGGCCCGGCGAAAATCAGCCAGAAATCCTTCCACGGCAATTCCCCGGCGAACACCAGGTACGAAACCTCCAGTGAGCCGACCACGATGTGGGTGAAATCCCCGAGCGCCATGAAATAGGTGATGAGGACGATGATCCACACCTTGGCGCTCTCCATGGACGGAATCATCCAGACCATGGTGGCGATCATCCAGCCGGAGATGATCCCTTTGGAGAACATCTTGACGGGATCGCCCTCCATGACCTTACGGCCGATGTCGAGAAAGGCAACGTCGGTCGTGCTGTCGAATATCGGTAATTCGAGCATCACGTAAGCCACCAGCAAGGTCCCGCACAGGTTGCCCACCAGCACCACCGACCACAGTCGAAGCAACCGCCCGAAATTGCGCAACGTCGGTTCGCTCATGACCGGCAATACCGCGGTCAGGGTGTTTTCGGTGAACAGTTGCTGGCGGGCGAGGATCACCGCGAGAAAGCCTGCGCAGTAGCCGAAACTGGCGATCACCTTGAAACCCTCGCCATCGGGCAGGCGCGAATTCAACAACCCCATGGCCATCAACGACAGCCCCATGGTCAGCCCGGCCGCCAGCGCCGACCACCACAGCGCGGCGATGCTGCGCTCGAGTTCCTGATCGCCCTGTTTACGGATGATTTCATGCAACACCGCCGCACGCGGTGGCTGATTCTTTTCGACCTCGCGCTTTTCCTTGGCCGAGAGATCTGGGGTCTTTCCGCTGATTGGGGTAGTCATGGCGCGAACACCGGTGGCAGGTCATTTAGCTACGACCGTGGCCACCGGCATCCGTTCTGTGGGCAGGGGACTGGTTTTATTCGACGCTGGCGCCGTCCTGGAACTGGTCCTTGACGTACTTGATCTCGGTCCGCCCGTGGGCTGCGGGCAGGCCGTCTTCACCGAGGTTGACGAAGACCATCTTCTCCACCGTCAGAATGCTTTTGCGGGTGATCTTGTTGCGCACTTCGCAGGTCAGGGTGATGGAGGTGCGGCCGAACTCGGTGGCGGTGATGCCCAGTTCGATGATGTCGCCCTGGCGCGAGGCGCTGACGAAGTTGATCTCGGAAATGTACTTGGTGACGACGCGCTGATTGCCCAGCTGGACGATGGCGTAGATCGCCGCCTCTTCATCGATCCAGCGCAGAAGACTGCCGCCGAACAGCGTGCCGTTGGGGTTGAGGTCTTCGGGCTTGACCCATTTGCGGGTGTGGAAATTCATGTGCACTCCTGAGCGTCTTTCCGATAGATGCCCGGGATCATGGCAGAGCTTTGGCAATAGCTCTATTGGGCATCTTCTATAGCCACTATTACCGTTCGAACATTGACCGACAGAAACCCTTTGGAAGATCAGCATAGCCCGCTATAATCGCCCCCGTTTCAAAACGGTAACTTCCACTTGCTACCGTTTCCCGCCACCTGTCCGAGGGGCGCTGCAGCAGGTAAAACCTGTCAGGCTCGGATGGGGCGTTGCCAGGCCTTGACCGGCCCGACACTAAACGCACAACGGCGCCCATTCGCATAACTACGAATGGAGGCTCTTCATGAGCGCTGTAATCACGCCTGCAGATTTTACCGACTACAAAGTCGCCGACATGTCCCTGGCCGCCTGGGGCCGTCGCGAAACCATCATCGCCGAATCCGAAATGCCGGCCCTGATGGGTCTGCGTCGCAAGTACTCCGAAGAGCAACCGCTCAAGGGCGCGAAGATCCTCGGCTGCATCCACATGACCATTCAGACCGCCGTGCTGATCGAAACCCTGGTTGCCCTGGGTGCCGAAGTACGCTGGTCGTCCTGCAACATCTTCTCGACTCAGGACCAGGCCGCCGCTTCCATCGCCGCTGCCGGCATCCCGGTTTTCGCCTGGAAAGGTGAAACCGAGCAGGAGTACGAGTGGTGCCTGGAGCAGACCATCCTCAAGGATGGCCAGCCTTGGGACGCCAACATGATCCTCGACGACGGCGGCGACCTGACCGAGCTGCTGCACAAGAAATACCCACAGGTTCTGGATCGCGTCCACGGCGTGACCGAAGAAACCACCACCGGCGTGCACCGTCTGCTGGACATGCTGGCCAAGGGCGAGCTGAAGATCCCGGCCATCAACGTCAACGACTCGGTGACCAAGAGCAAGAACGACAACAAGTACGGCTGCCGTCACAGCCTGAACGATGCCATCAAGCGCGGCACCGACCACCTGCTGTCCGGCAAGCAGGCGCTGGTGATCGGCTACGGTGACGTGGGCAAGGGCTCGGCTCAGTCCCTGCGTCAGGAAGGCATGATCGTCAAGGTCTCCGAAGTCGACCCGATCTGCGCCATGCAAGCCTGCATGGACGGTTTCGAAGTGGTATCGCCGTTCATCGACGGTATCAACAACGGCACCGAAGCCAGCATCGACAAGGCCCTGCTGGGCAAGATCGACCTGATCGTGACCACCACCGGTAACGTCAATGTTTGCGACGCGAACATGCTCAAGGCCCTGAAGAAGCGCGCCGTTGTCTGCAACATCGGTCACTTCGACAACGAAATCGACACCGCTTTCATGCGCAAGAACTGGGCGTGGGAAGAAGTGAAGCCACAGGTGCACAAGATCCACCGTACCGGCGCTGGCGCATTCGATGCCCAGAACGACGACTACCTGATCCTGCTGGCCGAAGGCCGTCTGGTGAACCTGGGCAACGCAACCGGTCACCCGAGCCGCATCATGGACGGTTCGTTCGCCAACCAGGTTCTGGCGCAGATCTTCCTGTTCGGCCAGAAGTACGCCGACCTGTCGCCGGCCCAGAAAGCCGAGCGCCTGACCGTTGAAGTACTGCCGAAGAAACTCGACGAAGAAGTGGCCCTGGAAATGGTCCGCGGTTTCGGCGGTGTCGTGACTCAGCTGACCAAGACTCAGGCCGACTACATCGGCGTGACCGTCGAAGGTCCGTTCAAGCCGCACGCTTACCGCTACTGATCGGCCAGCTGCTCCCCCTGTAGGAGCGAGCAAGCTCGCGATGGTGGTCAACGATGACGCGGGGTGTCTGAATACCCGCGTCGCCTGATCCTCCATCGCGAGCATGCTCGCTCCTACAGGTACAGGGAGCCAGCATCCGCCTTACGCGTTTCCAAGGATATGACCATGTCCCAAGATCGTCGCTACAGCTTCGAGTTCTTCCCTACCAAGACCGACGCTGGGCATGAAAAGCTGCTCGCCACTGCCCGTCAGCTGGCTGCGTACAACCCCGATTTCTTCTCCTGCACCTATGGCGCTGGCGGTTCAACCCGTGATCGCACCCTCAACACCGTGTTGCAGCTCGAAAACGAAGTCAAAATCCCTGCCGCACCGCACCTGTCCTGCGTGGGCGACAGCAAGGACGACTTGCGTGGCCTGCTGAGCCAGTACAAGGCCGCCGGCATTACCCGTATCGTCGCGTTGCGCGGTGACCTGCCGTCGGGCATGGGCATGGCCAGCGGTGAATTGCGCCACGCCAATGACCTGGTTGAATTCATTCGTGAAGAGACCGGCGATCATTTCCACATCGAAGTCGCCGCTTACCCGGAAATGCACCCGCAAGCGCGCAACTTCGAAGACGATATCGCCAACTTCGTGCGCAAGGCCAAGGCTGGCGCGAACAGTGCGATCACCCAGTACTTCTTCAACGCCGACAGCTACTTCTACTTCGTCGATCGCGTACAGGCGCTGGGCGTCGACATTCCAGTGGTGCCAGGCATCATGCCGATCACCAACTACAGCAAACTGGCACGCTTCTCCGATGCCTGCGGTGCGGAAATTCCGCGCTGGATCCGCAAGCAACTGGAAGCGTACGGCGACGACACCCAGAACATTCAGCGCTTTGGTGAGCAAGTCATCACCGAAATGTGTGAGCGTTTATTGCAGGGTGGCGCGCCAGGGTTGCACTTCTATACCCTGAACCAGGCCGACGCCAGCCTGGCTGTGTGGAATAACCTGAAGCTGCCCCGCTGATCGTCATCCTCGCAGGAACAAGGGCCCTCTTCGGAGGGTCTTTTTTTTTTGAAACAAAACAATGGAATGATGCAGCAATGATGTCCGCGACCCAACGCCCCCAACTCGTCTACCTGGTCTTCGGTTCCGAGACCTATCACCAGGAAGCCGTCTTCAGCATCGCCAGCGCCTTGGCCTGGCTGCAGGAAACGCCGGGCGCCACACTGGACATCCAGGTCTTCAGCGACAACAAGCAGCCCTACGAAAAACTGCCCGTGCGCGTTCGCCCGCTCGACGAAGCCACCCGCCGTCGCTGGAACGAACCCCATGGCTATCACTTTCGCGCCAAACATGTTGCCCTGCGCGAAGTACTGCAAGAGTCCGAACTTGCGCTGCTGATCGACACCGACACCTTCTTCCATTGCTCGCCGCTCAAATTGTTCGAGCGCGTGCAGCCGGGCACGTTGCTGTGCAACGACTACTACACCACCTACGGCAACAATAAGGAAAACGTGCTTTACAGCGCGCTGGCTACCACGCTGAAGGAGAGAGGCCTGGCGGACGATCAGATGACGCTGCTCAATTCCGGCGTCATCGGCCTGCACCAAAAGGATGCGCACATCCTGGATCATTCGATCGCCCTGATCGACGAGCTGTACCCGTCCGTGCGCGGCTCGTACACCCTCGAGGAGTTCTGCCTGTCGGTGGCGGCCTACCGCACGCTGAAAGTCACCAAGTGCCCGGACCTGATCCATCACTACTGGAGCCGCAAGCAGCTGTTCCGGGCCAAGGTCCAGGCCTGGGTCGCCAAACATGCCGCGCAACCGACCAGTGAGGCCGCCCTGGCCGATACCCATCAAGTGACGGATCGACTGCCACGTCCCCCTCGCTCCCAGCGAATGCTCTACAAAATGATCACCCTGAGCCTGCCAGTGCATTTGCGTCAGTTCATTCGCGAAATCCTTTATGGCTGCTACGACCACCCCAACGAATTCGATAGGGCCTGCGGTCCGGTCTGGTGGGAAAAAGCCCTGCAAAACCAGAAGGAACGTGTCGGTACGCCCGTTTGCCATAAGGTGCTGGAGCATTGGTTCACCCACCGTTCGGTCAGGTTGATTCTCGGGCGGCGTTGCACGGCGATTCATGAACACTTGCTCAATACGCCGGCCAAATAGAGACGTCGCGCCCAATCTGTTCAAGTCAGCGTTAAACATGCAAGCCAGAGCTTCTCATTAGTCGTCGGGCGTACTAACCTCAGGCAATGCCTGTCATTTTCCAGCTTCTGACCGCTGTGCTTATCACTTGCCTGAGCTTCACCGCCCGGGGCGAGAAGTTGCGCATTGTCACCGAACCGTGGGCGCCCTACGTCTACGAGGAAAATGGCAAGGCCCTGGGCCTGGACTATGAAACCACGGCCATCGTCTTCAAGCGCCTGGGCATCGAAGTGGAATGGCAGTTCCTGCCATGGAAACGCTGCCTGTCGATGCTCGAGACCGGCCAGGCCGACGGTGCGCTGGACATTTTCCACAGCGCCGAGCGCGACGCGACCCTGCTCTACCCCAGCGAACCGCTCTCGGAAGTGCAGTTCGTGATGTTCTACGCCAATGAGCGCCCTCACCCCTTTCGTACCCTCGACGAACTGCGCGGCCTGACGATCGGCATTTCGCCGGGCTACCTGTACAGCCAGGATTTTCGCGACTCGACGCTGTTCACCCGGGAACCTGCGCCAAGCCATGAAGCCAACTTCGGCAAGCTGGTGCGCGGGCGGATCGACCTGCTGATCACCGACCGCCGGGTCGGCCAGCATTTGCTCGACGAGCTGAAGATCCGCGACAAGATCACCGAAAACCCCACCATCATCAGCCAGCAGAGCCAGTTTCTGGCAGTACGCCGCAATGCCGGCATGGACTTGCTGGTGCAGCGCTTCGGTGCCGAACTCAAGCGTTTCAAGCGCGAGCCAGCCTACGCTGAACTGAGCGCCCGCTACGGTGCCGCGCCGACCGATCCGGCGAGCGCAACCAATGGCGCGAATGCCACCGCCATCCGCGACAAAACCGTTGAGCAGCAGGAAAGCGGCGCGCAGTGATTGCTCTGTTATACTCCCGCGTTCCCGCCAGGCTCACGCCCGGACGCCCGGAATCGTTCAAGGCATCTTGACCCCGCTACAGCGCAGCTCTTCAGCCCGCGCGAGCACTCCAGACGAGCTTTCGAAACCCGGCAGGACCGGACGGGATTGCGTCCTCTCAAACGCCATTCGCGCCAGGCAAGACTCCCATTGGGCAACGCCCTAACTAAAAACAGGATTAGTCATGTCCTTTGCTTCCCTCGGTCTCTCCGAGGCTTTGGTCCGCGCTATCGAAGACGCGGGCTATACCGAGCCTACTCCGGTGCAACAGCGGGCCATTCCCGCCGTGTTGCAGGGCCGCGATCTGATGGTCGCCGCACAGACAGGTACTGGTAAAACCGGCGGTTTCGCCCTCCCGATTCTGGAGCGGTTGTTCCCCAACGGTCACCCGGACAAATCCCAGCGTCACGGTCCGCGCCAGCCGCGCGTACTGGTCCTGACCCCTACCCGCGAACTCGCAGCCCAGGTCCACGAAAGCTTCAAGGTCTATGCACGTGACCTGAAATTCGTCAGCGCCTGCATCTTCGGCGGCGTCGGCATGAACCCGCAGGTTCAGGCCATGTCCCGCGGTGTTGACGTGCTGGTGGCCTGCCCCGGCCGCCTGCTGGATCTCGCCGGCCAAGGCAGCGTCGATTTGTCCCACGTGGAAATCCTCGTGCTGGACGAAGCCGACCGCATGCTCGACATGGGCTTTGTCCATGACGTGAAGAAAGTCCTCGCGCGCCTGCCGGCCAAACGGCAGAACCTGCTGTTCTCGGCGACCTTCTCCAAGGACATCACCGACCTTGCCGGCAAGCTGCTGCACAACCCGGAACGCATCGAAGTCACGCCGCCGAACACCACGGTCGAGCGCATCGAACAGCGCGTGTTCCGCCTGCCTGCCAGCCACAAGCGTGCGCTGCTCGCCCACCTGATCACCGCCGGCGCGTGGGAACAGGTGCTGGTATTCACCCGTACCAAGCACGGCGCCAACCGCCTGGCCGAGTACCTGGACAAGCATGGCCTGCCAGCTGTCGCGATTCACGGCAACAAGAGCCAGAACGCTCGCACCAAGGCCTTGGCCGACTTCAAGGCCAACGAAGTGCGCATCCTGGTCGCCACCGACATCGCTGCCCGCGGCCTGGACATCGACCAGTTGCCACACGTGGTCAACTTCGAACTGCCGAACGTCGATGAAGACTACGTACACCGCATCGGCCGCACCGGTCGTGCCGGTCGTTCGGGCGAGGCCATCTCGCTGGTCGCGCCGGACGAAGAAAAACTGCTGAAAAGCATCGAACGCATGACCAAGCAGAAAATCGCCGACGGCGACCTGATGGGCTTCGATGCCAGCGCCGTGGAAGCGGAAAAACCTGAAGCCCGTGAACGTCCGGACATGCGCAACCCGCGCAATGCCCGTGGCCCGCGCGGTGAAGGCGCGAACGCCGGCAGTGGCGGTCGCAAGGACAAGGGCAAGGACAAAGGCAAGGAAAAACCTGCCGGCGAACGTGGTGAGCGCGGCGAGCGTGGCGAACGTCCTGCCCGTCAGCAAAAACCACGGGAAGGCACCCCGGCTCGCGAACAGCGTCCAAGCCAGCCACCACGCGCCGCCGCTGATCGTGCTCCGGACGAATTTCTGGACGACGATATCGATAACTTCGGTAACCGTGTCGATTACGTACCGCAGCAGAAACCGGCCCAGGGCCGCGGCCGGCGTCCAGGTGCTCCGGCACAAGGCACAGCCGCAGGTTCCGGTGCGCCACGGGGCGGCAAGCCACAAGGTCAGGGCCGTCAGAACGGCCCGCGCAACAGCGATGGCGCCAGCAGCGGTACCCCGGGCGCCAAGCGCAATGGCCCACGCAACGGCGCACCACGTGGCGAAGGCCAGGGTCGTCGCGAAGACTCGCGCAATCGCCGTCCGGCTCGAGACGATCAGTCCCGTTCGGAACCGGCCGTGCAGAACCCTCGGGGCAATGCGCCGAAGATCATGCACAAAGAGTCCAAGGCCGACCGTTTCCCCACGCCTGAGCAGCTGGATCAACTGCCAAGCCGTCCGCGCGGTGAAAAGCCGGCGTTGCTGACGCGTAATCGCTGATCGGCAGCCGTAATGAAAATGCCCCGGATCGCAGGATCCGGGGCATTTTTGTTTCCCTGCTGTAGGAGCCGAGCTTGCTCGCGATGAATGGCGCAACACCGCGGGGTGTCAGGTTGCCAGCGTTATCGTTGACGACCATCGCGAGCAAGCTCGGCTCCTACACGTAATTTTCCGCCGGACAAAAAAACGCCCCGAATTCGGGGCGTTTTTTTATGTCCGGCGAAAAATTACTTCGCTTTGACACCTTCAAACGTAACGTACATGTCGACCGAATCGGACTGTGGACCCAGGTCCATCATCTTGCCGAAATCAGAGCGCTTGAGGCTGAAGGTACCCTCGAAGCCTGCACGGTAGCCGCCCCATGGATCCTTGCCTTCACCCAGGAAAGTGGCCTTGACCACGATTGGCTTGGTCACGCCCAGGATGGTCAGGTCGCCGGCTACGTCAGCGGTGTCCTTGCCAGCAGCGTTCTTGCCGGTTGGCTTGACGCTGGTGGAAACGAAGGTCGCTTTGGTGCCGTTCAGGAAGTCTTTGCTGGAGATGTGCTTGTCACGTTCGGCGTTGTTGGTGAAAACGCTGGCGGTGTTGACGTTGAACTCGATCTTGCTGTCTTCAGGCTTGGCAGCGTCGAAGCTGAATTTGCCGTCGATGTCCTTGAAAGTACCGGTGATGTAGCTGTAGCCCAGGTGGCTGATCTTGAAATCAACGAAGGCGTGCTGGCCTTGTTTGTCGACCACGTAGTCGGCGGCCATTGCGTTGCCGGCTGCAAACAGTGCCGAACCGATTGCCAGAGCGGCCAGAGTCTTTTTCAACATGCTTTGTTTTCCTTTGGAGTCGAGGTTGAACTTCAGGCTTTGCGACCCAGCATGCGCTTGAGGGTCACATCGCGGTCGATAAAGTGGTGCTTCAATGCTGCCAACGCATGGAGGCCGGAAAAAATTACCAGCGCCCACGCCAGGTAGAGGTGGATCACGCCGGCGTTATCCGCCTGGTCCGGTAGCCCGGAAATCAGCGCAGGCACCTCAAACCAGTCAAACACCGGTATTCCGACACCATCTGCGGTGGAAATCATGTAACCGGCAATCATTACAGCGAACAGACACAGGTACAGAAAGGCATGACCGAACTTGGCGCCAAGTCGCGTCATGCGGCCGTAGCTTTCCAAAGTGGGCGGCGAAGGGCTGATAAAACGCCACAACACCCGCAAAATCATGACCGCCAGCAGAATCAAACCGATGCTCTTGTGCAGATCGGGACCGGCCTTGCGCCACGGATCGTAGTAGCCGAGACCAACCATCCACAGCCCCAGGCCGAACAAACCGAATACGGCCAAGGCCACGCCCCAATGCATGAAGATGCTGACCCAACCGTAGCGGGAAGTAGAGTTACGTAACTGCATTGCCGGGTTCCTGTAAGTGCTGGGCCAAGACTATCGATTTACCTATCGAATTAAAGCCGAAAATTTCGCTCTGAAAGATCGAGAAATGCGATCAAGAGTCTGAAATGAGCGTGTTAAGAAAAGATTAAAGGCGAAAGTTTGACGAGATGTTAGCGATCAGACGGAAATTTGTCGCAGCTGACCCGCCGCCTTCGCGGGCAAGCCCGCTCCCACAAGGATCTGTGTCGTACACAAAGAATGTGAACACCCATGAGCCTGTGGGAGCGGGCTTGCTCGCGAAGGCATTAATCCAGGCAATAAAAAAGCGCGGCATGTAAGCCGCGCTTTTTTGTCTAACCCAAAGCCTTACTGAGCCTTGGTCTCGGTCGCCGGTTTGGCTGCCGGCTTCTTCGCCGGTTCAGCCTTTTTCGCCGGGGCTTTTGCCGGGGCCTTTTTCGCTTCGGTCTTGGCCGCTGGCTTCTTCGCCGGTGCCTTCGCTGGCGTCTTCTTGGCTGGCTCCGCTTTTACCGGTGCCGCAGCAGGCTTCGGCGCCTCTACCGGAGCAGGAGCCGGAGTTGGCGCAGGTGCGGGAGCTGGTGCCGGAGCAGGCTCTGGCGCCTTGACAGGTTCCGGCTTCTTCTCGTCATCCGAACCACCGAACAGGTTGGTGAAGAAGTTGCCCTTCTTCGCCGCGACCGCGCCGGCTGCTGCGGCTGCCGCCACTGGCGCAGCTTTGGCCGGTTCGAACGACTTGCCCGCCGCCAGATCTTCAACCTGACTGGCCGCACGCTGGCCGGAACGCAGCGCGCCTTCCAGGGTGCCCGGGTACAGGGCGTCGGTGTGTTCGCCGGCGAAGGTTACGCGCTGGATCGGACGTTCCCACAGGCGCCAGAACTTGCTGATCTGGCCAGGACCGAAGGCCAGGTAGGCGCCGCCGGTTGATGGGTCGGTGCTGTAGCGACGGATTTCATAACCGGTGAACGAACCGCGCGCCTGTGGATAAAACGCGTGCAGGCGAATCAGTACCTGATCGACCATCTGCTTGTCGCCAAAGGCCTGCATCACCCGCGAGTTGTCGCCGGACAGGTTGACCACCACGTTGGCGCCGCCCTTCAGGGCCGGTTCGATCCACAACATGCCAAGACCGGTGTTGCTATAGATCTCGCCGGACATGCGCGCCTTGCTTTCCCACACCGGCGTCTTGAACTTGAGCATGATCTGGTCGCGCCAGCCGTAGTTGGTGCCCTTGATCGCGGCCAGGTGCTGTGCGTCCAGCGCCGGGATCATCTGAATCTTGTTCAGGGCGCGCAACGGCACGGCCAGGACCACGTAGTCAGCCTGATAGCCAACGCTGCCGACCTTGACGGTCACGCCGTCCTTGTCCTGGGTGATGGCCGACACCGGGGAGTCGGTCTTGATGGTTTTCAGCTGTTTAACGAAGGCTTGGGACAGCACCGCACTGCCGCCCACCAGTCGCGAAGCGCGCAGGTCGCGGTCGGAGACGCCACGATATACGCGGTTCTGCTGGGCGAAATACAGCAGCGACAGGCGCGAAGGCTCGTCATAGCGGGTACGGATTTGCTGGTTGATCAGCTGACGGGCGGTTGGCGGCAGGTTCTGCTTGTCGAGCCAGCCGGACACGTTGATCTGGTCCAGGGCATGCAGGGTGTTGTTGGCTGCAGGGTTCAGCGGGTCATCGATGGAGCGTGCCAGATCGTCCGCGGTTTTCTCGTAACGCTTGAGCGCCTCGGCGGTGACCGGGTCCTTGGTCGCCAGGTCCGCAGCGGTGTAATACACGCCGTCGATCAGGTAGCCCGGGGTCCGCACGAATTCAGGGGCCGGCGTGGTGCTCAGCTTGAAGCTCGAGACGTACTTGTTCAGCACCGGCTGGGTCTTGTCATTGCCGATCCACTCGCTGGTGGCCATGCCGGAACGACCGCCCAGGCTTGGCTTGGCCTCCAGCAGCGTGACCTGCCAGCCCTTGGTCTGCAGCTCGTAGGCCGCGGTGAGGCCCGCGACCCCGCCGCCGATCACGATCGCGGTTTTATCCTTGGCCAGCGCAGACACGCTGAACAGCCCCAACATCACCAGCGCACAGGCGCGCAGCCAACCGACAGACATTCAGCGAACTCCGGAAATACACGAGAAAACAGCGATTTTGCGGGCCAGGCGACCCAAGAACCGCGAAGGATACGTCACGCTTCAGACGCCCGCTAGCAGCGTCTATCGACCTGTTTAAAGTAGCTCAACCGACACAATGGGTTGTCCCCGTGCGGCGCATTGCATAGGCTTGCGCGATTGCATGCCCGCGCCGGCCGCGGAGCGCCTCCAGGAGAGTGAACATGGGCCTGAACAAACAGTGGATGGAACGCGATCTCGCGGTGTTGTGGCATCCCTGCACCCAGATGAAAGACCACGAACAGCTGCCGCTGATCCCGATCAAGCGCGGTGAAGGCGTCTGGCTGGAAGACTTCGAAGGCAAGCGCTACCTCGACGCCGTCAGCTCCTGGTGGGTCAACGTGTTCGGCCACGCCAACCCGCGGATCAACCAGCGCATCAAGGATCAGGTCGATCAGCTGGAGCACGTGATCCTCGCCGGTTTCAGCCACCAACCGGTGATCGAACTCTCCGAGCGTCTGGTGAAGATGACGCCGGAAGGCCTGAACCGGGTGTTCTACGCCGATAACGGTTCGTCCTGCATCGAAGTCGCGCTGAAAATGAGCTTTCACTACTGGCTCAACCGCGGCCAGCCGAACAAGAAGCGCTTCGTCACCCTGACCAACAGCTACCACGGCGAAACCATGGCGGCGATGTCGGTGGGCGACGTGCCGCTGTTCACCGAAACCTACAAAGCCCTGCTGATGGACACCCTCAAGGTGCCGAGCCCAGACTGCTATATGCGCCCGGAAGGCATGAGTTGGGAAGAACACTCGCGCAACATGTTCGCCGCCATGGAGCAGACCCTGGCCGAGAACCATGACACGGTCGCGGCGGTGATCGTCGAGCCGCTGATCCAGGGCGCCGGCGGCATGCGCATGTACCACCCGGTGTACCTCAAACTGCTGCGCGAAGCCTGCGACCGCTACGGCGTGCACCTGATCCACGACGAAATCGCCGTGGGCTTCGGTCGCACCGGCACCATGTTCGCCTGTGAACAGGCCGGCATCCGCCCGGACTTCCTCTGCCTGTCCAAAGCGCTGACCGGCGGTTACCTGCCGCTGGCGGCGTGCCTGACCACCGACGAGGTCTACAGCGCCTTCTACGACGACTACCCGACCCTGCGCGCCTTCCTGCACTCCCACAGCTACACCGGCAACCCGCTGGCCTGTGCGGCGGCGCTGGCGACGCTGGATATCTTCGAGCAAGACAACGTCATCGAGAACAACAAGGCCCTGGCCGCGCGCATGGCCTCCTCCACCGCGCACTTGGCGGAGCATTCGAACGTGTCCGAGATCCGCCAGACCGGCATGGTGCTGGCGATCGAGATGGTCAAGGACAAGGCCAGCAAAGAGGCCTATCCATGGCAGGAGCGTCGTGGGCTGAAGGTGTTCCAGCATGCGCTGGAGCGTGGTGCGCTGCTTCGGCCGTTGGGGAGCGTGGTGTATTTTCTGCCGCCGTATGTGATTACGCCGGAGCAGATTGATTTTCTGGCTGAAGTGGCCAGTGAGGGGATCGATATCGCGACGCGTGACAGTGTCAGCGTGGCGGTGCCGAAGGATTTTCATCCGGGGTTCCGGGATCCGGGCTGAGTTTTTGTAGTGCCTGGGCGGGCCTCTTCGCGAGCAAGCCCGCTCCCACAGTAGTCCGCGTAGACCTTGTGGGAGCGGGCTTGCTCGCGAATGAAGTCACCACCGATTCAACTGATTCACACTTTTCCAGAGACAAGAAATGAGACTGTCCCGCTTCTTTATCGACGCCCCCCTAAGCACCGGCGAGCACGAGTTGCCCGAGGCCCAGGCCCATTACATCGGCCGGGTGCTGCGCATGGCCGAGGGCGATGCGTTGCAGCTGTTCGACGGTTCGGGCCAGGAGTTCCGGGCCCGGCTGGTCGAGGTCGGCAAGAAACGCGTCGTGGTGCAGATCGATGAAAGCTTCGCCGGTCAGGTCGAGTCGCCGCTGCAGATTCACCTCGGCCAGGGCCTGTCCCGTGGCGAGCGGATGGACTGGGCGATTCAGAAGGCCACCGAGCTGGGCGTGAGCGAAATCACCCCAATCTTCAGCGAGCGCTGCGAAGTCCGCCTGAAGGACGAACGCGCCGACAAACGCCTACTGCACTGGCGCCAGGTGGCGATCAGCGCCTGCGAACAATGCGGTCGCTCGCGGGTGCCGGTGATTCATCCGCCGGTGCTGCTGGCCGATTGGCTGAAGCAGACTGAAGCGGATTTGAAGCTGGTACTGCATCCGGTGGCCGAGCCGCTGGTCAGTCATGCCAAGCCGTCGACGCTGGCGTTTCTGATAGGGCCGGAGGGTGGGTTGTCGGATGCCGAGGTCGAGCAGGCCAAGGGGGCCGGTTTTCATGCGGCGCGGTTAGGTCCTCGGGTGTTGCGCACCGAGACGGCGCCGGTGGTGGCATTGTCGGTAGCCCAGCAACTTTGGGGTGATTTCTAGGGCCCCATCGCGGGCAAGCCCGCTCCCACAAAGATCGGCGTCGTACACAAATGATGTGAACACCAACGAACCTGTGGGAGCGGGCTTGCCCGCGATGGCCGCGCCGCGGTCTGCGGCGAAAACCAAAAATCACTGCACCGGATCACTCACCGGCTTGGCAATGATCGCCTTCAACTCACTGGTCATCGGAAACTCGAGATTCAAACCCTTCGGCGGAATCGGCTGTTCGAACCATCGCTGATAAATGCCGTTGATCTCGCCCGAACTGTACAGCTCGCCAAGCACGCCGTTGACCAGCGCAAGAAACTGCGGATCGTCCTTGCGCACCATGCAACTGTAGATCTCCCGCGACTGCTCTTCCCCGACCACCACCCACTTGTGCGGATCATGGGCCTTGGCACGCTCGCCGTAGAGCAGCGCGTCATCCATGTAGAACGCCGCCGCGCGACCTGACTGCAGCATCTGGAAAGCTTCGCCGTGGTCCTTGGCGCTGATCACGAACATGTCGATCTTGTTGTCGACGTTGTAGCTCTTCAGGAAGCGCTCGTTGGTGGTGCCGGCGGTGGTCACCACATTCTTGCCACGCAGGTCGGCGAAGCTCTTGATGCCGCTGTCCTTGGCCGTCAGCAACTGGCCTTTGACGTAGATGAAACCGTAGGAGAACGCCACTTGCTTCTGGCGCTCGGCCGTCACGCCGGTGGAGCCGCATTCCAGATCCACGGTGCCGTTCTGCACCAGCGGGATGCGCGTCTGCGAGGTCACCAGGTTGTACTTCACCTTCAGGTCCGGCAGCGCCAGCCGCTGCTGGATACGCTCGACGATCTTGCTCGCCAGATCCACCGAGTAGCCCATCGGTTTGCCGCTCTGATCCCCCACGTAAGAGAACGGCACCGACGCATCGCGATAGCCCAGGGTGATGCTGTGGCTGTTGGCGATCTTGCCCAGGGTGCCGGTCAGCGGCGCCTCGTTGGCCTGGACCTGACTGCCGAGCAACAGCCCGAGGGTGCAGCCGAGCAACGTGATTTTTTGCATTGTTATTCTCCGTTGTGGGTGTTGGTTTGATTCACGAACGCGCAGCGATGACGGTGATTTCCACCAGCACCTGCGGGCGGGCGAGTTCGGCCTGCACCGTGGTCCGGGTAGGCGCCCGTCCCGGCGACAGCCAGGCCGACCAGACTTCGTTCATCGCGGCAAAATCCTCGCCGATGTTTTTCAGGTAAATGGTCGCGCTGAGCAGATGATCCCTGTCGCTGCCGGCTTCGGCCAGCAAGGCGTCGATCTTCGCCAGCACTTCGCGAGTCTGGTCGCCGACCTCTGTGGCATCCCCCGGCACCTGGCCGGAGAGAAACACCAGGTCGCCGTAGGTCACGGCGCCAGACAGGCGCGGATTGCTGTGCAGACGTTCAATGGTCATGACTGAGTCCTCTTGTGAGACAGGTGTTCACGCCGCACGGTGATTGAAACCGTGCAGGTCGATGGAAGGTTGGCGCTGGCCGATCAGCTCGCTGAGCAGGCGTGCGCTGCCGCAGGCGAGGGTGAAACCGAGGGCGCCATGGCCGAGATTGAGCCACAGGTTGCGATACTCCGTGGCCCCCAGCAGCGGCACGCCGCTGGGCGTTGCCGGGCGCATGCCGGCCCATTCCACGGCAGCGTCGTAGTCGCCGGCATTGGGGAAGGTGTCGCGGGCCTGGCGCTTGATCAGGGCCAGGCGCTTGGGATCGACGGCGGGATCGAAGCCGACGATGTCGACCATTGCCGCCACCCGCAATTGCTCGCCGATGCGCGCATAGACGATCTTGCGGTCGTAGTCGGTGATGCTCACGTCCGGCGCCCGGTGGTCGGCACTGATCGGCACAGTCAGGCTGTAGCCCTTGAGCGGGTACAGCGGCAATTGCAGGCCCGGCAGATTCAGCAGCGGACTGCGGTGGCCGGCGGCGATCACCAGTTGATCCACCGCCAACACCTGCTCGCCCAACTCGATGGCATTGACGCTGCCGTTTGTGTGGCGAATGCCGGTCACCGTTTGCTCCATGCGCCATTCGCAGCGACCGGAAGCGCTGAGCCGCGCGGCCAGCTCCTGGCAGAAGGCGTGGCAATCGCCGACTTCTTCGTCCGGGGTGTAAATCCCGCCGACAAAGGCACCCTCGGCCAGCGCCGGCTCGAGCTGCGCACACTCGGCAGCAGACAGCACCTGCTGCTGTTGCGGATCGGCCAGTTTGTTGCGCGCATGTTCGAAATTGCCGCTGTTGCGAAACGTCACTAGCTTGCCGTTGCGCCGCCACTGGAAGCCCGCCAGCCCGTCGTCTTCGCGCCAATGCTGAAGCGTTCTCTGGCTCAGCAGCGCCAGGCGCAACAGATGGGCGGCGTTTTCCCGGTTGACCGAGCTGCGGCAGGCGGCGAGGAACGAGGCCATCCAGCGCCACTGCGCCGGGTCCAGGCGCGGGCGCAGCTTGAGAGGCGAATCGCCGCGCAGCATCCAGCCGATCGCCTGCATCGGCACGCCGGCATCGGCCAGCGGCGCGACGTAGCGATAGGAGAGCTGGCCGCCATTGGCGAAGCTGGTCTGGCTGCCCAACGAGTCCCGGGCTTCGACCACCGTCACGTCGAAACCGTCGCGCACCAGCGCATAAGCCGTTGCCAGGCCAACCACACCGCCGCCGATGATGCACACACGCTGAGCCATTGCCGTTCCAAAACCGTTGTGAAGATGCGACCGAGGTTAGAGCCAGGTGACAGGCGGCGAACAATGAATAAAGATGCCAGACCCATAAACAAAGGTTATGGACTCGCCATGCGCCTTCGTCACATCGAGATATTCCAGGCCATCCGCCAGACCGGATCGATCAGCGCCGCCGCGCAATTGCTGCACGTTTCCCAGCCGGCGGTGACCAAGGTGCTGCAACATGCCGAGCAGCAGTTGGGGTTCCCGCTGTTCCTGCGGGTGCGCGGCAAGTTGCAGGCCACCCCCGAAGCGCTGGAGCTGGAGCGCGAGGTCGACAAGGTCAGCGAGAGCCTGCAAGGCGTGCGGCGCCTGGCGCAGAGTCTGCGTCGCCAGCCGGGCCACAGCCTGCGCATCGGCGCCACCCCGGCGCTGGCCCTGTCGCTGCTGCCGCCGGCCATTCACGAATGGACCGGGCGCTACCCGGATATCGCTTGCGAACTTTCCAGCGCCCACAGCCGGGAGCTGGTGCAGAACCTGTTGATGCGTGAAGTGGATGTGGCCCTGACGTTGCAGCGACCGGATCATCCTGGGTTGAAGGCTCAGGAATTGGCTCGTGGGGTGTTGGTGGCGTTGGCGCCGAAGGGGCATTGGCCGGAGGCGGAAGTAGGCCAGCCACTGCCGCTGATGGCGTTGGCGGATGCGCCGTTGATTGGGCTGTCCAGCGCCGACCCGCTGGCCGCACGGCTCGACAGTTATCTGGAAGCGGTCGAACCGCCGCCCCGGGTGCGCATCGCGGTGCAGACTTATTCGCTGGCTCGGGCGATGGTGGAGTCGGGTGCAGGGCTGGCGGTGATTGACCCGTTCACGGCCCTTGGCGCGTCTCCCGCTACAACGACCATCCGCCCGCTGGCACCACCGCTGCCCATCACCCTGTACGCCGTGACCCGCGCCAGCGAACCGCCGCCGCATACTTTGAGTGATTTGCTGCAGGTGTTCAGTCGGCGGGCGCAGGAGCAACTGGATCGCCTGATCCCGACACCGACCTGACTGCACACACATCCCCCCTGTGGGAGCGGGCTTGCTCGCGAAGGCGCCGGGTCAGTCGACATATCCGTTGAATGACACACCGCTTTCGCGAGCAAGCCCGCTCCCACAGGGGTTGTGTTCACAACACATAGAACCAGATCGCCACAAAATGCAGCAAACTCCCGGCAATCACGAACAGATGCCAGATCCCGTGGGCATGCCGCAATCGATCCCCGAGAGCAAAGAAAATGATGCCCACGGTGTACAGCACGCCCCCCATCGCCAGCCAGGTAAAACCGGCAGTGCCCAGCGCGGCGAGCAACGGCTTGACCGCCACCAGCACGATCCAGCCCATCACTGCATAAATCACGATGGACAGCACCCGCGCTTCCGAGCGCGGTTTGATCTCCTGCAGGATCCCGATCAGCGCCAGCCCCCAGACGATCCCGAACAACGTCCAGCCCCACGGCCCGCGCAGCGTGACCAGGCAGAACGGCGTGTAGCTGCCGGCGATCAGCAGGTAGATCGAAAAGTGATCGACCTTCTGCATGATCGCCTTCTTGGGCCCGCGCACGCTGTGGTAGACGGTCGACGCGCTGTAGAGCACTAGCAAGGTAAAGGCGTAGATCGCCATGCTGACGATCTTCCACGCACTGCCATCCAGGCTCGCGACCACAATCAGCCACACACCCCCGACAAACGCCGCAATCGCCCCGACCAGATGCGTCCAGGCGTTTAGTTTTTCCCCGTGATACATCGTTTACCTACCTCGTATTTCGCTACAGCCAGCCTCAAGCATAAATCCTCAACATGTCCGTCCATCGCGATCTTTTGATCCCGATCTTTCCCACGCTCCGCGTGGGAATGCAGCCCGGGACGCTCCGCGTTCCATATCTACGCCCCTCAATAGCCGAACGCAGAGCGTCCGTTGAGGCATTCCCACGCAGAGCGTGGGAACGATCAGGCGCAGGACCGCGGAATTGGGCACAATCGACAGATTCCAAAAAGAGTCCACCCCATGTTGATCGACGAAGAGTTGACCCTGAAAAAACTCGAGGTGTTCCTGGCCTTCATGCGTACCGGCAATCTGGCCCGCGCCGCGGCCGAGTTGCAGACCAGCAACGTCAGTGTGCACCGGGCGATCCACTCTCTGGAAAGCGCCCTGCGCTGTCCGCTGTTCAAGCACGAAGGGCGCAACCTGACGCCGCTGGAGAGCGCCTATGTGCTGGAAGAGCGCGCACAGAAGCTGATTCATGACGTGGTCGAAAGCGTGCGCCTGACCCGCGAGGCCGCGGGGTTTTCCGCCGAGCGCTTCAAGCTGGGCTCGCTGTATTCACTGACCGTGAAGACCGTGCCGCAATTGATCATGGGCCTGAAGATCCGCCGCAGCGAACTCAACATCGACCTGATCCTGGGCTCCAATTTCGACCTGCTCTACAAGCTCAAAAACATGGAAGTCGATGCGATCCTGGTGTCCCTGGACGACAGCATCAACGACCCGGACCTGGAACACCTGCCGCTGTTTTCCGACGACATCTTCCTGGCCACCCCGGCCGACTCGAAGTTCGCCCACCGCGCGGAAGTGGACCTGGCCGAGGTGCGCGACGAAACCTTCATCACCCTGACCCAGGGCTTCGCCACCCATCAGGACGGCAATCGAGTGTTCAACCAGGCGGGGTTCGAGCCGAAGGTGGCGATGCAGGTTAACGACATCTTCACCCTGCTGAGCATGGTCAGTTCGGGCGTGGGTTATGCGTTGCTGCCGGGGAGGATTGCGGCGGTGTATGAGAACCGGGTGAAGCTGATTCCGCTGCAGGAACAGTACCGGTTGCAGCAGCACATCGGGGTGGTGTTTCTCAAGGCCAAGGAGCGGGATCCGAATCTGCTGGCGTTGTTGGCGGAGTGTCGGATGTATGCCAATCGGCAGGTTTG
>NZ_JAIQWX010000007.1 GCF_020164475.1 Pseudomonas sp. REP124 | reverse complement strand
GTCGACATCTACTTGACTGACACACCGCTTTCGCGAGCAAGCCCGCTCCCACATTTTTGCTCTTCGCCGAATCCGAAATCCTGTAGGAGCGAGGCTTGCCCGCGAAGGCGTCAGCCCATCAATCACCCATCCTCCCATCCTCCCATCCAAAACCGGGCAAACACCCACCACCCGGCAGCACACAGATGCCCGTCAGGCAATTCGCCGGTACAATGCGCCCCTCGACCGTGACCGCCTGACTAAAAAAATATATGTCCTTGCCCAAACATCACTTGGAATTGCTCAGCCCTGCCCGTGACGTGGCCATCGCCCGCGAGGCGATCCTGCATGGTGCCGACGCCGTCTACCTCGGCGGCCCGAGCTTCGGCGCACGCCACAACGCCTGCAACGAGGTGAGCGATATCGCCGGCCTGGTGGAATTCGCCCATCGCTACCACGCTCGGGTTTTCACCACCATCAACACCATCCTGCACGACAACGAACTGGAGCCGGCGCGCAAGCTGATCCACGAGTTGTACGATGCCGGCGTCGATGCGCTGATCGTCCAGGACCTGGGCGTGATGGAACTGGACATCCCGCCGATCGAGCTGCACGCCAGCACCCAGACCGATATCCGCACCCTGGAACGGGCGAAATTCCTTGATCAGGCCGGTTTCTCGCAGCTCGTATTGGCGCGTGAGCTGAACCTGCAGGAAATCCGCGCCATCGCCGACGAGACTGACGCGGCGATCGAATTTTTCATCCACGGCGCGCTGTGCGTGGCGTTCTCCGGCCAGTGCAACATTTCCCACGCGCAGACCGGGCGCAGCGCCAACCGTGGCGACTGCTCCCAGGCCTGCCGTCTGCCGTACACCCTCAAGGACGACCAGGGACGTGTGGTCGCCTACGAAAAACACTTGCTGTCGATGAAGGACAACAACCAGAGCGCCAACATCCGCGCCCTGGTGGAAGCCGGCGTGCGCTCGTTCAAGATCGAAGGGCGCTACAAGGACATGGGCTATGTGAAGAACATCACCGCCTACTACCGCCAGCGCCTGGACGATGTGCTCGAAGACCGCCCGGACCTGGCCCGCGCCTCCAGCGGCCGCACCGCGCACTTCTTCGTGCCCGATCCGGACAAGACCTTCCATCGTGGCAGCACCGACTACTTCGTGACCGACCGCAAGGTCGACATCGGCGCCTTCGATTCGCCAACCTTCACCGGCCTGCCGGTGGGCGTGGTGGAAAAGGTCGGCAAGCGCGATCTGACGGTGGTCACCCACGAGCCGCTGTCCAACGGCGACGGCCTCAATGTGCTGCTCAAGCGTGAAGTGGTCGGCTGGCGCACCAACATCGCCGAGCCTAAAGGTGAGTTCGAGGAAGACGGCGAGAAACGCTACCGCTACCGCGTCGAGCCCAACGAGATGCCGGAAGGCTTGTACAAGTTGCGGCCGAACCATCCGTTGAGCCGCAACCTGGACCACAACTGGCAGCAAGCCTTGCAGAAGACTTCTGCCGAGCGTCGCATCGGCGTGGCCTGGGTCGCGCGTCTGGACGAGCAGCGCCTGCAATTGACCGCCACCAGCGAGGAGGGCGTCAGCGCCAGCGTGACCCTGGAAGGTCCGTTCGGTGTGGCCAACAAGCCGGAGCAGGCGCTGGAGCAATTGCGCGACTTGCTGGGCCAGCTCGGTACCACCGAGTATCACGCCACCAACGTCAAACTGGATGCGCCGCAGGCGTTCTTCATCCCCAACTCGCAGCTCAAGGCCCTGCGCCGCGAGGTGATCGAGGCGCTGACCGTGGCACGGGTCAAGGTACATCCGCGCGGCGGTCGCAAGGCCGAGACCTCGCCACCGCCGGTGTACCCGGAATCGCACCTGTCGTTCCTGGCCAACGTCTACAACCAGAAGGCCCGGGATTTCTATCACCGTCACGGGGTGAAGTTGATCGACGCGGCGTACGAGGCCCATGAAGAACCGGGCGAAGTGCCGGTGATGATCACCAAGCACTGCCTGCGCTTCTCCTTCAACCTGTGCCCGAAACAGGCCAAGGGCGTGACCGGCGTGAAGACCAAGGTCGCACCGATGCAACTGATCCACGGCGATGAAGTGCTGACCCTGAAGTTCGACTGCAAGCCGTGCGAGATGCACATCATCGGCAAGATGAAAGGCCACATCCTCAACATGCCACAGCCAGGCAGTGTGCAGCCCGTGGTCGGCTACATCAGCCCCGAAGACCTGCTGAAAACCATCCCCCGCGCCCCGCACTAAGCCCACGCCCCATTGTAGGAGCGAGGCTCGCCCGCGAAGACGTCAGCCCATTCAGCATAAATGTTGACTGAGCTAAAACCATCGCGAGCAGGCTCGCTCCCACAAGTTTTTGTGTCGATCACAGATCATGCAGTCAACACCAACCCTGTGGGAGCGGGCTTGCCCGCGAAGGCTTTCTTGCAGGCGACATTGATGTTGGATTTACTGGCCTATTCGCGGGCAAGCCCGCTCCCACAGTTCTGTGGTGCCCACCTATGTCGTGATAGCGCCCTTGTGTGGGAGCCTGCTCGCGATGCCTTCCGCCCCTGCGCCGCAGCTCTGACCCCCACACCCCCAAACTGGCGGCCCGCCAAGGCTGTGCTAGCGTCTTGAGGTCATCCCTTATTTGCGAGCTTCTGCCATGGACGAGACAATCGTTAATGTAACCACCGAGAAGTTCAACGCACTTATTGCAGTCGTGCAGGCTTATGGTGTCGCTTTTGCGGTCAAGGTGCTGGTCGCCATCGGTTTCTGGATCGTCGGCCGCTGGCTGATCGGATTTGCCGTTGGCATGGTGCAAAAGGCTCTCGGCAAGCAGAAGGTCGATCCGACCGTGCTGCGTTATGTCGGCTCGGCCATCACCGTCACACTGAACATCATTCTGGTCATCGCCATCCTCGGCTACCTGGGCATGCAGACCACCACCTTCGCGGCACTGCTCGCCGCGGTCGGCCTGGCCATTGGTATGGCCTGGTCGGGGCTGCTGGCGAACCTCGCCGCAGGCGCCTTCATCATCGTGCTGCGACCATTCAAGGTCGGCGATTTCATCTGTGCCGGCGGCGTCACCGGCACCGTGATGGAGATCGGCCTCTTCGCCACCTCGATCAACACCCCGGACAACGTGCTGACCCTGGTGGGCAACAACAAAATCTTCAGCGACAACATCCAGAACTTCACCCACAACCCGTTCCGCCGGGTCGAGCTCAAGGCTCAGCTGTCCGGTGCCGCTGACTGGAAAGCGGCGGTGGCCTTGCTGAAGGAGAAAATCGCCGCGATTCCCAACGTGCTGGAAACCCCGGCGATCGATGTGGAGATTCTCGAGTTCAACCTGGTCGGCCCGGTGCTGGCGGTGCGTCCGTACTGCCACAACGAGAACTACTGGCAGGTGTATTTCGACACCAACCGTGTCATCAAGGATGCCTTGGGCGAAGCCGGCTTCCCGGCGCCAATGCCGGCACAGACCGTGATCTTCCAGCAAGGCGCCGCGTTGCCGGGACCGCTTGCAGGCAAGTAAAGCCGCTCCATCTTTCAGCGTTGGCGGTTTCGGCCGCCAATGCGATTGATCAACAGCAGGCAACCACCGACCAGCAACGCCGCGGCCGCCACCAGCAAAGGTGAAGGACGTTGCGCGAATGTCTGGACCGGACGTGGATCTATCCTGGTCAGCGGAGTATCGACCAGGGCGCGAAAGGGCTCCGGGCTCAGTTCCAGGCGTGCACCATCGCCCAGGGTCAAGGTCAGGTCTTCGACAACGCCGGCAATCCGGCCGGGAAACACCGGCTCGCCCGTCGGATCGAGCTGATCGTAGAAAAACTCCTGACCCTCGAGCCAGCCGACGGCGGTCTGCAACTCAGGACCTAGATAGTATTTTCCATCGAGGAAAAAACCTGGAAAGTGATGCGCGCGCTCGACACTGTCGACGACGTAACGCTCGCCCGGCTTCATGCCGGTGGCTGGAGCAATCATGGTGCGGTCCTCCGTGTTATGAACGATCAACTGAAAAGCCCGCCATCAATAGCGCGGGCTTTTTGGTTTTAGTGACGCGACGCCATTCACCGATCAGCTACCGGTGCCTTTACCTTCACCACCACCTTTGGAGCCGCCTGATGGAGAAGGCCCGTTATCGGTGGTGCCCGCATCGGCGCCATTGGTTGCCGACCCGGTCTTGCCATCGATGCCCTTGGTCATACTGCCGCCATCTGTGCCGGTGCCGACGCTGTTCGACTCATCGCCTTGCGGCTGTGCAGTCCCGGGCGGGAGGGCCGAGCCTTCGGTGGTTTTCTCTGCGGCCAGGGCGCTCAGGGAACTGGCGGACAAAAGGCCGGCGAGTGTCAGGGCGATTAATTTGCTGTTGATCATTTGAGTCTTCCTTGCTGAGTGTATGTACCCATTGGAAGAATCGCTCGGAGGGAAAGTGCAGCGCAGCGGACGAGCGGCAGTGCGGTCATACCAACAAACCTGAGGTCGGCCCGATATTTGTGGGCGACCCAATACCTGTGGGAGCGTGGCTTGCCCGCGAAGGCGTCAGGACAGTTGACATCGATGTTGAATGTGCCGCCCTCTTCGCGGGCAAGCCCGCTCCCACAGTGAGCGAAGGCAGGGTATCAGTTGCCGTCAGCCACCTTGCGCTCGATTTCATCAACCTTGCGCTGAACCTCATCAGCCTCGGGTTCGTCGTGGGAAGACGGAGTGGCAGGCAGGGGTTCATCCGGGATGTCAGCAGGATCATGGTCGTTCATGGGGGCTTCCTCCAGTGTGTTCACATTGGAGGAGGCGCCATCGGGGGGAGTTCGAGTTTATCGCCGGCCGGTCGTTCGGCACCGGAGACCGCGCGAGGCGCGACACTCAAAACGCGCCGGAGCCGAAATAGATGAAGGTCACGGCCGCAGCGATGGCAAACGCGCCGAGGGCCTTGGAAGCGGAGCGATGAGCGTGGGGTGAACTGGTCGATCGCTGAATGTGTGTGCCGGAATACACCGTGCGGGTGAAGTAGCCCTCCATGGTCGCCTTGTAGGTGAAGCGCAGGCCAATGATCAGAAACAGCACGATCATGCTGATGGCGATCGCCCGGATAATCGCCGGATCGACCGTGGGCTTGGGCAATTCCTCTTCGCAGGCGGGGCTGAAGTCTTCGGCGATGCTGATTCGCCCGTCATCCAGCGAAGCCAGCAACGGGCCCTGGCCACCGGGCAGGTTGAGGTCCCGAGCCTGATACTTCCAGAGCGTGGCCGAGCCTTCCCGGCAATAGGTGAAACCGCTCGGATTGGAGGCGACGATGATGCAGGCGTCGTTGATTCCGTGTTTCTTCAAGGTCTCGGTGGCCGACCTTGTGAAGTCCAGCTCCAGGACGGGAATGTTGCCATTGGCGAGCACACTGGCGGACACCAACAAACTCCCCAGCAGGCAAAGTGTTGAGATGTTCAAGGTTATATCCTTGTTTTTATTGGCTTTTTACTGTGCTGGTGAGTGCTGCGCTTCGTCCCTTGAGTAAGTCTAGTTTGCAAATGGCGGATTGATGCGCAAATTATGTGAAGCCAATCACGTATTTTTCTGGCGCGTTGCGGGGCGACAGACGACATGGCGGACCACGCTCAGTTGTGCCTTACTCGGGGATTGAACGACCATTCCCAGGTCTCTGCGCTGCCCCCTGTAGGAGCGAGCATGCTCGCGATGGAAGATCAGGCACCGCGGGGCGTCAGATTGCCAGCGTCATCGTTAACGATCATTCGCGGGCAAGCCTCGCTCCCACAGTTCCTACCCACACTGTTCCTGCCCACACAGATCATGACCATACAGGCCTTGCGCCGACAGGTACGGAATCAACCGCGCTTGGGCAGCGTCCAGTTCGGCCGGATGAAGTGGCAGGTGTAGCCGTTCGGATAGTGCTCCAGGTAATCCTGATGCTCCGGCTCCGCTTCCCAGAACGGGCCGGCCGGTTCGATTTCGGTGACCACCTTGGCGGGCCAGAGGCCGGAGGCGTCGACGTCTGCCACCGTGTCCTGAGCGACGTGTTTCTGCTCTTCGCTCAGGTAATAGATCGCCGAGCGATAGCTCGTCCCCAGGTCATTGCCCTGGCGGTTTTTGGTGCTCGGATCGTGAATCTGGAAGAAAAACTCGAGGATCTTGCGATAACTGATCTGTGCTGGATCAAAGGTGATTTCGATCGCTTCGGCGTGGGTGCCATGGTTGCGGTAGGTCGCATCGGGCACATCGCCGCCGGAGTAGCCAACCCGCGTGGCCAACACGCCGGGGTAACGCCGCAACAGATCCTGCATGCCCCAGAAGCAGCCGCCGGCAAGGATGGCGGTTTCGGTGTTCGTCGTCATGTACGCATCTCCCGTCAGTGAGCGGCCCCGGTGATCGGGGCCGTCAGACCATCATTGCATCTTGCTGTGATCCATCATGCTGTGGTCCATCGTGTTCAACGCACGGGCTTGGGCCTCGACCTTGATGGTTTCTTTCTCGCCCTTGGCGTTTTCCACGGTCAACGTCAGCGGCACCTTGCTGCCATCGGCCACCTGGGCGGTCAGGTCCATCAGCATGATGTGATAACCACTCGGGTCAAAGCTTACCGGCTTGCCGGCCGGCAGTGCGACGGACTCGACCTGACGCATGCTCATCACGTCGTCCTTCATGGTCGACTGGTGAATCTGCACCAGCTTGGCCACCGGCGACTCGACGCTCACCAGCTTGCTGTCGCTGTCGGCCTGCAGGGTCATGAATGCGCCGGTCGAGTGCTGGCCGGCCACGGTGGCGCGGACCCAGGCGTCATTGACCTGAGTTTGTGCGGATGCCTGCCATGCAAGGCCGATCAGGGCGACGCCCAGGGCCAGTTGTTTGATACGTGCTGCGCAAAGCGAAGTCATCAGCAGACCTCCATGACGGTGAGCAGGTCTTCTGCGCACTCTTGAGCGGTAAGGGACGCGGACAGGCCCAGGCGCAGATTGCCCCGGGAGTCGAACACGAAACTGGTGGCGGTGTGGGACAGGGTGTAGGTGTCGCCGCTCGGGACCTTCTCGAAGAATACGCCGAACTCCTTGGCCACGGCGGCGGTTTCTTCCAGCGTGCCGTAGAGCGCCTCGAAACTCGGGTCGAAGGCCTTGACGTATTTGTCGAGCAACTCGGGGGTATCGCGCTCCGGGTCCAGGGTGATGAAGACCACTTGCAGGCGCTCGCCATCGCGGCCCATCAGTTTCTTCGCCTGGGCCGCGCGGGCCAGCGTGGTAGGGCAGACCGCCGGGCATTGGGTGAAGCCGAAGAAGATCATCGGCATCAGGCCACGGTAGCTGCCGAGCATCCGGGTTTCGCCCTGGGAGTCCGTGAGTTTGAAGGAACGGCCCATGATCTTGTCGCTCAGATCCTTGCCGTACTTGAACGACAGCTTGCTGCTGTCATCGCAGCCGGCAAGCAGGCCGAGGCTCAGCAGGCTCATGCCCTGCAGGACCGAACGGCGGGAATACAACGTACTCATAAAGCTTCCTGTGTAGCGACAGAAATAAACACAGTGCCTGACAGACCAGGCGGAAAAAAAGCGCAGGGATGTTAACAAACTGTTGTCCGATTGCGCCTAATCGATCGCCCGCCGGTACTGCGCCAAATGGTCGCGGGGCAGGCGCTACACAGGCATACAAAAGCCCGTCGCGCGGACACATTGCAGATACATTTCTGCGGTTTCATGGGGGCGTCCAATCCTCACGGAGTTCATTGTCATGTTCCGCAAACTGCAAAAGGCCACCCGGTTTTTCCGCGAAAGCGCGCGGCTGATGGTGGGCGTCCCCGATTACGACAACTACGTCACGCAAATGGCCCTCAAGTCCCCGGGCGAGCCGGTGATGAGTTATGAAGCGTTTTTCCGTGAGCGCCAGGAAGCCCGGTTCGGGCGGGGGAAGTGCAATACGCGGTGTTGCTGAAAACGGCGAAGCGGGCAGGTGATGGGATCCACAATGTCCTCATTGCCTGCACCACTACTCAGAGCCTCGCCCCTGTAAGAAAACACGCATCCTCATCCCCCCTCAGCGCATACCCCTCATACAGATTGTCGACATCCAGCTCGCCAAAACTGTCCGCCAGAAAATCCAGCAGGCTTCTGATCGACGGCATCAGGCCGCGTCTGGACGCAAACAGCGCATGAACGATGGCACTCCTGGGTTTCCAGTCTTTCAGGACCGGCACCAGGGCGCCGCTGCGAATGTCCTTGAACACCACCAGTTCCGGCAGCTGGACAATGCCGCCGTCTTCGAGCGCGACACGGCGCAGGGTGATCATGTCGTCGGTGATCAGCCGCGGCGTGTGGCGCACGGTGGCTTGTACACCGCCGGGTCCCTCCATGTTCCATTGGTACTGGCGCGTGCAGGGGCCCATGTCGAGGCTCGGATAACGTGCCAGATCGGCCAACGATGCGGGCGCGCCCATGCGCTCGATCAGGCCGGGGCTGGCCACCAGCTGGTGCGGGCTGCGGGTCAGGGGCTTCATGGTCAGGCCGCTGTCCTCGAAGGGCGGAAAACCGGACCGCAGCACGATATCGAAACCTTCGCGCAGTGGATCGACCAGGCGGTTGGTGCTTTCCAGATGGATCTCCACCTCGGGGAAGCGCCGCATGTAACGGGCAATCATCCCGGCCACCAGAAAGTTGAGCAGGGCGGTCGGGCAGGCGATCCGCACGATGCCCTTGGGCGATGAGCGGCTGTTGTCGATCAGCGACTGCGCCGCGCTCGCGCTGTCGAGCATCACCAGGCAATGCTGGTAGTACTCCTGGCCCAGTTCCGAAACCGAGAATTGCCGTGTCGAGCGATTGATCAGGCGAATACCCAGGCGTTCCTCAAGTGACGACAGATGGCGACTGAGCCTGGATTTGGGGATGCCCAGCTCGCGACTCGCAGCACCAATCCCCTGGTGCTCTACGATTTGTACATAGAGGTACAGCTCATTCAGGTCATACATCAGACAGGTGTTCCATAGATGAAATAGTCAATTGCGGCCCGGCGCCTACCGACGGCCGGATGCGCGGATTAAGGTGTGGTTTCGCAGGCTCAGCCAGCCTCGGAACGAGGTGCGGCGCCCGTTTTTGTAGCGCATGAAAGAGAGGTGAAACATGAGCAAGAAAATGCTGGTAGTACTGACCAGCTTCCCCAAATATCCAAATCTGGCACGCGCCACCGGCCTCTGGCTGGGTGAGGCAGTGCACTTCGTCAGAAAAGTCCAGGACGCAGGCTTTCAGGTCGACTACGTCAGTCCCAAAGGCGGCTACACGCCGATCGATCCCCACAGCCTGGCGATGGCCGATGAAGGTGACTGGCAGTGGTATCAGGACAAGTCGTTCATGGATCGCCTGGGTGCAACGCTCAGGCCCGACCAGGTCAATCCGGCCGACTACTCGGTGATCTATTACGCCGGCGGTCATGGGGTGGTCTGGGATTTTCCCGACGACCAGGCACTGCAGGCCCTGAGCCGCAGCATCTATGAGAATGGCGGCATCGTGTCCTCCGTTTGCCACGGCGCGGTGGGGTTGTTGAACATCAAGCTCTCCGATGGCTCGCTGCTGATTGAAGGCAAGGAAGTCACCGGTTTCTCCAACAACGAGGAAAAGATCGCCGAACTGGACAAGTACGTTCCCTACCTGACCGAGGATGAGATGGTCAAACGGGGCGCCATCTACAAAAAGGCCGCGGAGCCGTGGGCCCCCTTTGCCGTGGCGGACCGACGCGTCATTACCGGCCAGAACCCGGCCTCGGGCGGGCCTGTCGCGGATCTGGTGCTGAAAGAACTGGCTCGCTAAGGGCCGCGTTTCCGGCCGTTTCGACGCTTCCACGCAAAGCACGAAGCGGCCGGTTTTCATTTGGAGCATTGGCTGGCCATGAGTATGCGTCTCTACGTAATGGCAAGTTTTCTGGTCAAACCCCAGGGCCTTGAAACGATGCGAGGCCTGCTGGCCGAACTTAGTCGGCACACCTGCCAGGAGCCTGGCTGCCTGGAATATGCCTACTACCAATCCCTGGCGAACCCTTTGGAATTCACCTCCTTCGAGGTGTGGGAGAGTGCCGAGGCCGAAGCCCGGCATTGGCAAACCACCCACCTGCAACAAGCGCTCGCCCAGGCCGCCGAGCTGCTGCAGGGCGAAGCCCGGATCGTCAACTATCAACGGATCACCTGATGCCGGGCTGCATGTCACTTTGGTAAAACGGCCCGCGTTCGTTGGTAAAAGAATGGCGGGCCGCGCCTTTTTTACCAAAGCGGCAGGGTGTAACTGAGGATCAGGCGATTGTCGTCAAGATCGTTGCCGAAGTGCCGGGTACGCACCGTTGCGTTGCGCCATTTGAGGCCGAGGTTTTTCAGCGGACCGCTTTGCAAGACATAGGCAATATCGGTATCGCGCTCCCATTCACGGCCTTGCGGCTGGTTGTTGCCCAGGTCGATGTGGTCACCGTTCAGGTACCGGGTCATGAACGTCAGGCCCGGTACGCCCAGCACGACAAAGTCGAAGTCATAGCGTAGCTGCCATGAGCGCTCGTCACGATTGGCGAAGTCGCCAAAGGTCACGTAGTTGAACAGGTACGGATCGCTGCCGGCGATATAGGCATAGCCCGTTCTGCCTTCCATCTGCTGATAAGCCAGGCCCAAAGTGTGACTGCCTTGCTTGTAGGTCAGCATGGCGCCATAGGACTTGTTGTCGATGTTGCTGCTGCCCGCATCGTTCGCCCGTGCCATTCGCAGTTCGCTCTTGATCGATTGCAGCGAATCCAACTGCCGGGTATGGGCCAGGCTGACCATGTATTGCCGGTAGATGTCTGTCAGCTCGCCATAGTGGTACGTGCTGTTCAATTGGCTGTTCCATTGATAGCTGGCTCCCGCGAAGTTGAAGGCATCGCTGGTCTTGCCGGACTTCACGCCGATGGCGCCGGCACTGCCATTGCTGGCGGTCATGTCCTCATAGTCGGAGGAATTGCGCTGGTTCACCTGCTGCAACTGGCCGGCGTCCAGTGTCAGGCCGGAGAATTCCTGAACCGTCAGATGGGCTCCGCGAAAGGTTTGTGGCAGCAGCCGGCCATCGTTGTAGGACACCGAGGGCAAGCGGGGCAGCAGGGTGCCAATCTTGAACTGCGTTTTGGAGACCTTGAATTTTGCGGTCAGGCCCAGTTCCCCGTATTCATCCTGGGCCCGACGTGTTTCCCGGTCCTGCTTGAGCAATTGCGTACCGCTGCGACCGGGGCTCGAATCGAGCTTGATTCCCAGCAGCCCCAAGGTGTCGACACCGAAGCCGATAGGCCCCTCGCTGTATCCCGACTCGTAGCGCAACAGGAAACCCTGGGCCCATTCCTCGGCTTTTGCCTGGGGCGCTCCCTGTTGGCGAAAATCGCGATTCATATAGAAATTTCGCAGCTCCAATGTGGCTTTGCTGTCAGCGATCAGTTCGGCATTGACCGGTGACGACAAGGCCACCGTGCCGCTGACCAGAAGCCATGAAGTATTGAGTGGGGTTCGACGCATGGTTGTTGCCTCTTGTTGTTTTTATGGAACAGCCGGGTTCGCTCGGGACGAGTCGTCACGAGCAAAAAAGGGATATGCGTGGTGGGTACTGACAAAAAAGGCGCGGCCCAAAGGGGCAAGGCCGCACCGTGAAACCGTTTAGAACTGCTCGTCGGTCAATCCGAAGAGGGTGTCGCTGCCGGCCCGGATGCTGGCTTGCAGGCTGAGTGTTCGCGGCAGCAGGCGTCGGAAGTAGAAGGCCGCCGTGGCCAGCTTGGCGCCGTAGAACGCCGGGTCCTCGGCCAGTCGTGCCTCGGCCACGCTCGCCATGCGTGCCCACATCCAGGCGTAGGCGACATACCCGAACAGGTGCAGGTACTCCACCGAGGCGGCCCCTGTTTCATTGCGGTTGGTCGCGGCCTTGTCCATCAGCCAGTCGCTGACGTCGCGCAAACCCGTGATGGCGGCCACCAGCTCGCTGCCATAGGGCACGTTGTGGCCTTGGGCGAAGTCCAGTGCCTGTGCGCAGAACAGGCGCAGTGCGGCGCCGCCGTCGGCAATGACCTTGCGACCCAGCAGGTCGAGGGCCTGGATGCCATTGGTGCCTTCATAGATCTGCGCGATGCGTACGTCACGCACGTACTGCTCCTGTCCCCACTCGCGGATGTAACCGTGACCGCCGAACACCTGCTGGCCATTGATGCAGCTCTCGAGCCCGGTATCGGTGAAAAAGGCCTTGGCCACTGGAGTGAGCAACGCCGCGAGGGTTTCGGCGGCTTTGCGCTCTTCGGGGTCCTGCGCGTACCGGGCAAGGTCCAGTTGCTGGCCCACGAAACAGGCGAAGGCCCGGCCGCCTTCGGTGAGGGCCTTCATGCCCAGCAGCATTCGCCGCACATCGGGGTGATGGATGATCGGATCGGCGTCCTTGTCCGGGTCGACCGGGCCGCTGGGTGCGCGGCTCTGCAAGCGTTCGCGGGCGTAGCGGGTGGCGGCCTGGGTAGAAGCCTCGGCGCAACCGATGCCCTGGATACCGATGGACAGACGCTCGTAATTCATCATGGTGAACATCGCGGCCATGCCCTTGTTGGCTTCACCGATCAGGTAGCCGGTGGCGCCGTCGAAATTCATCACGCAGGTGGCCGAGGCCTTGATGCCCATCTTGTGTTCGATGGAACCGCAATTCAGGGCATTGCTTGCCCCGAGGCTGCCATCGGCGTTGACCAGTACCTTGGGGACCAGAAACAGCGAAATGCCCTTGGCCCCGGCGGGCGCATCCGGCAGTTTCGCCAGCACCAGGTGGATGATGTTTTCGGTCAGGTCCTGTTCGCCGCCGGTGATGAAAATCTTCATGCCGCTGATGCGATAGCTGCCGTCCGCCTGTGGCTCGGCGCGGGTGCGCAGCAGGCCAAGATCGGTGCCGGCGTGGGGCTCGGTCAGGCACATGGAGCCGGCCCAGCGACCTTCGTACATCGGCGGCAGGTAGGTCGCTCGCAGGTCCGCGCCGGCGTGGGCATCGATGGCCAGGCAGGCGCCGGAGGACAGCGTGGAGTAAAGGGCGAAGCTGCTGTTGGCGGCGTACAGCATTTCCTCGAACTGCACCGCCAGCATCTTGGGCATGCCCATGCCATCGAATTCAGGGTTGCCACCCAGGCCCACCCAGCCACCCTGGATGTAGGTGGTGTAGGCCTCTTTGAATCCGGTGGGCGTGGTGACGATGCCGTCGTTCCACCGGGCGCCTTCCTCGTCGCCACTGCGGTTGAGTGGCGCGATGAGCTGGCCGGTGACTTTGGCCGCTTCCTCGAGAATAGCGTTGGCGGTATCGGCGTCGACCCGTTCCGCCAGCGTTGGCAGGCGCGACCACAGCGAGGGCGCGTCGAAGACTTCATGCAGGACAAAACGCATGTCGCGCAAAGGGGCGTTGTAAGAGTTCATTCAATCGTCTCGAAAGGGAGCGGGGCCCCACCGGCCCCCGATGCTCAGTGAGTGGTAGCGGTGGCGATGCCCAGGCCGGTTTCGGCGCGGACTTTCTGATCGTCGAAACCGTCCCGATCCTTTTGCGCCTGTACGCTGCGATCGAGCCGGGAAACCACGACGATCACCAGGAAGGCCAATGGCATCGAGAACAGCGCCGGATGGTCATAGGGGAAGATCGCCTGGGCATGGCCGAGCACGGTGACCCAGACCGTGGGCGAGAGCGTTACCAGGGCCAGGGCGCAAACCAGCCCCGTCAGGCCGCCGCAGATGGCGCCCCGGGTGGTCAGGCCTTTCCAGTACATGGCCATGATCAAGACCGGGAAGTTGGCCGAAGCGGCGATGCCGAATGTCAGCCCGACCAGGAAGGCGATGTTCACTTGTTCGAAGAGGATGCCGAGGCTGATCGCAATGATGCCAAGGCCGATGACCGCCAGGCGGGTGACGCGCATTTCCTGTCGCTCGGTGGCGTTGCCTCGCTTGAGCACCGTCAGGTAGAGGTCGTGGGAGATGGCCGAGGCTCCGGCGAGCGTCAGACCGGCGACCACCGCAAGAATCGTGGCGAACGCTACTGCGGAGAGAAAGCCGAGAAACAGATTTCCACCGACGGCCCGGGCCAGGTGCATGGCCACCATGTTGCTGCCGCCCACCAGCGCTCCCCCCGGTTTGCCGTCGACGAAATACTGCGCATCGGTGCCGACGATGACGATAGCGGCGTAACCCAGCACACACACGATCAGGAAAAAGAAGCCGATGAAGCCCGATGCGTAGAACACCGACTTGCGCGCTTCCCGGGCATTGGCCACGGTGAAAAAACGCATGAGGATGTGCGGCAATCCCGCCAGGCCGAACACCAGTCCGAGGGCCATGGATGCGACGTTGAGCGGATTGGACAGCATGGAACCCGGGCCCATGATGCTCCAGCCACTGGCGTGCACTTCCACGGCGCGCCTGGCCAGGGTTTCCAGGCTGAAATCGAAATGCGCCAGGGACAGCAGCATCAGCGTGGTGCCGCCGGCCAGCAGCAGAATCGCCTTGGTGATCTGCACCCAGGTGGTGGCCAGCATGCCGCCGAACACCACGTAGATCAGCATCAGCACGCCGACCACCACCACGGCCACCGAATAATCGAGCCCGAACAGCAGCTTGATCAGTTGTCCGGCGCCGACCATCTGCAACAGCAGGTAGCAACAGACCACCGTCAAGGATCCGCAGGCGGCCAGCACGCGGATCTTGCGCTGGTCGAGGCGGAACGAAACGATGTCGGCAAAGGTATAACGCCCAAGATTGCGCAGGCGCTCGGCCATCAGAAACGTGAGCACGGGCCAGCCGACAAAGAAGCCGATGACATAGATGAAACCGTCGTAGCCCTTGGTGAACACCAGGCTCGACAGGCCCAGCAGGGTCGAGGCGGACATGTAGTCACCCGCAATCGCCAAGCCGTTTTGCCAGCCGCTGATGCCGCCGCCGGCTGTGTAAAAGTCATGGGCCGACTGGGTGCGTCGCGAGGCCCACCAGGTAATCAGCAGGGTTGCCATGACGAACAGCAGGAAGATGCCGATCGCCGGCAGATTCATTGGCTGCCTGGACGTGTTGAGGGTGTCCGCACTGGCCAGCACGGGCAGGACAGACAGGCAGATCGCGACAGGTAATGCCAGGCAACGGTTCATGGGCGGCACTCCTTGACGATCTGTTCGCTCAGGTGATCGAAGTGGTTGTTGGCCCGGTGCACATACCAGCCGGTCAGCAGCCAGGAAATCAGGATGATCGAAGCCCCCAATGGAATGCCCAGTGTCAGGTGGCTGCCGGGATAGAGCGGCGCATGCAGGACTTGCGGCAAACAGGCGGCCAGCGCCATGAACAGGAAATAGGCGCACAGCACCAGGGCGCTGAGCAGCCATGAGGTGCGCGAGCGGGCCGTGCTCATGGCAATGAAGCGCGGATTCGTTCGGATGCGGCTGTAATGATCCGACAGCTGTTCTGCGGTGTTAGGCATGGTGCCTCCGTTTATTGTTGTTGTAGGGCTGTCCGACGGCCTGGCGGTTGCCGGGCCGTGGATCGATGAAAGGAGGAGGGGCGTCGGTCAGGGCCAGGCGTAATTCGCGAACTGCTCGCGCAAGGATTTCTTGCTGACCTTGCCGGTCGCCGTGTGAGGCAGTTCGCGCAGGTATTCGCACGCGTCCGGCAGCCACCATTTGGGGATCTTGCCTTCGAGGAAGGCTATGAGCTCGCGGTGGTCGGGGGCGTGCTCGGGATCGCGGCAGACAATCACCAGCAACGGACGCTCACTCCAGCGCGGATGCTCAACGCCGATTACCGCCGCCTGCGCAATGCCGGGGTGGGCCATGACCGCATTTTCGATTTCCACCGAGCAGATCCATTCGCCACCGGACTTGATCAGGTCCTTGATCCGGTCGGTGATCTGCATGTAACCGTGGCTGTCCAGAGTGGCGACATCACCGGTGTCGAACCAGCCGTCGCGGGTGTCCTGGCCGTAGTAACCGCTGCTGACCCACGGCCCGCGCACCTGCAAGGCACCCGAAGCGATCCCATCATGAGCCACGGGTTCGCCCGCTTCATCGAGCAGGCGCATCTCGACCCCGAACAAGGCGCGGCCCGATTTGAGCACCTGCCTGTCCCGGTCTTCCTCGTCCATCGTGTCGTACCAGGGTTGATAGCGGTTGTAGCTGCCCATCGGGTTCATCTCGGTCATGCCCCAGCCGTTCTCCAGGGCGACGCCGTGTTGGCCCATGGCCTGGATCAATGAAAGAGGGCACGCCGCGCCACCGGTGACGGCACGTTTGAGGCTCGGAATCTGCTGGTCGCTGGCGTTGAGGTACTGGCTGATGTTCGCCCACAGGGTTGGCACACCCAGCGAGAAAGTCACCGCCTCATCCCTGATCAGCTTGACCATGGCGCCGGCATCGCCGACCCGCGGCCCAGGCAACACCAGCTTGGCGCCGACCATGGCCGCGTTGTACGGCATGCCCCAGGCGTTGACATGGAACATCGGCACCAGCGGCATGACGACATCGATCGCGCGCAGACCGACCTGATCGGCCATGTTCTGCGCCATGCCATGCAGGACGGTGCTGCGGTGGCTGGTCAACACACCTTTGGGGTTGCCGGTGGTGCCGGAGGTGTAGCACAGCCCGCATGCGCGCTGTTCGTCGAGTTCGGGCCAGGTGTAACTGTCCGCAGCCGTTGCCAGCAGGTCTTCATAGCAGAGCAGGTTGGGCAGGCCGCTGGGTGGTAGCTCATCGTGAGCGCACAGGGCGACGAAATGGCGGACGCTGGTGAGTTCCGCCTGCAGGCTTTCCACCAGCGGCAGGAACTGCGGATCGATGAACAGCACATCATCCTGGGCGTGGCGAATGATGTAGCTGACCTGTTCCGCAAACAGCTTGGGATTGATGGTGTGACAGACGCGACCCGAGGCGGGCACCGCGTAGTGCAGTTCGAAGTGGCGATGGTCATTCCAGGCCAGTGTTCCCACGCGGGCGTCGCCCGGGACGTTCAATTCGTCCAGCACGTTGGCCAGCTGGCGAACGCGTACGAAGGCCTGGCGGTAGGTGTAGCGGTGGACACGTTCGTCGGCGAACAACGAAACGATCTCGGTATCGGCAGCAACCTGGTCGGCATACCGCATGATGGCGGCGATACCCAGGTTGAAGTTCATCATCATGCCTAGCACAGGCGACCTCCTGCCTTGTTCTTATTGGGCTGGGGATCGATGCAGGATCCCTCGGCAGGGTCAGAGCAATGGCTGTGCCAATCGGCGTTGCAAGTGCTTTTGTGATGATAACTATTTGTTAAATAAAGAAAATATCTTTATGCGCACGCCCGCTTTCGCGATACGTGCGTTCTGCTGGATTTCAAACCTGGAACATTGTTCAGGCTTGAATTTTCATATTTGAAGTGGGAGGGTCACCTGTCCGGTCCTGCGCGCAAACGTCGCCACAGGGTCGTGCGGCTGATGCCCAGGCGGCGCGCGGCTTCATCCATGTCGCCGTTGCAGGCGTCCACCACTTGCCGGACATGCGCCACCTCCGTGGCCTTGCCGAAGCTGCGCAGATCCACGCCCGAGGCCTGCGCGCCGGCCGCCGGGTTTTGCACCTGCGCGTCCTCGAACAGTTCGGGGAACAGCGTGTGGAGGGTTCCGGACGCCTGACGATCGTTCAGCTCCCGACCGGAAAGGGCCGCGCGCTCAATGATGTTCTCCAGCTCACGAATATTCCCCGGCCAGCGGTGTTTGAGCAGCCAGGGCATCAGGTTTTGCAGCTGTTGATCGAAGCCTTTCGCCTGCGGATGGCGGGGCAGTTTTTGCAGAATCGCCCGGGCGAGGGTCGCGATGTCCTGGGGACGTTCGCGCAAGGGTGGAACCGCCAGGCGCAGGATGTTGAGCCGGTAGTAGAGGTCTTCGCGGAAGCGGCCATCCTTGATGCGTTCGCGCAAGTCGCAGTGGGTGGCGGCGATGACCCGGATATCCACCGGCGTCGGTTCGGACGCGCCAAGGCGCAACACTTCCCGCTCCTGCAGGACACGCAGCAAGCGGGTCTGCAGGGAGACCGGCATGTCGCCGATTTCGTCGAGAAACAGCGAGCCGGTGTGCGCGGTTTCGATCAGGCCGATCTTGCCGCCCTTGCGCGATCCGGTGAAGGCGCCTTCCTCGTAGCCGAACAGCTCGCTTTCCAGCAGGGATTCGGGAAACGCCGCACAGTTGATCGCGACAAAGGGACCGGGCTGACGCGGGCTGGCATTGTGCAGGCTTTGCGCGAGCAACTCCTTGCCCGTGCCGCTTTCACCGGTGATCAATACCGTGGAATCGGTCTGAGCGTAGCCCTGCGCCAGGCGCAACATTTCGCGAAAGCCGGGGGCGTCGCCGAGAATCTGCTCGAAGCGATAACGCGCGGTGAACTGGCGCGGACGGGCCTGGGCGCGGATGCGGCGATCGGCACGCTGAATGACGTTGGTTTCCTGGCAAGTGATGATCGCGCCGTCGGTCTTGCCGTTGTCGATGATCGGGCTGATGTTGGCGGCCAGGGTTTTGCCGCCCGCCTTGATCAGACGACTTTCTTCGGTCTCGCCACTGCTCAGCACCTGGGCAATGCTCAGGTCAGGCAGTATCTCGGCGATGTGCCGCTCGTGGGCCCATTCGCTGGAGACGCCCAGCAGGCTGGCCATTTTCGGGTTGAGCGACTGCACCACACCGTTGGCGTCGATGGCGATCACACCATCGGTGAGGTTGCGCAACACCGCGTTCAGGCGTTGTTGCTGAATCAGCGCGAGGGCGCGGCTGCGGCAGATGGCCAGGGCGTCGTCCAGTGTCCGGCGCACGGCATCGGCGTTCAGCGCAAGCACGCCCTGGGCGCCGGCTTCCTCGGCCACCTCGACGGCGGTGGAAGAGCCGACGATCACCCCGTAACCGTCGTTCATCAAGAGGCGGATCTGCTGACGGGCCTCTTCGAAACTGGTGTAGGTCGCCTGGCGGATGTCGACGGTGAAGAGCGAGGCCATGGCCTCCAGTTCCGGATGGGTGTTCTGGAAGGTCAGGATGCCGACCTTGGTGGCGCGTGCCTTCGCCAGGTCGATCGCGCGAATCAGGTCGTACTCGCCCATGCGGATCGACAGGATTGTGGTCGAGAGGTATCGACGCAAATAGTCGGCCGTGGCACCGGAGCAGATGATCATGTCCACATCCCCGCGGCTCTCCAGTTCGCGGCCCTTGTCCAGCAGTTGCGTGACGCTGGTTTCCACGATCTCGAGCTGCGTGCGGTTCTGGTAATCCGGGATCACCTGCTGGACGATTCGCGCCATGCGACTGGGACTTTGCGGGGTGTGCAAATGCGTGATCAGGGCGATGACGCGGGGCAGGTACTGTTCTGTTTGCATGCTGTTTGCGCTCGTAAGACAGGCCGGATGCACCGCGCGGGTCGGCCGTGTTCGTTCTTTTCCATGTTGAAACAAACATTTCAGATCTGCAATCGACAGCCTGTCGGAGAGGACCGATGAGGCTCTTTGTATTGCTGTAATTCACTGTTTTAAAAGGTAAAAAAATTTAACTTCGGTCGCGATTCGCACATGGCGTGGCTCTTGCTCTCACCTCGTTCAGGTCACACCTACGAGAAGAACCAACCATGACGACCCTCCATCTTTCAGGAACCCCGTACCCACGGGTCGATGTCGGCGACGCGCACCAGGCGTTGGCGACATTCCTGACCAGCCGGCTCGATGGCGAGCCGGTGCAAATCGAAAAAAGCCAGCGCCTTTCCGGTGGCGCGATCCAGGAAAACTGGCTGCTGCAGGCGCAAGTGACCGAGGGCGGTGAACGCGTCAGGCGCCAATGGGTGCTGCGCACCGACTCGCCATCGTCGGTTGCGGTCAGCATGAGCCGCGCTCAGGAGTTTGCGGTATTGAGTGCCGTGCACCAGGCCGGGGTGAAAGTGCCGCAGCCGCTGTGGCTGTGCCAGGACGCGTCGGTCATCGGCCGCGACTTTTTCATCATGCAGGCCATTGGCGGCACGGCCAGCGGCCATCGCCTGACGCTGGACAAAAATCTCGACAGCGCCAGAAGCGCCCTCAGCGAAGAGCTGGGACGCAGTCTGGCGCTGCTGCATCAAATCACCCCGGATCATCCGGGCCTGGGGTTTCTGCCCGCACCGGCGAGCGATCCGATTCAGGCCACGATCAATCTGTACCGGCAGTACCTCAATGAGTTGCCGAGCAGCCATCCGGTCATCGAATGGGGCCTGCGCTGGTGCGAGTTGCATCGCCCGGAGCCGATGCCTGTCCGGCTGATTCACCGGGACTACCGCACCGGCAACTACATGGTCGATCAAGGACGCCTGGCGGGCGTGCTGGACTGGGAGTTCGCCTGCTGGGGCGATCCGCGCGAGGACCTTGGCTGGTTCAGCGCCAAGTGTTGGCGCTTCGCCCGCCCGGATCGTGAGGCGGGCGGCATGGGCGAGCTGAGCGATTTCCTGCATGGCTATCAGACCGTTTCCGGTTACAGCCCGACCCGCGAGGAACTGAAGTTCTGGCAACTCATGGCGCACATCCGCTGGGCCGTGGTGGCGGTGCAACAGGCCCAGCGTCACTTGTCGGGCCAACAGCGTTCATTGGAACTGGCGCTCACCGGCCGCATGGTGCCGGAACTCGAATATGAAATCCTGACGCTCAGTGGAGGACGGACATGATCCAGCCCAATGCAACGGAGCTCATGCAGACCGCCCGTGAGGTGCTGCTCAAGCAACTGATGCCCGCCTTGCCGGAACACCTTCATTACGAATGCCGGATGATCGCCAGTGCCATGGCGATGACCTGCCGGGAGATCGATCTGGGCCCCTCGGCCGAGTGGGTGGAGGAACAGCGTCTGGCGGATGTGCTGGGGATCCACAGCCTCGCCGGACTGACACCGCAGGATGCCCGGGCGCTGCTCAGCCAGTTCATCCGCCAGGGCCTCTACGATCGGACCGGCGATGCCAACGAGACCTTGCTGGCTGCATTGATGGAGATCACCCGGGCGAATCTCGCCGTCAGCAATCCAAAGGTGGTGGCCGATGACCAGCAGGCCTGAGCAGCCGATCCGCCGTCGCCGTTGCTACCTGGTACGCCATGGCCATGTCGATTACTTCAATGCCGACGGCAGTCCGCTGGACCCACGGTTGGTGCCGCTGTCCCGCACGGGTGAACAGCAGGTGCAGGCACTCGGGCAAGTGCTCGATTCGCTCACGTTCGACCGGGTCCTGTGCTCGGATTATCCGAGGGCGCAGCAGACCCTGAAGCTGTTGCTGACCGGGCGCGATGTCGCCTTCGACGCAACGCCGCAATTGCGGGAAATCCGTGCCGGACGCTTGCGCGAGTTGCCCGCCGACACCTTGTTCGACGCGGTCACCGGCGCTTACCGGTTTGCCGCCTTGCCCGATGCGACCTTCCTGGGCGGCGAGCGCTGGGATGCGTTCGAGCGACGGGTGCTGCGGGTGTTCTTCGACCTGCTTGCCGAACCCGAATGGAACAGCGCCCTGATCGTCAGCCATGACGCGGTCAATCGTGTGCTGCTGGCGTGGGCCAGCGGTGCAGGCCTGACCGAAATTGCCGCCTTTGAGCAGGACACTGCCTGTCTCAACATCGTGGACATCGACATGCGTGGCAGTCAGGTCACCGACGCGATCATTCGGACCCTCAATTACACCCCTTACGACCCGCACAAGTCCGCCATTCAAAACACCGTCCTCGAGAATCTGTTCAGCGCGATCAAGCCCGATGGCTTGAGAGCCTGAAGAACCTTCTGTACCCAAGGAAAATCCCTATGAACTTCGCCCTTTCCGACGACTTGCTGACCTTGCAGGCCAAGGTCAGACAATTCATCGCCAACGAAATCATCCCGATGGAGCAGGACCCGCGCCAAGGGCCCCACGGCCCCTCCGAAGAACTGCGCCAGGCCTTGGTCGAAAAGGCTCGCGCCCATGGACTGCTGACGCCCCATGCCTCCCGGGACATGGGTGGCCTGGGCCTGTCTCACGTGGCCAAGGCGATCCTCTTCGAGGAAGCCGCGTACTCGCCGCTGGGTCCCACCGCGTTGAACATCCACGCCCCGGACGAAGGCAACATTCACCTGATGGAGGTGGTGGCCAGCGAAGCGCAGAAACAACGCTGGCTGTTGCCGATGGTCCAGGGTCATATCCGTTCCTGTTTCGCGATGACGGAACCGGGACCGGGCGCCGGTTCCGATCCTTCGATGCTGACCACGACGGCGGTGCGCGACGGTGACGACTACGTGATCAATGGCCGCAAGTGGCTGATCACCGGTGCCGAAGGCGCAAGTGTGGCGATCATCATGGCGCGGATGGAGGACGGCAGCGCGACCATGTTCCTGACCGATACCGACCGTCCGGGTTTCATCCTCGAACGCATGATGGATTCGCTGGACAGCTGCTTCACCGGAGGCCATGCGGTGCTGCGCTTCGAGAACCTGCGGATTCCGGCCTGCGATGTGCTGGGGGAAATCGGCAAGGGCTTTCGCTACGCCCAGGTCCGTCTGGCGCCGGCTCGCCTGACCCATTGCATGCGTTGGCTGGGGCAGGCGCGGCGGGCGCACGATGTGGCCTGCGCCTATGCCCGTCGGCGTGAATCGTTCGGCAAGCGGCTGGGTGAGCATCAAGGCGTCGGCTTCATGCTGGCCGACAACGAAATGGACCTGCTGACCACCCGCCTGGCCATCTGGCACTGCGCGTGGGTACTGGATCAGGGCGAGCGCGGCAACTTCGAATCGAGCATGACCAAGGTCATCAGCTCCGAAGGCATCTGGCGGGTGATCGATCGCTGCGTCCAGGTGCTGGGCGGGCAGGGCGTGACCAGTGAAGCCATCGTCGACCGGATCTTCCGCGACGCCCGTGGTTTCCGCATCTATGACGGCCCCAACGAGGTTCACCGCATGAGCCTGGCGAAAAAAATTCTTGCACGCGGCAACGAAGGAGCCACCGAATGAACCGCAATCCCTCGCAACTGTTCGACCTCAGGGGGCGAGTCGTCCTGGTAACCGGTGCTTCCAGCGGGCTTGGCCGACACTTTGCCAAAACGCTGGCGGCGGCCGGAGCCCGGGTGGCGGTGGCGGCGCGTCGGGTCGATCGACTCGAGGAGCTGGTCCGTGACCTGAACTTCGAAGGTCATCAGGCACGCGCCTACGAACTCGACGTGACCTCCCGCGAGTCGGTCATCCGTTGCCTGGATGCCATCGAGGCGGATTGGGAGACGCTGGATGTGGTGGTGAACAACGCCGGTATCAGCGACACCAAACGTGCCCTGGAGTACACCGATGCCGATTGGCAGGCGATCCTCGACACCAATCTCAAAGGCGCCTGGATGGTCGCCCAGGAAGCCGCGCGGCGCATGGTTGCCGCGGGCAGGGAAGGCAGCCTGATCAATATCACCTCCATCCTCGCCAGCCGGGTCGGCGGCGGGGTCGGCCCCTACTGCGCCGCCAAGGCCGGCTTGAGCCATCTGACCCGCTCCATGGCGCTGGAACTGGCGCGGTACGGCATCCGGGTCAACGCCATTGCCCCCGGCTACGTGATGACGGAAATCAATGAGGCGTTCCTGAGCGGCGAAGCGGGTGAGCGGTTGCGCGCGCGGATTCCTTCGCGGGCTTTCTGCCAGTGCGAGGACCTGGACGGGGCACTGCTGTTGCTGGCATCCCAGGCGGGAAGGGGCATGACCGGAACCGAGATCACGGTCGACGGCGGACACAGCTGTTCGGGTCTGTAACCAGGTACCCGACACAATCCCTGTAGCAGCAGGCTGCGCCAGCTGCTACAGGTTGCGCGGTGGCTTAGCGCTTGAGGTAGTCGTGAACTACCTTGCCCGGTTCCAGCAGATAGTTGCCCAGGGTATGGCGCACGGAAACGATCTCGCGCACCGGCAGCGCTGCGATCGGCACCGCTTCATGATTGAACAGGTCCAGGCTCGCCGCGCCTGTCCAGGCTTCCTTGAGCTCGATGGTCGAGTATTCGAACCTGACCAGTTCGGCAATGCGCGGTGTCTTCCCGTCGACGTCCGGGATGATCTTGAGCACCACGCCGGGCACCTTCATCGCCTTGGTCGCCTCGGCCAGATCCACTTCCTTGAACTTGTAGGCCATGCTCGCCCGGGCGACCAGCGCGCCGTCGTAATCGAGGGTGCCGACATAAGACTCGTTGTTCTGGCCGACCCGAGGATGACCGAACTTTTTCGGCAGCCCCCAGACTTCCCGACCCAGCATGATGGCGGTGACGTTTTCCGCGACCATCAACGGGCGAAAGCTCACCGCTTCGTCACCCAGAAAGCAGGAAATGCTCTGGGCAAACTCGTAGTAGTCGCCGATCCCCGGGGCAACCATGGACAGAAAGGAGAGGCTGACAATCGGGTCCTTGACCACCAGCGGCTCGGGCACCAGCGCTCGGGCCAGCTCCATGTCGGTCCGATAACTGATGGTGAGCGAGGGGCGGTCCAGAAACGCACTGGGGGGTCGGGCATAGGCCGGAGCGTGGAGCGGCATGGCAAAGGCTTTTTCGCGCACACTCTCCGGGGTCAGTGCGTGGCCGGCAATCGAGTCAGGCAGGAACAGGCCGCCGGTGGCGCTCGCCTGTGCGTTCCCCGATTGTGCAAAAAGGGGCGTCGCGGCGGCTGCCAGGCCAACGCCGGCGGTGACCAGCACATCTCTGCGCGACAGGTTGATAGGAAGGTTCATGGTGGGGTCTCCGGGTTGTGGCAGGTCCTGTTGCAGCGGCCATCGGCTGATGAAGGACCGGGAATAACGGAGGGAGCAATGGGTATGCCAGAAGCTCAGGATGCGTTCTTTTAGTAATTAAAATTAATTAAATCAATTAGTTATGTTTTTTCGTTAGATGCTGAACACTGTCGAAGGAAAGCATTTCTTTCAGACTTGAAAGCACGGTTTCAGAGTTGAAGGTCATGGGCAGCAGGCCTTCCATGCACTTTTATAAAGCGCGGGGATGGAAAGGGTGCACCAGTCGGTAGCGGCTCAAGCCATTCTTCGCCGACTTCCATGAGCTGCCTTGTCGGCGCCGGATGTTGCAACGATTCCGGCTGAAACACCTCTGGATCAAGGGTTTCAACGGCAGTCCAGCTTTCAGGCCTGACCTTGTCCTGCACGGATCAACGCATTTCTGCGCGGGCTGGCACAAACCCTGCAACAACCCTCTCAAGCCCCTCGAACAATGTTGGGCAGCCCTCTCGGTCAACGACGATCGATCAACCGCACAGGTCGTGGGCAATATCGGTGGATCAGGCATGGCCGTCTGGTTTCGACACCGCATAAGAACAGGCAAAGACGCCTGGAACCGCAAGGTTTCAGGCGTTTTTTTTTGCTTTTTGAACCGTGATTGGCAGGGTCGTTTATGAATTGCAATGTAGCCACGTTGAACAAGTTGCAAACGCTGGTCGTGATCGGCAATGGCATGGTCGGACATCATTGTGTCGAGCAACTGATCGAGCGCGGAGCGCTGGAGCGCTTCCATCTGCACGTTTTCAGCGAAGAGCCGATGCGTGCCTACGACCGTGTGCACCTGTCGGAATACTTCACCGGCCGCGATGCCGAGTCGTTGGCGCTGAGCGAGGCGTCCCTGTATGAGACGCCGGGCGTCACCCTGCATCTGGGTGTGCCGGTGCTGGAAATCGATCGCGAACAGCGTCAGGTGGTGACTGCCCAAGGTCGCGTGGCTTACGACAAGCTGGTGCTGGCCACCGGTTCCTATCCGTTCGTGCCGCCGATCGAAGGCGCCGAAGGCGAGTCGCGCCTGGTCTATCGCACGCTGGAAGATCTGGATGCCATCCGTGCCGCGGCGGCCAATGCCCGGCGCGGTGTGGTGGTGGGCGGCGGCCTGCTTGGTCTGGAAGCGGCCAACGCGCTGAAGAGTCTTGGCCTGGAAGCCCATGTGGTGGAGTTCGCCCCACGCCTGATGCCAGTGCAACTGGATGACCTCGGTGGCCTGGCGCTCAAGGCGCAGATCGAAAGGCTCGGCGTCGGTGTGCACCTGTCCCGCGCCACGCAATCGATCAGCGCGGGGGAGCAGTATCGCTACCGGATGAATTTCGCCAACGATGAATTCCTCGAAACCGACCTGGTGGTGTTCTCCGCCGGTATCCGCGCCCAGGACGCATTGGCCCGCCAGTGTGCGCTGGAAATTGGCCCGCGCGGCGGGGTGGTGGTCGACGACACTTGCGTGACCGGCGACCCCAACATCTACGCCATCGGCGAGTGCGCATCGTGGAACGGCAGCGTGTTCGGTCTGGTCGCCCCCGGCTACCAGATGGCGCGCAGCGTCGCCGCGCGCCTGTGCGACGACGCCGCCGAACCGTTCCGTGGCGCGGATATGTCGACCAAGCTCAAACTGCTCGGCGTCGACGTCGGTTCCATCGGCGATGCCCACGCCGCGACACCTGGCGCGCGCAGTTTTCAGTTCATCGACGAAACCTCGGCCAGCTACCGCCGCCTGGTGGTGGACGCCAGCGGCAAGCACGTGCTGGGCGCGGTGCTGATCGGCGACAACAGCTACTACGACACGCTGCTGCAATACATGCAGAACGCGATTGCCCTGCCGGCGGAACCGGCGGGCCTGATCCTGCCGTCTTCCGAAGGCGCGCCAACCCTCGGTCCTGGCGCCTTGCCCGAATCGGCCACCGTCTGCTCGTGCCACAACGTGACCAAGGGCGCGATCTGCTCGGCTATCGACGGCGGCTGCAGCGACCTGGGCGAACTCAAATCGCAGACCAAGGCCTGCACCGGTTGCGGTGGTTGTGCCGGGCTGCTCAAGCAAGTCTTCGAGCACGAACTGATTGCCCGAGGCGTCAGCGTCGACAAGAGCCTGTGCGAGCACTTCGCCTACACCCGTCAGGAGCTGTACGCGCTGGTGCGGGTGGAAGGGGTGATCTCCTTCGACGAACTGCTGGCCAAGCACGGTCGTGGCCACACCGGTTGCGACATCTGCAAACCCGCCGTGGGCAACATTCTCGCCTCGTGCTGGAACCAGCCGATCATGGACCCGTCGCTGGTGCCGTTGCAGGACACCAACGACACCTTCATGGCCAACATGCAGAAGAACGGTACTTACTCTGTGGTGCCGCGTATTCCCGGCGGTGAGATCACCGCGGACAAGCTGATCGCCATCGGCGTCGTGGCGAAGAAATACGACCTCTACACCAAGATCACCGGCGGCCAGCGCATCGACCTGTTCGGCGCGCAGTTGCATCAGTTGCCGGACATCTGGGGCGAGTTGATCGATGCCGGTTTCGAGACCGGCCACGCCTACGGCAAGTCGACCCGCACAGTGAAATCCTGCGTCGGCAGCACCTGGTGCCGCTACGGCGTGCAGGACAGCGTGCAGATGGCCCTGACCCTCGAGGATCGCTACAAGGGCCTGCGTTCGCCGCACAAGCTCAAGTTCGCGGTGTCCGGCTGCACCCGTGAATGCGCCGAAGCACAGAGCAAGGACGTGGGGGTGATCGCCACCGAGAAGGGCTGGAACCTGTACATCGCCGGCAACGGCGGCATGCGCCCGCGTCACGCCGAGCTGTTCGCCACCGACCTGGATGATGCGACGCTGATCCGCTACATCGACCGCTTCCTGATGTTCTACATCCGCACCGCCGACAAACTGCAGCGCACCTCGGTATGGCGCGAAAGCCTGGAAGGCGGCCTGGACTTCCTCAAAGACGTGATCATCCACGACAGCCTGGGCCTGGGCGAGGAACTGGAGTCGCAGATGCAGTTGGTGGTCAATCGTTATGAATGCGAGTGGGCCAATGCCCTCAAGGATCCGGAAAAACTCAAGCGCTTCCGCACCTTCGTCAACGACAAACGCCCGGACCCGGACATCCACTTCGTCCAGGAACGCGGCCAGCGGCGTCCGATCATGGCCGCCGAACTCAACCTCATCCCCGTCAAGGAGCGTGTCTGATGAATCAGTCCAATGCCCAACGCGTCACCCGTGCAGAAAATGTCGATGTCTGGGAGTCGGTGTGCAGCCAGCAGGATCTGGTGGACGACTCCGGTGTGGTGGTTTGGCTGGACGGCGCGCAGGTGGCGCTGTTCTACCTGCCGGGCGCGGAGGGCAAGACGCTCTATGCGATCGACAATCATGATCCGCAATCCGGGGCCAATGTAATTGGTCGCGGCCTGGTCGGCAGCATCAAGGGTGATTTGGTGGTGGCCTCGCCGATCTACAAACAGCATTTCCGCCTGGAAGACGGCAGCTGCCTTGAATACCCGGAACAGCGCCTGCGGGTGTGGCCGGCGCGGTTGAATGAGGGCAGGGTGGAAGTGGGGGTGGCCTGATCACTTTTCTTTGCAAAAACACGACCTACTGTGGGAGCGGGCTTGCCCGCGAATGCGGTGTGTCAGTCAAAGAAATGTTGACTGACCTGACGCCTTCGCGGGCAAGCCACGCTCCCACAGGGATTTTGCATCGCCGACAAATTCTGTGATCGACCACGGTACCTGTGGGAGCGGGCTTGCTCGCGAATGCGGTGTGTCAGTCGAAGCAAATGTTGACTGACCCGACGCCTTCGCGAGCAAGCCCGCTCCCACAGGGATTTGTGTCGCTCACAAATTCGGCGGCTGAGCGCAGAAACTATGGGATCAGAATTTGTAGGCCTGTCGTCCTACAAGTAGCCATTTCCCACCCTGTTTCTGCCAGATCTGGAAGTTCTCGATCTCGGTCGGCACCACATCGTTACCCTTGATCGCCTGCGCCGAGAAGTGGTGGCGGACAAGCGCTACGTCACCGGAAACGGTGATGGTCTGGTTCTGCATTTCCAGAGTCTTGAACGCGCTTTTCCCCGTTTCGATATCGTCGATGAACGCCTTCTTGTCCTGAATCTTTCCGCTGGAATGCCCGTACGTCAGGTTGTCGGCGGTCAGCGCCTGTAGCTGCGCGATGTTCTTGTGCAGCATCGCGTCGGTCAGGTGATCGACAGCCTGGGCAACATCCTGGTCACTGGTGGAAGGGGCGGCGGCGACGTAGCCGCTGAACAGGCAGAGAAAACCAACCAGCACTTTGACTCTTTTCATGGGTATTTCCTTGTTGTTGTAAGTCGTCGTACAACCTAGCAGGTTTTCTCTGAAATGGAAGACGGGGCAAGGGGGATCGGTCCGAAACCACGACTACCGCACGTCGTAAAACCCGCTATAACCGGATGCAGGCTTTCAACAACCGCAAATGCTCGCCGATAACCTTTTCAGCAATGGGCTTGCATCATTCGAAAACGTGCGAAAAGAGGAACCACAGAGTGTCCATAAAACTGCGTTTACTGTTGCTGATCGGGACAGGCGTGCTCACCGCGTTGATCATGGGGCTGGTGAGTTACCTGGGGAATGGCCAGATGGCCCGGGCGGTGCAGGACAATGACGTCAGCATGTCCGCGCTGCGCAATCATCTGGAAGCCGACATGATGCACGACGCCCTGCGCGCCGACGTGCTCTCGGCGATGCTGGTGGGATTGGACAAAAGCACCAGCAGCAAGGCCGATGTGCGCAGTTCCCTGGAGGAGCACGCCGCGCATTTCCGGCAGATGCTCGGGGACAACCTGAAGCTGCCGGTCAACGACACTCTCAAGACCGCGCTGAACCAGATCAAACCCAGCCTCGACACCTACATCGGCGCCGCCGAGCGCATTGTCGGGCTGGCGTTGGACAATCCCGACGCCGCACAAAAGGAACTGGGCGCCTTCAACGCCACCTTCAGCCAACTGGAAGACCAGATGGCGGCGCTCAGCGAGCTGATTGAAACCAACACGCAGCACACCAGCCAGGGCACGGCGCAGGCCGTCAGCAATGCCAACCTCACCGTCGGCGCGGTGCTCATTGCCAGCCTGTTGTTGCTGTTGGTGCTCGGTCGCTCGGCCATCGTCAGCATCATGGGGCCGTTGCAGACCGCCAGCCGCATCGCTGACAGCATTGCTCACGGCAACCTCAGCGAACCGATCACCGAGACTCAACGCAACGACGAAGCCGGGCAACTGATCCGCAGCCTGGCCACCATGCAGCGTGACCTGCGCGGCATGATCGAAGTGGTACGCAGCAACGCCCATGGTGTCAGTGGCATGAGCGAATTGCTGAGCAACGGTTGCCACGAAGTCGCCGGCAGCAGCCAGCAACAGAGCGCAGCCGCCAGCACCATGGCCGCGGCCGCCAGCGAAATGACCGCGAGTATCGAAGAGATTACCCGGCACGCCGAGCGCGCTCTGGACATGGCCAATCAGGCCGAAACCCTGGCCAAGGATGGCGGGCGAGTGATCCATCAAGTGGTCAACGACATGGACGGCATCGCCCGTTCCGCGCAACAGTCGGCCCAGGTGATTCGCACTCTGGACAAGGAATCCGAGGGGATTTTCAGCATCATCCAGGTGATCAAGGGCATCGCCGACCAAACCAACCTGCTGGCACTGAACGCCGCCATCGAAGCCGCCCGCGCCGGTGAACAGGGCCGCGGTTTCGCCGTGGTGGCCGACGAAGTGCGCAGCCTTGCCGGGCGCACCAGCGCTTCCACCCAGGAAATCGCCGCCATGGTCTCGCGCATCCAGCAAAACACCCGCGAAGCGGTGACCAGCATGGAGGCGGGGGTAGCCCAGGTCGACAAAGGCATGGCCGTCACCGCCGAAGTCGAACGCGCCATCCGCGAAATCCTCGACGCCACCCTCAACACCACGCAACTGGTCAACGACATCACCCGCACCATCGGCGAACAGAGCCTGGCCAGCAACGAAATAGCCCATCAGGTGGAGATGATTGCCGGGATGTCGGAGGGCAACAGCAAAGTGATCGGGGAGACGGCTTCGACGACGGATGAGTTGTCGAGCCTGGCGGGGAGGTTGTCGCAGTCGGTGGATCGGTTCAGGCTTTGAGATTGATGTGCAGGCGGCAGGATTCTCGTTGAATGGTAAGGCCTCTTCGCGAGCAAGCCCGCTCCCACATTCGATCGTATTCCTCCTGAAAGAACTCGATCAAATGTGGGAGCGGGCTTGCTCGCGAAAGCGGTAGTCCAGTCAATACAAAACTCCCAGTCAGAGGTACTTATCCGTCACCGCCCCCTCCGAAGCACTCGACACCGTCTTCGCATACTTGGCCAGCACCCCGCGCCGATACTTCGACTGCGGCCGCACCCAGCGGGCCTTGCGCTCGGCCAGCACCGCATCGGATACATCCACCGTAATTTCCCGCGTCTCGGCATCGATGGTGATCCTGTCACCATCCTCGACCAGGGCAATCGGCCCGCCCTCAAAGGCTTCCGGCGTGATATGCCCCACCACGAACCCATGGGACCCACCGGAAAAACGCCCGTCGGTAATCAACGCCACATCCTTGCCCAACCCTTTGCCCATCACCGCCGAAGTCGGTGAAAGCATCTCGCGCATGCCCGGCCCGCCCTTGGGGCCTTCGTAGCGGATCACGATCACTTCGCCGGGCTGCACTTCGCCGTTGAGAATGCCGGCCAGCGCGCCTTCCTCGCCGTGATACACCCGCGCCTTGCCTTCGAAGCGCAAGCCTTCCTTGCCGGTGATCTTGGCCACCGCGCCCGTGGGCGATAGGTTGCCGCGCAGCACCACCAGGTGAGAGTCCTTTTTGATCGGCTGGTCGAAGGGCAGGATCACGTCCTGGCCGTCGGTGTAATCGGCGACATCGGCGAGGTTTTCCGCGAGGGTCTTGCCGGTCACGGTCATCACATCGCCGTGGAGCATGCCAGCGGCGAGCATGCGTTTCATCAACGGCTGGATGCCGCCGATGGCCACCAGTTCGCTCATCATGTACTTGCCGCTGGGGCGCAGGTCGGCGACCACCGGGGAGATTTTGCCCAGCTCGACGAAGTCATCCAGGGTCAGTTCGACATCCACCGCATGGGCCATGGCCAGCAGATGCAGCACGGCATTGGTGGAGCCGGCGAGGGCGATCACCACGCGAATGGCGTTTTCGAACGCCTGGCGGGTCATGATGTCCCGGGGCTTGAGGTCGAGCTTGAGCAGTTCCATCACCTGCTGCCCGGCGCGGAAGCTGTCCGAGACCTTGTCGCTGCCCACGGCATCCTGGGAGCTGGAACCGGGCAGGCTCATGCCCATCGCTTCGATGGCCGAGGCCATGGTGTTGGCGGTGTACATGCCGCCGCAGGAACCGGGGCCGGGGATCGCCACTTCCTCGATCTGCTTGACCTGGATTTCGTTGATGTCGCCGCGGGCATGCTGACCCACTGCTTCGAACACGGAAATGATGTCGGTGTGGCCTGCACCCGGGCGGATAGTGCCGCCGTAGACGAAGATCGACGGCCGATTGAGCCGCGCCATGCCGATCAGGCACCCCGGCATGTTCTTGTCGCAGCCACCCACGGTCACCAGGCCGTCGAAACCTTCGCAGCCGACCACCGTTTCGATGGAGTCGGCGATCACCTCGCGCGATACCAGTGAATATTTCATGCCTTCGGTGCCGTTGGCGATGCCGTCGGAAATGGTGATGGTGTTGAACACGACCCCTTTGGCGCCGGCGGCATTCGCGCCTTTTTCGGCTTCCAGGGCCAGCTTGTCGATGTGCATGTTGCACGGGGTGACCATCGCCCAGGTGGAGGCGATGCCGATCTGCGGCTTGGTGAAGTCTTCATCGGTAAAGCCCACGGCCCGCAGCATGGCCCGGGCCGGGGCGGCTTCGACGCCGTCGATGACTTCGGAGGAATATTTGCGCAAATCGTCTTTGTCGCTCATGACTTCACCTCAAACGTTCGTCGAGCCGTTTCGATGTAAAAGTCTGAACAAGTATAGAGCGCCAGGGGCGGCTGCCCGGACTATCCGGTCATCAACAGACGCGCGGGTTTGCCGTGTCGTGATATTCTTCGCAACAACTTGGTTTGACCTATTCAGTTTTCCTGCCTTCGAGGCGGGCAAACGGAATCACTGTCGCTCAAGTAGCTGAAGCCAAAAAAGATAAAAAGTCAGTTCAGAAGGGACAAATAACTGAGGTCGATGCAGTTCGTCGGCCTTGTGTGCCCACCCTGCAAATCCAGTGCGTGTAACCGGACAGTCGGCCTGGCTGTCGTGATCGAGGGACTCGTGGCGGGATCGGCAGGGCGGATGACGTTTTATCAAAGGTGTTACAGATGTTTAAGAAAGTAAACACGGCCCTGGTGGGGCTGGCTTTGTCGTTGGGGATGACGACAGCCCACGCCGCAGATGCCAAGAAAGTCGATGTGTTGCTGGTTGGCGGCGGCATCATGAGCGCAACCCTGGGTGTATGGCTCAACGAGCTGGAGCCCGGCACCTCGATGGAAATGATCGAGCGTCTGGACGGCGTCGCCCTGGAAAGCTCCAACGGCTGGAACAACGCCGGCACCGGTCACTCCGCCCTGGCCGAACTTAACTACACCCCGGAAGACGACAAAGGCAACGTGTCGATTCCCAAAGCCGTCGAAATCAACGAAGCGTTCCAGGTTTCCCGTCAGTTCTGGGCCTGGCAGGTCCAGCAGGGCGTGCTGAAGAACCCGCGCTCGTTCATCAACACCACGCCGCACATGAGTTTCGTGTGGGGCGATGACAACATCAAATTCCTGAAAAAGCGCTACGAAGCCCTGCAGGCCAGCCCGCTGTTCGCCGGCATGCAGTACTCCGAAGACCCGGCTGTGATCAAGAAGTGGGTCCCGCTGATGATGGAAGGGCGTGACCCGAACCAGAAAATCGCGGCCACCTGGAGCCCGCTGGGTACCGACATGAACTTCGGCGAAATCACCCGCCAGTTCGTTGCGCACCTGCAGACCCTGCCGAAATTCGACTTGAAACTGTCCAGCGAAGTGCAGGACATCACCAAGAACGACGACGGCACCTGGCGCGTCACCTACAAAAACCTGAAAGACGGCAGCAAGTTCGAAACCGACGCCAAGTTCGTGTTCATCGGCGCCGGCGGCGGTGCCCTGCACCTGCTGCAGAAGTCGGGCATCCCTGAAGCCCGTGAGTACGGTGGCTTCCCGGTGGGTGGCTCGTTCCTGGTGACCGATAACCCGGCCATCACCGAGCAACACCTGGCCAAGGCCTACGGTAAAGCTTCCGTCGGCGCGCCACCGATGTCGGTTCCACACCTGGACACCCGCGTGCTCGACGGCAAGCGCGTGATCCTGTTTGGCCCGTTCGCGACCTTCAGCACCAAGTTCCTCAAGGAAGGCTCGTACTTTGACCTGCTGACATCGACCACCACGCACAACGTGTGGCCAATGACCAAAGTCGGCATCAAGGAATACCCGCTGGTGGAATACCTGGCCGGCCAGCTGATGCTGTCTGACGAAGACCGCCTCAACGCCCTGAAGGAATACTTCCCGAACGCCAAGGCCGAAGACTGGCGTCTGTGGCAAGCAGGCCAGCGCGTGCAGATCATCAAGCGTGACGAAGCCGCCGGTGGCGTGCTGAAACTCGGTACCGAAATCGTCGCCTCTTCCGACGGCAGCATCGCCGGCCTGCTGGGCGCCTCCCCAGGCGCCTCGACCGCTGCGCCGATCATGCTGTCGGTGATCCAGAAGGTGTTCAAGGACAAGGTCGCGACCCCTGAGTGGCAGGAAAAGCTGCACCAGATCGTCCCGAGCTACGGCACCCAGCTGAACAGCGACCCGGCCAAAGTGGCAGAAGAATGGGCCTACACCGCCAAGGTGCTGGAACTGCCAACCCCACCGGTCATCGGCCAGCCAGCCCCGGCTGTTGAAACCGAACAGGCCGTGCCTGTGAAAGAGAGTGCAGCGAACGACATGGCGCTGTAATTCGCCGTCAAGCTGAACCGCAAAAGGAAAGCCCGCTGAACCGGTGACGGTCAGCGGGCTTTTTATTGCTCGGAATCTGGCCCATCTTTGTAGGAGCGAAGCTTGCTCGCGAAAGCGGTGTGTCATGCAATGAAGAGGTTGAAGCTACCAACCCCATCGCGAGCAGGCTCGCTCCCACAGGTTTTGTGGACCCACGCAAATTTTGCGGCCAACCAAAACCACTGTGTGGGCTTGCTCGCGAAAGCGGCGTGTCAGGCAATGAAGATGTTGGATCTGCCGGCCTCTTCGCGAGCAAGCCCGCTCCCACAGGTTCGGTGGGTGTACGCAAAGTCTGCGGCCAACCAAAACCACTGTGGGAGCGGGCTTGCCCGCGATGGCGGTGTATCAGGCAATGAAGATATTGAAGCTACCAACCCGCGATCTTTTGATCCTGCTTTTAGAAGATCGCAGCCTCGTTGCACTCGACAGCCCCAACGGGAAGTGAGCACCCCGAATCTCATCTGATCCGTATTTTTCATCGCTTTCTGCCTCTGTAATGCACTCAGTTCACCCCGCACAATAGCGGCACGTTCCGCAGTCACACATGCGGTGCACCGCAAAACTCAATGTGCAGGAGGCCTTATGGGCAAGATGGCGATTTTTCTGGGTGGCTTTCTGGTGGTGACCATTCTGATTGGCATGCTGGCGACGATTTCGCCAGTGTGAGCGAAGCTGTCTATGATTGACCGGGATTGATTCATTCCTTGAGGTCAACATGGCTTTGACGCTTCTGCTGCGCTGCAGCGATCTGGACGGCACGCGCCGGTACTACCGCGACACCCTGGGCTTCACCGTGTTCGACTCTGCGGAATCGACCCTCACGGTGGTGCTGGATGATTGTCGGATCACCTTCACGCAGCAGGACCTGTGGGGCACTGCGATGGCGTGCTCCGGCACGATCTACTGCGCGATTTCCGAAGTAGATCGGTACTACGAATCGGTCAAGGACAAGGTCGAGATTGCCTGGCCGTTGCAGGACATGCCGTACGGATCACGGGAGTTCGGCGTGCGCGATTGCAATGGGTATTACCTGGCGTTTGCGCAGCTTTCGGCGGTTGGCTGATCCGGGTTTTGTGGTGTTGTGCAGGGCCTTTCGCGGGCGAGCCTCGCTCCTACAGGTCCAGTGAAGTCCTGTACGCGAAGGCGTCCGACTCAATGCTTCTGCATGATCTGAATCAGATTGCCGCAAGTGTCATCAAACACCGCCGTAGTCACCGGCCCCATGGCCGTCGGCGGCTGGGTGAATCGCACCCCCGCTGCGCAGAGCCGCGCATACTCGGCGTGCACGTCCTCGACACCGAAGGACGTGAAGGGGATGCCATCCTGTTTCACCGCCGCCATGAACGGCTTCGCCGCCGGATGCGCGTCGGGCTCCAGCAGCAATTCCACACCATCGGGATCGCCGGGAGACGTGAGCGTCAGCCAGCGAAACTGCCCCATGGGAATGTCATGCTTGAGCTCGAAACCCAGCACATCCCGATAGAAGGCCAGCGCCTTGGCCTGGTCATCGACCATCACACTGGTTACTACGATTTTCATTCATCTCTCCTCCCTGTTGATCGCCCGATCTGGCTTGGATAACGAGTTGCTATTGTTCGTTAGCGATACGTTACGCGTTTCTGCTGAACATGAAATCTGGAGTGAACATTCTCGCGATGCACGTCCAGACACCGCTGGCATCCAGACAGCCCGCGTCATCGTTGGCGACCATCGCGAGCATGCTCGCTCCTACAGGGGCCGGTTCGTCCGGTAAATGCGATCTGTCAGGGAAATACCGGCTCACGGTGCCTATGCTGACACCGGCCAGTTCCATCGCATGGCAGCCATCACTTACCGGCAAGGTGAACAGATGAACCGCACGCCTAATGATCCTGCAACCGAAACCAACCCGACGCGCCGGCTGGGCAAATCCTATCGCTTCGCCGACGAGCACATGGACCTGTTCTTCATGGCCGCGCTGGGCTGGGGGCCGTCCGGCGGTCTGGATGTCGGGCAGGCGTACTACATCGCCGACCACATCGTCGATGGCGACCCCGATAGCTGGGTGAACGCCTTCTGCGATTACGGTGACTATCTGGAGCGGCAAGCCAGCGAATGGCTGGCCAAAGGCTGGCGGCGTTCGGCGGGAGAGATGCGTTTGAAGGCATTCGCCAGTTACCGCTCGGCCTGGCAGTTTGCCGGTCCCGGCGAGCGCTTCTGCGAGTTGTACGCGCAGCATCAACGCGCTTTCGATCTGGCCATCGCCGAATTGCAACTGGCGGGCACCCGTTTCGAAATCCCTTGGAAGCACAGTTATCTGGCAGGGCATTACTTTGCCAATGCCGATACTCAGGCACCGCTGGTGCTGGTGATCGGCGGATCCGATACCTGTCATGAAGACCTGTTCCTCACCGTGGGGCGAAATCTGCTGGAGCGCGGCTACAGCGTGGCCCTGGCCGACTTGCCGGGACAGGGCGACGCACAGGCCCGCGAGTTGTACTGGGAGGCGCAGGCGGAACAGCCGATCGCCGCCGTGATCGATCATCTGGTCGCGCACTTTGGTGCCCGAGCAGGGCATATCGCCTTGCTCGGTCTGAGCCTGGGCGGTTACTTCGCCTGCCGCGCCGCCGGTTACGAAAGCCGATTGGCCACGGTGATGGCCAGCACGCCGCTGCCCGATGCGGGCGAGATGTTCGCCAGGTCGGTCAAGGCCGTCACCCACGACTACAACGCTGGCCCCATTTCCGCGGCGGGGATGCGCAATCATGAGACGACCTTCTGGAAAGCCGGTGCGACGACGCCCGAGGAACTGGTTCAGCGCACGGACCTGATGCGCGCCGATCCCGAGCGGGTCACGCTGCCGTTCCTGTCGCTGCTCGGCGGTGGCGAGTCGGACCTGTTTACCGGACAGTCGCGGGCCTGGCACTCGACCATCGCCTCAACCCGCAAGTCCCTGGTGGAACTGCCGGCGCAGACCGGTGCCGACGGTCATGTGCAGGTCAACAACCGGTTGCGCCTGGCGCAGGAGTGCTGTGGTTGGCTGGACGATCTGTTCGCCCGAAATACGCCGTCCCTGTAGGAGCGAGCACGCTCGCGATGAACGTCCAGACACCGCGGGCATTCAGACAGCCAGCGTCATCGTTGACGACCATCGCGAGCGTGCTCGCTCCTACAGGGTTCGGGGTCTCAGCTCTGCGGTACTACCCGCGCTTCGCTGCCGGCACCCTCGACATACACCGCCATGCCCTTGGTCAGCGCCGGATTGGTCGGCTGGGTCACCGACACCAGCACGCCGCTCTTGGTGCGCACGATGATCTGCTGGGCGTCCTTGGGCTGGTCATAGGCTTTCTTTTCCGCGTAGTTGCCACCGGCCGCACCGGCCAGGGCGCCGGCGATCATGGCTACGTCGCGACCGGTGCCGCGACCGATCAGGCTGCCCAGGCCGACACCGCCCAGGCCACCGAGGATGGCGCCGACACCGCTGTCGTGGTTGGTCTGCATCTGCGTCTGGGTGATCTGCTCGATTTTCCCCGAGCGAATCTCCATTTCACCGGCGCCGCCGCTTCCGGCATCGACCGCGACACACGCGCACAGCATCAGGAAAGACAAGGATAGGGTCAGCCAGGCAGCGATGGTTTTCATGGTCAAGCTCCTGTTTCGATGACGGCGTAGTAGATGAGATCAAGTTGCAAAGACACCTCTAGACGTTAGTCGAAATTGTCCGTTGTGTAGCTTTGGCACATAACTCCAGCTCATCGCACTGCTATTTCACCGGGGTCGTCTGCTTGATATCCCCGCAAAACAGATCGAGGTTGCCGCTGTCCGCGGTACTGCGCACGACCACCGAGTAATCGCCGGACAGCAGTTCGGACCTGGCGATCGGTGCGATGCGCGAGAACGTCCAGCCTTTGACGGGCTGGCGCTGGGTGTTGACCTGTTCATTCATGGCAAAGGCAACGGCGCCGGGTTGCTGGCAGCTGCCTTTGTAGATGAATGACTGCACCCGCAAGGGCAGGAGCACGCCGTTGGGAACACCGCTAATGAAGAAACTCAGTCCGGTTTTCTGCTCAAGGTCCGTCAGGGTGACATTGCCGATCTGACCGGCGTTATGCCGGGTGGCCGTCAGTGGAACGTTGACGCCGGAGTCTGACGAAGAGCTGGCGCATCCGAGCAGGCTGGTGCTGATGATGAAGGCGGCAAGCGGGGTTGTGAGCTTCATTGCCAAACTCCTGTGTCGAAGAACTGCAATGGGGGGAATCAGCGGTATAGCTCACATTTGGGGTTGGTGCGGGAAACTCGTGGGAAATTGTGCTCATCGGCGCCTATCGTCGAGTTCATAGACGACTCTGCGTAACCATGTTCAGACGCTTCCGATCGGGCTGAAAATCGCTACTGCCCCTGCCGGTTCGATCACAGTATTGTGTATGCAATCCTTATCGTTTTCTTGCGTGAGTGCCAACCCTTGAAGAGCCGAGCATTAATGATTGGGGTGGACATGGGCACCTCCAGTACAAGAGTCGCTGTCATAGACGACCAAGGTGTTCAACTGGCTGCAGCAAGTCGTCCCACACGCTTGTTGAATCCTGCACGACAGGTCTTCGAGCAATGTCCTGACGAGATGTACGCTTCCGTGTTGTTGGCCATCAAGGATGTACTAACCCTTTTCACGATCAATCCGGGTGAAATTGTCGGCATCTCGATCTGCGGGCAAATGGCCGGAATTTCTACAGTCGGCCGCGGCTGGCAGGCGACAACGCCCTACGACTCGTGGCTGGACATGCGTTGTGTTCAACAGGTGCAACGGCTCAAACCTTACGAGCAACAGATCGTTCAACGCTCGGGTGCTCCGGTCAGTGCCAATCACGCCGCCAAGTGGCTGTATTGGCGCGAGGAACAACCCGATACGTACCGCAAGATCAGGAAGATCATCATGCCCGCCGCTTACGTGGCCGGGCGTATGGCGGCTCTGGACAGCGATGCGGCGTTCATGGACGACACCTACCTTGGCTTCAACAGTTTTGCCGACAGCCAGGCCTCAGGATGGAATCATTCGCTGATTGATGAATTTCAACTGGAACATGATCGATTGCCGCAATTGGTCAAACCCTGGGATCGCATCGGCTCGGTCAGCGCCGAAGTGGCTAGTAGCAGCGGGCTGTTGGCGGGCACGCCGATTTTTGCGGGGTGCGCGGACATCGCTGCATCTTTGCTCGGTACCGGGGCATTTCAGGCGGGGCAACTGTTCGACATTGCGGGCACCGGTTCGGTGCTGGCGACTTTGCTGGACCACTACGCGGCAGACACCCGGCACAACACCCTGGCGACGTTCAGGCACTGCATCCCGGAATTGTATTACTCGATGGCCTATGTCGGTGGCGCAGGGCTCACGCTGAAAAAATTCGGCCTCACCGAAAGCGAGTGCGGGCAGTTGGAATTGCAGGGCCGTTCCATGTTGAGCGAGCGCAACAAGCTGCTGTTTCTGCCGCACTTGGGTGGATGTCATGCGCCTTTCGAAGCCGCGTTCTGCGGGGCATTTGTCGGCCTTGACTGGAGTCACGATCGTACCGACCAATACCGGGCAATGTTGGAGTCAATCGCTTACGAGTACGCACGTTTCCTGCAATGCATGAAGGACATGAACATCGATATTCGCGAGGAGGGGATTATCAGTCTGGGTGGGGGAGCCAACAGTCAGCTGTTTCGCCAGATCAAGGCCGATGTCCTGGGCATACCTTGTCGCAAACTGCCCGTTGCCGAGTCCGGTGTCCTGGGCGTCGCCTTGATCGCCGGTCACGGCGCTGGCGTGTTCGCAGATATGAAGCAGACCGCGATCGACTGGCAGAAGCCGGTCGAATGCGTGTCCTTGCCGGACCCGTCCAGGCAGCGGTTTTATGCCGGCATGCGCAAGGCCTACGAGCATATGTTGGCCAACCTGCGACCGGTACTGAGCGATCTGCAATCGGTGTCGCTCGACTGAATGCTATGGCATCGCGCGCTTGAGTTCGCCGGTGGGGGAAGTCAAAAGGTGCCGTGCGGGCATGTCCAGACTCTTGAAATACTGAACGGCAAAATCAACGAACGACTTGACCCGCGGCGGCAGCTTCTTTCCGCCTTCGGTGAGCAGGTGAAAGCCTGCGGTCGGGCATTGATAATCCTCGAGCAACGGCACCAGTCGTTTCGCCTGAATGTCGTCCGCCACTTCCCAGACTGACTTCCAGATAATGCCCAGCCCCTGGACTGCCCACTGTCGCAAGGTGAACCCGTCGTTGGCCAGCCGATTGCCCTTGACCTGAATCGTGGTCGGCACGCCGTTTTCCATGAACTTCCAGCGATCGAGCGCGAAGTCTGCCCGCAACTGCACCAGGCAATTGTGCTGGTGCAGGTCCTGCGGCGTGAGCGGAGCGCCGTAGCGCTGCAGATATTGGGCAGAGCAGCAGACCACTGGCCGGTCTACACCCAGGGAGCGTGCGATCAGTGAGCTATCGGGAAGATCCCCGAAGCGGATTGCGATGTCCGATCCGGATTCCACGAAATCGAGGATCCGGTCAGTGAAGAACAGGCGGATGCTGACGTGGGGATTGTCGCGCAGGAAAGCGTCGACCAACTGGCTCACCCACTGTCGACCCAGATCGGTAGGGCAGGTCAGACCGATTGTGCCGAGCAGTTCGCTGTGACCATTTTTGATGATGCTGTCCAGGGTATCGACTTCTTCGAGAATCCTGAGCGCATTTTCAAACAGCAACTGGCCTTCGGCGGTCGGGCTCAAGCTACGGGTGTTGCGCTTGAGCAGGCGCAACCCATAGAACTCCTCCATGGCCTTGAGGCGCCCGCTCATGGCTGCAGGTGACAAACCCATCTGTCGGCCTGCGGTGGAAAGTGAGCCTGTCTGAACCACCAGACGAAACAAACGCATGTCCTGTAATCGATCGACCATGATGATTTATCTCGCAATCCGGATCTTTTAATTGTTCGGAAAGTATCGGTCGATTGTTCAGTTAATACCATGAATTAATTCTTCGAAGCCCAGCGGCAGAATCTTTAAAGTTGGCTCTGGATAAGGCTTTCAGACGATTTGTGAACCTGATTCAAATGAGTTTGTTGTTGGGTTCACCTTACGGGGAAAGTGAAAAGTCAATTTTTTAAAAGTGAATAGAAAAGTTGGGGGGATTGTTAATAATGAATGCCAGAGTTTGTGAGTCACCCATAAAGAGGGTTTAAACATGCGCGTTCAATATCAAGAGGCCGCCACTTCGATCGACCTGGCCGGCCAATTCAAAATGGCGATGGGGCGTTTTGCCTCTTCCATCACCCTCATCACCACACTTGACGAAAATGGCCAGCCCCACGGTCTGGCCGCCACCGCATTTTCGTCGGTGTCGATGGCCCCAGCATCGGCTCTGATCTGTATCAATCGTACCGCGAGCGCTTCACCGATCATCAAGCGTTCCGGGCTGTTCTGCGTGAATATGCTGCAAAGTCAGCATGAAGATATCTGCAAGATTTTCAGCCAGCCCGACCTGCGCGAAAGACGCTTTGTCGACGGTGACTGGTGCACCGGCATGCATGGAATTCGCTATCTGGCCGATGCACAGGCGGCGATCTTCTGTGAAGTCGTTCAGGAGATTGAACACGGAACACACACCGTGATTATTGGCAATGTCATCGATGTCATCACTCAATCCGTAGAAGAACCATTGTTGTACATGGGAGGGCGTTATCGCGCGTTGAATCATTAATCGGTTAGTCATGCTGGCTCGGTCTTATAACAATTAAATAACAAGTGGATGTGGGTATGAATAATCAGGTGCTGGTCAAGTCAAGCCGGATTGGCTCGATACCGAAGTGGGTTGGACTTGAATCCAATGTCGCAGGACCGACGATCGGACTTTTGTTGTTGTGTGCAGTGTTAAGCGTCTTTACCGATAGTTTCCTGACTTTGAGCAATCTGCTTAATGTGCTCGACCAAGTCACGGTGTTGGGCATCATGGCGCTGGGTATGACCCTGGTCATTCTCATCGGTGGTATCGATCTGTCCGTCGGCGCGGTACTGGCCGTGGCAATCATGGTCATGAGCTGGCTGGAACAGGTGCTCGGATTGCCAATGTGGATGGCGATGCTCGGTGCCATCGCCGTCGGTGCGGCTTGCGGTTCGACCACGGCGTTGCTGGTGGTCAAGGCCGGGTTGCCATCGTTCATTGCGACGCTGGCGATGATGTCGATCGCTCGCGGCCTTGCCTACATGGTCACCGATGGCGCCCAGGTCAGTGGCTTCCCCGAGTGGTTCAGCAACCTCTCGGTCATTCGTTATGGCGGCGTGCTGTCGCTGACGGTGACCTGCTTCGCGGTGCTGGCACTGCTGTTCTGGTTCGTCCTCAAATTCACGGTTTCCGGCCGCAGCCTGTACGCCATCGGCGGCAGCAGCAAGGTAGCCAAACTCGCCGGGATCCGGGTCAAGGTTTATACCAGCGCCGTGTACATCATCTGCGGAATCTGCGCAGCCCTGGGCGGCATCATCATGACGTCGCGCCTGGACACAGCTGGTGCCGGCGCCGGAGTCGGTTATGAGCTGGATGTGATCGCCGCGGTGGTCATCGGCGGCGGCAGCCTCAAGGGCGGGGCGGGCAGTGTGGTCGGCACCATCATCGGTGTGTTGATTATCGGCGTGCTGCGCAATGGCCTGAATCTGGCCGGGATTTCTCCTTTCGTCCAGCAAGTAGTCATCGGCGCCGTCATCGCTTTCGCCGTGATGCTTGACCTGCTCAAACGCAAGACTGACTGAACTCAGGTTGTCGCCCGAACGGTCGTCGTCTACCTGCCAAAATAACAAGGATAAAAACATGAACCTGCCTTCTGTTTCAGCGCGTTTCCTGTGGCTGCCGCTGCTCGGCTGCCTGTTGTCCACCAATGTGTTTGCACAGGTTAAGCCTGCGAATGAGATCACCGTCGGAATGTCCATTCCGAGCCTGCAATGGGTGTTCTACCTGATGGTGCGCGATGGCGTGATGGAGCAGGCCAAGAACCTGGGCATCAAGAATGTGCTGGTTGCCGACGCCCAGGCCGACCCTGCGCGGCAAGTCAGCCAGATTCAGGACATGCTCAGCAAAGGCATCGATGTGCTGCTCTACACCGCCACCGGAAGCGCCGCTTCTGCGGTGCCGGTACGGCTGGCGCGCCAGCAGGGCATACCGGTTATCTGCATCGACAACTTCCCGAAAAACGTCGAGTGCGACGCTTACATCTCCACCGATAACCTGGCTGCGGCCGGTGAGTTGGCGCGGCAAATGATCAAGCTGACGGGTGGTCAGGCCGAGATTGGTTTGCTTCAGGGCACCCTTGGTGACTCGACGGAAGTCACCAGAGCCAAAGGCCTGGATGCCGTTCTGGCCGATGCCCCCGGCATGAAAATCATCGACCGCAAGCCCACCGACTGGCTCCAGGACAATGGCTTCAAAGTGGCGCAGGACATGTTGCAGAAGAACCCGAAAATCAACGTGTTCATCGGCCGTTCCGATGCACCGGCGCTGGGAGCCGCGCAGGCCGTCAAGGTGGCCAATATCGATCACAAGGTCTGGGTTTTTGGCTATGACGGTTTGCCTTCGGCTCTGGAAGCCATTCGCGACGGCAAGATGGACATGACCATCACGCAGCAGGCCGTGGAAATGGGGCGCCTGGCCTTGCGCACGGCTGTCGACCTGCAGCAGGGCAAGACCGTGAACAAGACTCAGCTGTTGCCAGCCTTCGTCACCACGCGTGAAAACGTGGCGACCTTTCTTGAACAGCATCCTTGAGTGCGGTGAAGGAGGTCACGTCATGAATGCGAACAAATCCGCTCAGGCACCGTTGTTCAGGGCCAGCAACATCGGCAAGTCATTCAACTCGGTTCGGGTGCTGGAAGACATCAGTCTCGATATCGGCTACGGAGAAGTGGTGGCATTGCTGGGGGAAAACGGTGCAGGCAAGTCGACCTTTTCCTCAATCGTTGCCGGGGCGCTGGCGCCTTCCAAAGGATCAATGTTTCTGGCCGGCGAGCCCTATGCGCCGAATGGTCCGGGCGCCGCCATGGCCCAGGGCATCAACATGATTCATCAGGAAATTCATTTGCTGCCCGACTTGAGCGTGGCGGAGAACGTTTTTCTCGGTCATCTGCCGATTTCCCGAGGCATGATCGACCGCCAGACAATGCACCGCGAAACCGAGAAACAACTGCGCCGCCTTGGCCTGGACATCTCCCCGCAAACCCCGGTTCGGCAGTTGAAGATCGCTGCCCAGCAACTCGTGGAGATTGCCAGGGCGCTCACACTCAACTCGCGCCTGCTGATCCTTGACGAGCCTACGGCCGCCTTGGGTAAAGACGAAACCGAGTTGCTGTTCAAGCAGATTGAGGAGCTGAAGAAAGAGGGCGTTTCATTCATCTACATCAGTCATCGAATGGACGAGATTGCCCGGATCGCCGACAAGGTTGTGGTCATGCGCGATGGCCACCTTATCGCGCGTCATGACAGTGGTCGTACCGATGTCAGCGTGCTGGTGTCGCAAATGGTCGGTCGACCGATCGAGCGGTTGTTCCCGGAACTGCCCGAGCCCCTTGACGCCACGGTACTGCGTGTTGATCGGCTATCGGACAAGTCCGGTCGCTTCCACGATGTGTCGTTCGCGGTCAGGGCCGGGGAAATTTTTGGTATTGCCGGCATCGTCGGCGCAGGTCGCACCGAGCTGGTTCAGGCGATAGCCGGGTTGAGTGCGGTGAGTCAGGGCGAAGTGCTTCTGGATGATCGTCCGTTGCCGGCCAACAACGTGCAGGCGGCGATCCATGCTGGGGTCGTGTTGATCCCCGAGGACCGTAAGACCGAAGGCGTGATTCTGAATCAGACCATCGCTGAGAACCTAGCTTACTGCAACCTCGATAGCCTCAGTTCGTATGGCGTCGTGGCCCACCAGCGGATGGCAGCGTTCGCCCGAGAGCGAATCGCGATGCTGGGGATCAAGGGCTCGGCAGGGCAGATGCTCGACAAGCTGTCCGGCGGCAACCAGCAGAAAGTGGTCATCGCCAAATGGATCGCCCGTAATCCGAAAGTGATCATTCTGGATGAACCCACCCGCGGCATCGACATGGGCGCACGGGCGGCGATTTATGAGTTGATCATCGATCTTTCCAAAACCGGTGTTTCGGTGATCGTCGTCAGCTCCGATCTGGAAGAAGTCATCGGCCTGTCCCATCGGGTGATGGTCATGGCGCGCGGCTGCTCCCAAGGCATCCTGCATCGGCCGCAGATTGCCCCCGACAGCATCATGACGTTGGCCACCGCTTGATGACGGGCCGCGCAAGCGGCTCTTGAAACTCTACCCATACCTTGCACGTTGCGACTTGCAGCGCCGGCATTGGCACGCCTGCAAAACGAGTACGCGACATGAAAACGGTGTGTTGTGCAGAAAATCTCGCAGCACGCCAGTCACTGAAAACAGCAGGAGAACGACATGAAACTCGCTATGTTCATGCAGCCCCTTCATCACAAGGGCTGGGATTATCACGAGATGTACGATCAGGATATTGCCTGTGCCGTGCATGCCGACAGCGTCGGTTTCGACGAACTCTGGGTCGGCGAACACACCTCGCAGCGCACCGAGCCGATCACCAACGCACTGCAATTTCTGTCCACGCTGATTCCGCTGACCCGACGCATGAAACTGTGCACCGGCGTATTGAATCTCCCGCACCATGTTCCGGCGCGAATCGCCGCCGATGCGGCCATGTTCGACCATATGTCCAAAGGGCGTTTCATCATGGGCATCGGCCCGGGTGGGCTGGCATCCGACTTCGAGGTCTACGGCAGTAACGGCAAGGATCGCGGGCAGATGATGGTCGACTGCTACGAGATGATCCGGGCGATCTGGAATTCGGACGCGCCCTATGATTTCTCGGCAGGGCATTGTCAGGTCAGTCTCAAGGATTCGGTGCACCATGAGCTGGAAATCGGATATATGCCCAAGCCCTTCCAGAAGCCTTTTCCACGGGTAGCGACGACTGCCATGAGTCCGTTTTCCGGAACGGCGAAACTCGCCGGCGCCATGGACTGGGACTTGATGTCTGCCAACTTCAACCCGACGGCGACCGTCGCGTCTCATTGGCAGGCTTACTGCCAGGGTGCCGAGAGTGCCGGGCTCAAGGCTGACGCCAACAACTGGCGCGTGGCTCGTTCGGTATTCGTCGCCGACTCCCAGGCCCAGGCCGAGGATTACCTGGCTCAGCAGAGCTGCACGTTGCGCCGCTATTTCGATTACATGATCGATAACCTGGCCACCAACCATTACACCAAAATCTTCAAGACCCGTCCCGACATGACGGACGAGGAAGTGACGGTGGATCACTGCATCAAGGAAATGGTGATTTACGGCGACGTCAACTCCGTCACCGAACAGCTGGTTGCGTTCAGCGAGCAGACCGGGCCGTTCGGCACCCTGATGACCACTTTCCATGAATGGGATGACCAGGACCTGTGGCGACGCTCGATGGAGCTGACCGCGCAACAGGTGATGCCGCGTCTCAACGATTACATGACCCCTCGATTGAAAGCGCAGTGATCGCCTGATCGCGATTGCGCTGGGCTTTTGCGGCCGCATCCCGGATGTGGCCGAAACTTTGGTAATGCGCCTGGACAGGATATATGAACGATTTGACAAGGCAGGACCTGCGCGAAAGTGTTGAGCACGACTTCGAACTGACCGACCAGGAGCTGGCCCGCTTGCGGGAAAAGGCACAATTCATTCGCCTGGAAACGATCCGGCTGATCGAGATCGCCAAGGTCGGGCACTACACCTCGGTGTTCTCGGCGGCCGAGCTGTTCGCCGCGCTGTATTACGACGTGATGGACCTGCGGTTTGCCGAGCCGAAATGGCCCGACCGCGACCGCTTCATGATGGGCAAGGGACATGCGGCGGTCGGGTTGTTCCCGGTCCTGGTGGAGTGGGGCTTCTTCGAGAAAGAGATTCTCGACAATTACACCCGCCTGGGTAACCCGTTGGGCGACCATCCGGACATGCGCAAAGTCCCAGGCGTGGACTTTTCCTCCGGCTCCATCGGCCACGCATTGTCCGGCGGGTTGGGCATGGCGCTGGCCGGGCGGATGCTCGGCAAGTCGTTCACCACCTACGTCATGCTCGGTGACGGAGAGATGCAGGAAGGTCAGGTCTGGGAGGCAGCGTTATCGGCGGCCCACCATAAAACCCGAAACCTGGTGGCGATCATCGACCGCAATGGCTATCAACTCGACGGCAACGTCGACGATGTCATCGGCGTCGAGCCGTTGGCGGACAAATGGATCGCCTTCGGTTGGGAAACCCATGTCGTCGATGGTCACGACCTGGCGGCCGTCACACGTCTGCTGCGTCGCCTCAAGGCCGACTCCACGCGCACGCAACCGGTGTGCATCATCGCCAATACCGTCAAGGGCAAAGGCGTGTCCTACATGGAAACCGAGCCGGGCTGGCATTTGGGGTATCTCGACCCTGAAGACGCGCAGCGCGCTATCGACGAAATCAAAAGCAAGGTGATCTAAGCCATGAATACCGCACCTCTGTCCAAAAACTCCTGGCAGTACCGGGAACTGAACAGCCAGATTCCCAGCCTGAATGCCTTGTCGGATGCCTTGATCGAGCTGGTCGAGCAGGGCGAGCCCGTGGTGGCCGGCACCGCGGATCTGCAGTACTCCAACGGCCTGTCGAAATTCGCCGGGTTGCATCCTGAGCGTTTTGTGCAATTCGGCATTTCCGAGCAGAACATGGTGTCTGCGGCCGCCGGAATGGCGGCGGTGGGCATGAAGCCTTTCGTGGCGACCTTTGCCTCGTTCCTGCCTTTGCTGTGCTGCGAACAGATTCGCATGGATGTCGCCTATTCGGCGTTGCCGGTGCGGCTGATCGGGCACCACGCCGGTATTTCCCTTGGCTTCTATGGCACGTCCCACCATGCCACCGAGGACTTGGCGATCATGCGTTCGATTGCCGACCTTACGGTAGTGGCTCCGGCCGACGGCAATCAGCTGAAGGCTGCGATTCTCGCTTCGGCGAACTATCCGCAACCGATCTACTTCCGTATCCAGCGCGGCCGCGATCCGGTGGTGTATGAAACCGTTCCTGAGTTCGTTTTCGGTAAAGCCACGGTGCATTCGACCGGGGAGGAACTGACCATCATCGCAACCGGCTCCACGGTGCACCCGGCACTCGAAGCGGCCCGTGCCTTGAATGCCGCCGGACGTTCAGTGGGCGTGATCGACATGACCACCATCAAGCCGCTGGACCGTGAGGCGGTACTGACGGCAGCGCGCAACAGCCGGGCCATCCTTACCGTGGAGGAACACAACATCATCGGCGGACTGGGCGGGGCGGTCTGTGAAGTCATCGCTGAATCGGGTGTTGCTGTCAAAGTGCGGCGTCATGGCATCTATGACGAGTACAGTCTGATCGCACCCCCAACCCACCTCTACAAACACTACCGTCTGGATGCCGCCGGTATCGAAAGCGTGGCGCTGGAAGTGTTGGGTTAAGAGAAGGTTCTTTTCAGGTTACCTGGCCTGGCGTGCGGCGAGGGCGTTCATTGAAGAACGTCCTCGTCGCACGTTTTTTTATGGTCGGTTTTCAGGGGAAGGGAGTGTTACCACTGAACGTCGCTGGTTTCGATCCATTGCAGAATCGATTCGCGCTGAGGTTTCCAGCCCAGCAGAACGCGGGCGTTTACCGCGCGCACGCGACTGTTGGAGCCAATGGCGAATCGGGCCCAATCCCCCAGTTCAGCGATGGCTTCATCCGCTGGCCAGCTTTGAATGTCGCCTTTGAAGCCCAGCGCCTTGCTGATGGACGTAGCGATTTCGAGGAACGATGCTTCGCCGTTCTCGGCGAAAAAAATCGATGCAGACGGGGCTTTCTCGATGGCCAGTCGATAGAGCTCCGCCAGATCCTCGATGTGAACGTTGGACCAGCGATGTACCCCGGCGCCCATATAGGCGCCAGCACCGTATTTGCGAGATTGGGCAAACAGCTTGGGCAGTTGATCGCTTTTCGACGGCAGGCCCAGGGACTCCCCATAAATCATGGTCGGACAGAACACGATACTGCGAATCCCCTGTTCGACCCCGGCGCGCCGAACGATCTGGTTGATCTCGACCCGATCCTTGCGGATGTCCATCGGCGTGAATGGAGTCTCATCGGTGAAGATGTCGGCGCGCTCGTAAGCGCCACGGGCATCGTCACCGACGACGCTTGAACCCGATGTGTGCAACAGCACCTTTCCACTGCCACTCAAGGCCCGGATAAAGGTCTGCACCGAGGCCAGGTGGTCCGAGTTCGCGGCGTTGACCACCACATCGGCCAGACGCGCCTGCTCGCTGAGAATGAACGCATCATCCAGAGTGCCCAGCACAGGCGTGATACCCAGTGCCTGCAACGCGCCGCGCTGTTCCGGGTTACGCACCAGACCGCTGACTTCATGGCCTGCATCGACCAGGTACTTGGCCACGGAGCCGCCGATGTAGCCGGTCACGCCAGTAACGAAAATCTTCAATGTCTTGTCCTCGTATCGTGTGTGATTTCTGTCCTTCCTTTCGGATAAAGACAGATATTCCAGTTTCAGGAACACCTCACCATACGATCGGTACTATTTATGAGCTAGACTGTTTGAAAGACAATCATCTGTGAATTCAGTTCGTGATCAATATCAAAGACATCAATCGATCCGGTGAAATGGAAGTCTTCACCCGGGTCGTCAATGCCGGGACTTTTTCCGAGGCTGCACGGCAACTGGACATGTCGCCATCGGCCGTCAGCAAATTGATCAGTCGCATGGAAGTCCGCCTGGGCGCGCGGCTGCTGCATCGTTCAACACGACGCCTGGAACTGACTGCGGAAGGCGAGCGATTCAACAGCGAATGCCTGCGCATTCTCGAACTGATCGACTCTGCCGAGCGCGACATCGGTAACGTCAGCAAACCCAGCGGACTGATCCAGGTCAACGCCAATCTGCCTTTCGGCCTGCATTGCCTGCTGCCACTGTTGCCGGAGTTTCTCCTGGCCTATCCGGACATCACGCTCAATGTGGAGCTGACCGACACAGTCGTCGATTTGATGGAAAGACGCGCTGACATCGCTATCCGTACCGGTCCGATGAAGGAGTCGAGCCTTGTTCAGCGGCGCCTGGGTGAGAGCCGCATGATCACGGTGGCTTCACCGGCTTATATCGCTCGTTTCGGACGACCGGAAAATCTCGACGAGTTGCAACGGCACAATCGACTGGGCTTCGGTTTTCATCGGCATTCTCAAGCCTGGGTGTTTCGTGGGTTGGATGGCCAGCGCATCGAAATCGAGCCAAAGGGCAATGTGCTTCTGAGCGATGGTGAAAGCATGCGTCGTTCGGCGCTGGCGGGGTTGGGAATAGCCCGGCTGGCGAATTTTCATATCCATGAAGATCTGGAAGCAGGGCGCCTGGTGCCGATTCTGGAGGATTACGATTGCGGTGAAACCGAAGCGATTCATGCCGTTTTCATCGGTCCCGGGCAGCAACTGCCCCAGCGTGTACGCGTATTTATCGACTTCCTGCTGGATAAGCTGGCGCCGCAGTTAGTGGCTGAATAGGCGGGGTGCTTTCAGTCGTTGGTGAAATCAGTTTTCAGCAACCCTTGATAATTCTCGTCCAGGGGCTGGGGCATGATGATGCGCATAACGACAATAGAAGGCAGCTCCCATGGATTACCAACTGGTTGGAAAAACCGCACTGATCACCGGTGGCGCAACGGGTATCGGCAAGGCCATCGCTCAGCGCTTCATCATGGAGGGCGCTCGCGTAGTCATCAGCGGACTTCATGAAAAAGAGGTTGCAGAGGCGCTCGCGGAACTGGGGGATCACGCCCAAGGGATGGTTGCCGACTTGACCGAGGAAGGCGCGGCCGAGCGTCTGGTGGCTCTTGCCATCGAAGCCGGTCCCATCGACTTTCTGATCAACAACGTGGGCATCTTCGAGGTGCGCGACTTTTTTGAAACCGATGATGCTCAGTGGTTTCACTACTTCAACGTCAATGTCATGAGTGGCGTGCGCATGACTCGGCTGGTGATGAAATCGATGCTTGATCGCGGTCAGGGCTCCATCGTGTTCATCAGCAGTGAGTCCGCGGTCAAGCCACAGCCCTGGATGGTTCACTACGGCGCGATGAAAACCTGCCTGCTGGGTGTTTCCAGAGCCTTGGCGGAACTGACCAAAGGCACGGCTGTGAGGGTCAACTCGATACTGCCAGGCCCCACCTCGACCGATGCCGTGAAGCGATATCATCGGGAAATCGCCGAGCAGAAAGGCGTCAGCACCCAGCAAGTGGTTCAGGATTACTTCGACGATACCGAGCCGACATCACTGATCCGTCGCATGATCGAACCCGATGAAGTGGCCAGCAGCGTGCTGCACCTGGCCGCGTCGCCTGCGCTCAATGGCATGGCGATGCGCATGGAAGGCGGGACCATTCGCTCGATAATTTGAGTGATTGTGCAGCGTGCTCACCAACGTCATTGTGGAAAGCGTTCGGGATCTGAAAAACACTTCATCAGATGGTCATACACCAACCGCACCCGCGGTGGCACCGGCCCCGAGTGCGGACGATACATGATCAGTTCGAATGGCCCCGGTGCATCGTCCTGCATGACCTCCACCAATTGCCCGTCGGACAGGTACGGTTCGGCCAGATAGGTCGGCAACTGCCCGAAGGCGAACCCAGCCAGCACGATTTCCCGCTCGGTTTCCGGGTCGTCGCAGGTGAACGCCGGCGACACCGGCAGGAACGTCTGCCCATCGGCCAGCATCCATGGCCACGGGCGGCCGTTGCTGCGATCCATCAGCATCGACAGCGGCAGGCGCTTGAGTTCCTCGACCGTTTCGGGGCGCTGAACCCTGTCGAGCAAGGCGGGCGCCGCGACGATTTTCAGCACCACCCGGGCGACCGTCCTGGCGATGAAGCGCCGATCTCGCACTGCGCCAACGCGAACGCCGATGTCGATCCGGCTGGCCACCGCGTCGGTGATCTGGTCATCCAGGCTCAGATCGATGCTCAGGCCCGGGTTTTCCTCCATCAGCGGCTTGAGAAACTGCGTCAGGTACAGCCTGCCGATGGCGTGCGGCGCGGTGATGCCGACGCGGCCGACGATGCCTTTCTCCTGCTGCTTGCTGTTGACGACGAACAGCTGATCCACCCGATCGAGGGTTTCCCGGGCCTGCAGGGCCAGTTCGGCGCCGAAGGTGGTGACGTGGACCTGGCGGGTGCTGCGATGGAACAGCAGTTCGCCGAAGGTGCGCTCCAGCTCCTTGATCGCTCGTGTGACGGTTTGCGGCGAGGTGCCCAGGCGGGTGGCGGCTTCGCGAAAGTTGCTGGATTCGGCCGCCACCGAAAAGATCCGGATCAGCTCCATGCGGTTGAGCATTGTCGTCTACTCCGTTCCATAAAATGGAATTCTCAAATCCGAACTCTTCCATTTTCTGATGAATAAAACCAGTAGAGACTGAGCCCATCAACCCAAGCAAGCCTCTACAGGAGCACTGAACCATGAGTAACAACATCCAGGGCAAAGTGGTCGTCATCACCGGTGCAAGCAGCGGTCTGGGCGAAGCAACGGCTCGTCATCTGGCGGCGCTCGGTGCCCATGTGGTGCTCGGCGCCCGTCGCCAGGATCGTCTCGACACGATCGTCCGGGAGATCAGCGCTGAAGGCGGCAAGGCGGTCGCGCTGGCGGTCGATGTCACCCGCCGGGAGGACTTGTCCGCACTGGTCGACAAGGCTGTCCAGGCCTTCGGCCGGGTCGATGTGATGATCAACAATGCCGGGCTGATGGCGATCTCGCCGATTAACGAACTGCGCGTCGACGAGTGGGATCGCATGATCGACATCAACGTCAAAGGCGTGTTGTACGGGATTGCCGCCGCCTTGCCAGTGTTCGAAAAACAGCGCAGCGGGCACTTCATCAACATCTCGTCGGTGGCCGGCATCAAAGTGTTCAGCCCGGGCGGTTCGGTCTACAGCGGCACCAAATACGCGGTGCGCGCCATCTCCGACGGCCTGCGTCACGAAGTCGGCGGCGATATCCGCACCACGACCATCGAACCGGGTGCGGTGGAATCCGAGCTGAAATTCGGCAGCGGCCACCAGCCGAGCGCCGAAGTGGTGGGCGAGTTCTACAAGAAGGCCATTCCGGCCGCGTCGGTAGCACGGGCCATCGCTTTCGCGATCGAGCAACCGGCGGATGTGGACATCAACGAGATCGTCCTGCGCCCGACTGCGCAAGACTTCTGATTGATTACTTGATTGAAAGCGCCCTGGCCGAAAGGTCAGGGCGCTTTTTTATGGGCGAGTCATTTTCTGCATTGGGCCAACACCACCTGGCAGGTGTCGGGCGTGCCACCGGAGCGGCCGGCATAACGCATGCAGTTATCCATGGATTTCTTGCGCGCCATGCTCAGGGTAGAGCCCCAGGCCAGGCCGCCTTCTCCCACCGTTGGGAGCGCCTTGGCATAGCAGGGATCGCCCAGGGTCGCGACCGTTTGGCGAGCCGTGGAGGGTTTGCCCGCGCATCCTGCTGTCAGCAGCAGATCGATGGCGAGCAGCGAGAGTAGGGCCCATGACGAGCAGGGGCGCACAGAAAGTCCGGGCATCCTGTTTCCCCTTAGGCCAGAGGCCCGCCGCGTGATGGGGCGGGCTGTCTGATTAGCTTAGACGCTGCAATGCCGACGCCTTCGACCGTTCAGCGGAGCTGGCGGGCGAGTTCAGGGCAGGGTCATGGTAACCAGGTAATTGCCGGCGCGGATCGGTTTGCCCTTGGCATCCACCAGGGCGTATCGCTGGTCGTAATAGCGGTCCGGGCCACTGTCGGCGAGCAGTTTGACGCTGGTCATCGAGGACGCCTGATCGATGTTGATCGCATCGAAGGCAGTGGCCCGGGCGAGGGCAGGGCAGGTGTTGAGTTCCAGTGTTCCCGCCGTGGTGAGCGAGGAATGGCAGGGGCGTTCGACGATACTGCCTTCGAAGCGGATGCTGTTCTGGGCGACGGCGGTGGTTGCCAGGGGCAATATTGCGAGCAGGCTGAGGACGACAGGCAGAGAGTTGATCTTCATTGCGCACACTCCTTTGCGTTGTAAGGAATACGTCGTTGGAGGTGAGCGTACTGATGTTTTTTCCAGATCGCGAGGGGGATGTGCCGCCTTTGTAGGAGCGAGGCTTGCCCGCGAATAGGCCAGGTCAGTCAACACACTCGTTGAATGACCCACCGCCTTCGCGAGCAAGCCCGCTCCCACAGGGATTTGTGGTTGGACACTGCATTGGCGACAGCTGAAATCCCTGTGGGAGCGAGCCTGCTCGCGATGGCGGTGGAACTGAGCACATGGATATTGAATGTGCCGGCCTCTTCGCGGGCAAGCCTCGCTCCTACAGGTTTTGGCATTGTTGCCAAATGCTGCGACCGACACAAATCCCTGTGGGAGCGGGCTTGCTCGCGAAGGCGGTGGGTCAGTCGACATCACCTTGTCTGAAACACCGCCTTCTCGAGCAAACCCACTCCCACAAACTGCGCATTTCCTCAGTCCGTACGCAGTGGCTCGGTGCGGGTCTGGGTGCTGTCCACCAGGCGCAGCGTGTCGCGTCCGGCGCGTTTGGATTGGTACAGCGCCACATCGCCTTGTTCGATGATCGCGGTCAAACTGGCCGGCGGATGGTCGAACAGGTGGGCGCCGATGCTCAGGGTGACCGCTTCCGGGGTGTCGAAGGCCCTGGAGGCCGCGTCGTAGAAACGGTCGCGCAGGGTGTTGCCCAGCTCGACGATCCGCTTGTCCGACGCATCCGTGAACACAATCACGAACTCGTCACCGCCCAGCCTTGCCGCCAGCGCACCTTCAGGCAACTGCGAAACGATCATCTCGCTCAGCGTGACCAGCAAACGGTCGCCCGCGCTGTGGCCATACAGGTCGTTGACCAGTTTGAAATTATCGATATCGATCAGCAGCAGGGCGCCCGGGCGTTCGGCTGAAACATCACTCAACAGGCGCAGGGCCCGCACTTCAAGGGCACGGCGGTTGTACATGGCCGTCAGCGGGTCACGTTCGGCCAGGCGGGCGATCTTCTTCTCGCGCCGATAACGCTCGGTGCCGGTCATCGACAGCGCGATCAGCATGATCGCCATTACCCCTTCGACCAGCGAAATCTGAATGATCTCACCGCGCAGCGACGCCAGATCGATCAATGTGCCCGGGACCACCGCCGTCAGTGCCTTGGCGATGTAGAAAACACCATGCCCCATCAGCACATAACGCAACTGCACCGCCCCCACGCTCAACGATTTGCCGTGGGGCCGCAAAAGGTAACTGGCCCTGATCGACAACAGCGCCACCAGCAGCGAATTGGCCACCAGCATGATCTTCGACCAGGACGGATCCTCGGGCAGAAGCAACAAAGCCAGCCAGGCCACGAAAATCAGATACCAGGCCCGGCTCAGACGTGCATTGGTGAAACGCGCCACGCCCAGCAGGAAAAACCAGTGCGCCAGCACCAGCAGACCGTTGGCGAACCAGATACCGATCAACAGCAGGCCGCTCATGCGCAGCAGGGCAAGGGTGGAACCTACGGTGATCGTGGCAAAACCCGCACTGAAACACAGCAAAGACGTTTCCCGAACGCTACGCCACTCCACCGCCAGATACAGCGCGGCAGCCGCTGCGAGAGCGACTGAAATTGTCAACATTGTTGGAGGGTCGAGCGCCATAGCCTTGTTGCCTGTCTGATTTTGCAATGAATGGGCGCGATTGTAAGGCTTGGGCCGATTTTTCGCAGGTACCGCCGTTCCAGTTGAGTGGATGCGGTAGCTGCCCGGGGGGAGGGCAGCTAGCGGTTGTTCTCCTTATGAGATCCGCGATTCGCCCGCTGCGCCCATCAAACGCTCAACGGTAGCTCCACCGCGTGAAAAAACCAGCCAGACAAACAACAACACACTAATCCCAATCAGAACCGACGAAACCGCAATCACCGGCTCGACGGACGCAAACCCCTTCATGCGCAAGGTCAGGGCCCCCAGCATCACCGGCACGCCGATGTTCCAGCTCCAGAACTGGGCGGTGGCGATGCGTCCCTCGGTGGTTGCGGGGCAAACGGTGCCGATGAGGCCGAAGAGTGCCATCGACACCCAGCCCAGCAGATTGATATGGGCGTGGACCGCGAAGAGTGAGTGGTCGCCGGAGGCGCCCATTGTCACGCCCAGGCCGACGCCGATGGCGAAGTAGACGACGGCGAGCCGAAACCAGGTGTTTGAACGGGGGTTGTGATGCATGGCTTTCACCTCATGCGCCCTGAGGCGCGCTCAGTTGCTTGGCGATCTTTGGCGCGTGGGTGGGCTCATGGGGGCGTCCACTTGTTGGCGCCTTGGGTTGTGCCTATTATGAGACACGAGTCTCACGATAAGACGGAGTATCATTTATTCCATGGCCAATACGAAGTCAAGCACGTCGATCCCGAACGGTCATCAGGGTCGTACAAACCAGCGCAGCCGTACTCGCCAGGCGCTGATCGAGGCAGCTGTTGCGCTGCGTGAAGAGGGGTTGAATCCGACGATTGCCGAGGTGGCGGAGCGGGCGATGGTGTCTCGGGCCACGGCCTACCGCTACTTTCCTTCGCCGGAAGCGCTGATCAGCGAGACGGCGACCGACCGGGACATGCAGCCGCTGGAGCATTTCTGGAAGCCGGGCGAGGACCCGGTCAAGGGCGTGGGTCTGGCGGCGAATGCGCTGAACAAGCTGTTGATCGGGGACGAGGTCGGTTTGCGCATGATGGAGCGGTCGTTTATGACTGTGTGGTTGGAAAACGAGTCCGGTGAAGCACCCCTGCGGCCGGGACGGCGCATGAGCTACATCGAGCCGATTGTCGATTCGCTCAAGGACCGGCTCTCAGCCCGGGCGCGCAAGCGGCTGAAGCAGGCGCTGTCGATTGTGATGGGAACTGAGGCGTTGATTGCCGCGCGGGATGTGGGGGGCGCCAGTGTCGAGGAGTCGCTGGGTGCCGCGGCCTGGGCGGCGAGGGCGTTGGTTCGTCAGGCTTTGGAGGAAGAGCAGGTGCGGAGAAAGCCTGCGCGCTCGGATTAATGCCAGTCAACCAGGCCACCGCGATCCATGTAGCAGCTGGCGAAGCCTGCGTCCGGCTGCGCAGCAGTCGTGAAATCAGGCAGTGCGGTGTTTCAGGTAGACCTCGCATTCAGGTTTTGCGACTGCTGCGCAGCCGGACGCAGGCTTCGCCAGCTGCTACAGGGGGCGCGTCGCCCTGAAAAGTCGAAATCACGCTTATCTGTTACGCGGCAACTCCACCCGCGCCAGCAAACCCCCACCACTGCGATTACTCAAACTCAACTCCCCACCCTGTTCGCGCACAATCGCCCTGGCAGCCGAAAGCCCCAACCCAACTCCACCGGTATCCCGATTACGTGAGCTTTCCAGGCGGAAGAACGGATCGAACACCCGCTGCAGCGCCTCCTCGGGAATCCCCGGACCCTCGTCGCTGACCTCAATGCACACCCAATCATCATCGAATTTCAACGCAGCGCCCGGGTGCAGTCCGTACTTCACCGCATTCTCCAGCAGATTGACCACCACACGCTTGATCCCCAGCGGCCGGCCGTCGTACACCCAATGCGCGGGGCCGGTGAAGTCGATGTTGATGCCCTGATCGCGGAAGTCATCAATGATGGTCTGCAGCAACTCCGAGAGGTCGAACGCCGTGGATTGCTCCAGGTGCGTGTCTTCGCGGAAGAACGCCAGGGCCGCGTTGATCATCGACTGCATCTCTTCGATGTCGCGAATCATTTTGCGCTGATGGTCCAGGTCTTCCATGAACTCGCTGCGCAGACGCATGCGCGTCAACGGCGCGCGCAGGTCATGGGAGATGGAGGCGAGCATGTGCGTGCGTTCGCCGATGAAGTGCTGGATCTGCGCCTGCATGGTGTTGAAGGCGATGATCACCTGGCGTATTTCGTGGGGACCTTCGATGGCGATGGGCGGCGCGCTCAGGTCGCCGCCGAAGCGCCGCGCGGCGCCGGCGAAGCGTTGCAGGGGACTCGCCAGCTGACGCGTGGCGATCCAGGCCACCAGCAGCGTAGCGATCAGCCCCAGGGCGATGATCACCGCGATTCGCGTGCCGGTGTCCAGACCCCAGCTTCGTTCGGGCGGGGTGAAGGTCAACCAGCTGCCATCGACCAGCCGCACCAGCGCGACGTAATGCGCCTGGGCACTGTTTTCCGGCCAATCTGCGGGATTGAACACCTCCATGTCCCGATCATCTCCCAGCAACTCGTGCAGCACCGGCACCTTGCGGGGTTCGACCAGTGCCCCGCCCGTGGGCAGGCCGAACGCGTCGCGATCAGTACCCCAGGCCACCTCGAGCATGGGATTGCTCGCCGCGCTCGCCAATTGCGCACGCAACGCCGTTGGCGCCCCCTCGATCAGCCGGGTGGTCACGGCAATCTGTTCCAGCAGGCCGGTGCGCTCGATGGGTGGCCGGGCCCAGGTGCCGGCGACCTGCACGAACAGGGCGTTGAGGGTCAAGGACGCGGCCATCGCGGCGACAATGGTCAGGGCAATCCGGCGCCTCAGGGTGTCGCGGCGAAACATCCGGCCGATCACGAGCGAGTGACCTTGGCGGTGAACATATAACCTCCGTTGCGCACGGTACGGATCAGGTCCGGGCGCTTGCTGTCCGGTTCGATTTTGCGTCGCAGTCGGCTGACCTGCACATCGATGCTGCGATCGAAGGCGTCGTGGCCCTGGCCGTGGGTCAGGTCGATCAGTTGCTCGCGGGTGAGGATGCGTTGGGGATTTTCGAGGAACACCACCAGCAGGTCGAATTCGCCACCGGACAGCGGAATCATCACGTTGTCGGGGGAGCGCAACTCGCGGCAGGTGATATCCAGGTGCCAGCCGGCAAAGCTGCTGACCGGCCGCGATGGCTCGCCGACCGGGCTTTTCTGTTCACCGGCGCGACGTTGCAGGGCGCGGACCCGGGCCAGCAGTTCCTGGGGCGCGAAGGGTTTGGTCAGGTAGTCGTCGGCCCCCAGTTCCAGGCCGACGATGCGATCGCTCAGCTCGGCCATGGCGGTCAGCATGATGATCGGGATCCCGGTCTGCGCCCGCACTTTCTGGCACAGGCTCAGGCCGCTTTCGCCGGGCAGCATCACGTCGAGGATGATGGTGTCCGGCCGGTTCTGCGCGATCGCCGCCCACATGGCCTCGCCGTGAGGCGCCACCTCCACCTCATAGGCGTGCTGAACGAAGAACTTCTTCAGCAGGGACAGAATTTCCATATCGTCGTCGACGATCAGCAGTCTGCTCACGGTTACCGGGTCCAGGGCTCAAAAAAGGAGGGCATCTAAAACCATTTCGATGCCCGGGTCATATATTTCAATCGAGCAACATTCCTGCAACACAGACATCAAGCGGACATCCTCAGGCAAAAACCTTCCTTCACCCTGCCGGCATTCCATTGACGGAGGTATTCATGAAGGTTTTAAACGGCATTCCGACCGCTGCGGGGCGCAACACCGAGCGTCCCCTGATCCTCACTCAACGTACCGCATTGCCCGGGGGCGACAAGTCGATCCTGTTCCAGGAGACGTGCCTGGGGCTGGCCAGCGATCAGAGCCAGATCGTCATGCGCCGTTACTTCGAGCGCTACAGCCCGGAAGGCTCCCACTGGGTGGAATACATCCACTCCATCCCGACCACCGAGTTCATCCACTGGATCATGACCCATGGCCAGTTGCGCATCGAGTGTTCGGAAGACGCCCCTCACGCCCAATTTCACGTCCACGCCTGATAAGGAATCACCATGATCAGAACCCTTCGCTCGCTGTCGCTGTTGTTCGCGGCCACCCTGACCCTGTCGGCCTGCAGCAGCAAAAAAGTCACCCCTGAAATGTATACCGGCTTTCTGTATGACTACAGCCTGTTGTCGGAGCACAAGGCGCCGTCCGGCCAGACCGTGTTGAGCTGGGTCAGCCCCGCAGTGAAGCGCGGCCGCTACACCACGGTCTATCTGGCGCCGAGCCAGTTCTACCCGGGCCCTGAGCCGACCGAGCGGATTCCCCTGAGCACGCTGTCCGGGGTGACCGACTACTACGATGCGGCCTTGCGATCCGAGCTGAGCAAGATGCTGCCTCTGGTCACCAAACCGGATTCCGACACCCTGATCGTCAGGCCCGCGATTACCCGGGTGGCAGCCAGTCCCCAGGGTCTGAAGTTCTATGAATGGCTGCCGGTGACGCTGGTCGCGGCGGGGGTGAGCACGGCCACCGGTATCCGCGACCAGGACAGCGAAATCGCCACCGAAGTGTCTTTCGAAGACGGTGCGACGGGGGAAGTGGTGGCCGAGGTTGTGCGTATGGGCACAGGCCTGGCGCTGGACGATGACAAGCAGGTCCTGACCCCGGATGACGTCAAGGTGGTGCTCGACGGTTGGGCCAGTGACTTGCGCGAGTCCTATACCGCGATTCGCAAATAGGCAGCTTCAACCCTGCGCGGGCAGCCCCGCGCAGGGCAAGTCCCGTGGAACCGGTCAGCGGCCGCCGAGGAAAAGCACGAGACTTGCCGCTGAAAAACCGGATAATGGCGGCCAATTTCGCTTAGCTCGCTATTCTGGTGTTCCCCCATGGAAATCAAGGTCAACTTTCTCGACAACCTTCGACTTGAAGCCAAGTTCGACGACTTCACGGTGATCGCCGATCAGCCCATCCGCTACAAGGGCGATGGCTCGGCGCCGGGGCCGTTCGATTACTTCCTGGCTTCCTCGGCGTTGTGTGCCGCCTATTTCGTGAAGTTGTACTGCGAGACCCGCAACATCCCAACCGACAATATTCGCCTGTCGCAGAACAACATCGTCGACCCGGAAAACCGCTACAACCAGATCTTCAAGATCCAGGTCGAGCTGCCGGCCGATATCTCCGACAAGGACCGTCAGGGCATCCTGCGTTCCATCGACCGCTGCACCGTGAAGAAGGTGGTGCAGGCCGGTCCGGAGTTCGTGATCGAAGAGGTGGAAAACCTCGACGCCGACGCCCAGGCGTTGCTGATGCCGAACTCGACGTCCGAAGGTGGCACCTACATCGTCGGCAAGGACCTGCCGCTGGAGCAGACCATCGCCAACATGTCGGGTATCCTCGCCGACCTTGGCATGAAGATCGAAATCGCTTCCTGGCGCAATATCGTGCCCAACGTCTGGTCGCTGCATATCCGCGATGCCCATTCGCCGATGTGCTTCACCAACGGCAAGGGCTCGACCAAGGAAAGCGCGCTGGCTTCGGCGCTGGGCGAGTTCATCGAGCGTCTGAACTGCAACTTCTTCTACAACGACCAGTTCTGGGGCGAAGACATCGCCAACGCGCCGTTCGTGCATTACCCGGACGAGCGCTGGTTCCAGCCTGGGCGCAAGGACGAGCTGCCCAAGGAAATCCTCGACGCGTACTGCCTGAAGATCTACAACCGCGATGGCGAGCTGCGCGGTTCTCACCTGTTCGACACCAACTCCGGCAATGAATCCCGCGGCATCGTTTCGCTGCCGTTCGTGCGCCAGTCCGACGGCGAGGTGGTGTACTTCCCGTCCAACCTGATCGAAAACCTCTACCTGAGCAACGGCATGAGTGCCGGCAACACCCTGGCCGAAGCCCAGGTGCAGTGCCTGTCGGAGATCTTCGAGCGGGCGGTGAAGCGCGAAATCATCGAAGGTGAATTCGCACTCCCGGACGTGCCGGCCGAAGTGCTGGCGAAGTACCCGAGTATTGTCGCTGGTATCGAGGGCCTTGAAGCCCAGGGCTTCCCGGTGCTGGTCAAGGATGCGTCGCTGGGCGGCGAGTTCCCGGTGATGTGCGTGACCTTGATGAACCCGCGCACCGGCGGCGTATTCGCCTCGTTCGGCGCACACCCGAGTCTGGAAGTGGCGCTGGAGCGCAGCCTGACCGAACTGCTGCAGGGCCGCAGTTTCGAAGGCTTGAACGACCTGCCGCAGCCGACTTTCGAAGGCCACGCGGTGACCGAGCCGAACAACTTCGTCGAGCACTTCATCGATTCCAGCGGTGTGGTGTCGTGGCGCTTCTTCAGTGCCAAGCCTGAATACGAGTTCGTCGAGTGGGACTTCTCGGGCCAGGGCGAAGACTCCAACGCCCAGGAAGCCGCCACCTTATTCGGCATTCTGGAAAACATGGGCAAGGAATCGTACATGGCGGTCTACGAGCACATCGGTGCCACGGCCTGCCGCATCCTGGTGCCGGATTATTCGGAGATCTATCCGGTCGACGACCTGATCTGGGACAACACCAACAAGGCGCTGTTCTTCCGCGAAGACATCCTCAACCTGCATCGCCTGGACGAAGCCGGGTTGAAGGATCTGGTGGAGCGTCTGGTGGAGAGCGAGCTGGACGACTACACCGACATCACCACGCTGATCGGCATCGAGTTCGACGACAACACGGCCTGGGGGCAGCTGACGATTCTTGAGTTGAAGGCGCTGATTTACCTGGCGTTGCAGCAGTTTGAAGAGGCAAAAGAGGCGGTCGAGACCTTCCTGCAGTACAACGACAACACGGTCGAGCGTGGGTTGTTCTACCAGGCGGTGAATGCGGTGCTGGAGATGGAACTGGACGAGGATCTGGAACTGGAGGATTACGAAGCCAACTTCCGCCGGATGTTCGGCAACGAGCGCATGGACGCCGCCATCGGCTCGGTCAACAGCAGCGTCCGCTTCTACGGCCTGACTCCGACCAGCATGAAACTCGAAGGCCTGGACCGCCATTTGCGCCTGATCGACAGCTACAAAAAGCTGCACAGCGCCCGGGCCAATCTGACCCGCTGACCAAACCTCCAAACCTGTGGGAGCGGGCTTGCCCGCGAAGAGGCCGGCACATCCAATATCTGTGGTGGCCGGCCTGACGCCTTCGCGGGCAAGCCCGCTCCCACAGGGGTTTGCGTCGTTCACAATTTTGGCGGTGAACCGCGGAACTTGTGGGAGCGGGCTTGCTCGCGAAGAGGCCGGCACATTCAACATCTGTGGTGGCTGGTCTGACGCCTTCGCGGGCAAGCCACGCTCCCACAGGGGTTTGTGTCGTTCACAATTTTGGCGTTGAACCGCGGAACCTGTGGGCAGGGATAAGCTCAGTCCCGGCGATCAATGACGCCGGGAAAGCGCAGCCTCAATGCAATTCAACAGCTTGTCGGCGTCGCAGGGTTTGGGCAGGCAGGCGATCAGTTCCGGTGAGTGAGCGCTCGGGGGCGGGGCGGCGGCGGGGTAGGCGGTGATCAATATCGTGGGGATGTGAATGCCTGTCGCAATCAGTTGCTCGAACATCTCCACACCACTCATGCCCGGCATCTGGATATCGGACACCAGGCAATCGGTTTCAGCCAAGGCGTTGGCGCCGAGAAACTCCAGCGCGCTGCAATAGGTCCGGGTCTTGTAGCCGCTGGAGCGCAACAGGCTTTCCAGGGCTCCGCGAACCGAATCGTCATCATCCACAACTGCAATGTTCGCTGCAGTGCGTGTTTGAGTGTCTTGCGTCATTGAATTTGCTCGTTACTGCGCCCGGTGTCCCTACACCATACGCGGTCTTTGTCGAGGAAAAATCATATCTAGGTATAGGTCGCTAAGATCTATGTGTTGATGTAGCAGACCTCATTCAATGCCATCTTTGGTGATTGATCAGACGGCAGGGGGCGCTGTTCCCCGGCCTGCTACAGTGTTGTGGCGCAACTGACTGGTTTTTTCCAATTCAGATGGATATCAGCATGCAAATACTATGGGACGACGGTGAGCGTATCTTCTGTCGCGAAGTTCGCTCGGGTGCCGCTGGCGAAAGCACGGTGCTGGTCACGCGACCCGCCGCCGAGCAACCGCTCCCGGCCTGCCTTGGCCGTCTCTCCCACGAATTTGCCCTCAAGGACGAACTCGACGGCAGTTGGGCGGTTCGACCGCTGGAGATCGTGCGCGAAAGCGGCCAGGTCCAGCTGGTGCTGGAAGATCCGGGTGGCGAGCCCCTGGTGCAGTTGCTGACGACGCCCATGCCGACCTCTATTTTCCTGCATCACGCCATCAGCATCGCCGTCGCGATCGGCAAACTTCACCAGCGCGGCCTCGTCCACAAAGACATCAAGCCCAGCCACATCCTGGTCAACTGCTCCGACGGCCAGGCGAGGCTCACCGGCTTCGGCCTGGCTTCGCAACTGCCGCGCGAGCGCCAGGCACCCGAGACCATCGCCGGCACCCTGGCCTACATGGCACCCGAGCAGACCGGGCGGATGAATCGCTCGATCGATTCGCGCAGCGACCTGTATTCCTTCGGCGTGACCCTCTACCACATGCTCACCGCCACGCTGCCGTTCACCGCCGTCGATCCGATCGAATGGGTGCATTGCCATATCGCGAAAAAACCGGTGCCGGCCCGTTCCAGGGTCGAGAGCATTCCCCATGTACTCTGCGACATCGTCAGGAAATTGCTCGCCAAGACTGCCGAAGAGCGCTATCAGACCGCCGCCGGGCTAGAGCATGATCTGCGCCGCTGCCTGACCGAATGGCAACAGACCGGCCAGATCAAGCCCTTCACCCTCAGCGAACACGGCGCTTCCGACCGACTGCTGATTCCCGAAAAGCTCTACGGACGCGAGCGTGAAGTCGACACCCTGGTGAGCGCGTTCAACCGGATCATCACCAGCAGCACACCGGAGCTGGTGCTGGTCACCGGCTATTCCGGCATCGGCAAGTCCTCGGTGGTCAACGAGCTGCACAAGGTGCTGGTTCCGCCGCGCGGGCTCTTCGCTTCCGGCAAGTTCGATCAATACAGCCGCGACATACCCTATTCGACCCTGGTGCAGGCGTTCCAGAGCCTGGTCCGCACCTTGCTGGGCAAGAGCGACACGGAACTGGCCGAATGGCGAGACGCCTTGCAGCAAGCGCTGGAGCCCAACGCGCGCCTGATCACCGACCTGATTCCCGAGCTCAAGCTGATCATCGGCGAGCCGCCACCTGTTCCGGCGCTGGACCCGCAGCAGGCGCAACGCCGCTTCCTGCTGGTGCTGCGGCACTTCATCGGGGTGTTCGCCCAGGCCGATCATCCGCTGGCCCTGTTTCTCGACGACCTGCAATGGCTCGACGCGGCAACCCTCGACCTGCTCGAGGATCTGTTGATCAGCTCGGACACCCGCCACCTGATGCTCGTCGGCGCCTACCGCAGCAACGAGGTGGACGCCGGGCATCCGCTGTCGCTGAAGATCGAGGCCATCCGCAAGGCCGGCGGCAGGATCGATGAAATCACTCTGGCGCCGCTGGCCAAGAACCACATCGAACAATTGATCGCCGAAGCGCTCGATGACCAGATTCCGCGGGTCGAGCCATTGGCGCAGCTGGTGCTGGACAAGACCGCCGGCAATCCATTCTTCGTCATCCAGTTCCTGCAAACCCTGGCCGATGAACAGCTGCTGACGTTCGATCACCACTTGAGTCGCTGGTTCTGGGACCCGGATCGCATCCACGCCAAGGGCTACACCGACAACATCGTCGACCTGATGGTCGACAAGCTGACCCGCCTGCCAGCCGATACCCAGCACGCGTTGCAGCAGCTCGCCTGTCTGGGCAACGTGGCCGGAATCAACGCCCTGGCCACCGCCATGGAAGTACCCAAGACACAGCTGCGCACGGTGTTGTGGGAGGCGATTCGCCAGGAACTGGTCGAACGCCTGGACGGTGCCTATGCCTTCGTTCACGACCGTATTCATGAAGCCGCCTATTCGCTGATCCCGAGGGAATCGCGGGCCCAGGCGCATCTGCGGATCGGCCGGCTACTGGCGGCGCAGACACCGGCCCAGGGCGTGGAAGAGGCGATTTTCGAAATCGTCGGCCAGCTCAATCGCGGTGCGACCTTGCTCACCGATTTGCGCGAGCGCGAGCAACTGGCCGAATTCAACCTGATCGCCGGCCAGCGCGCCAAGGCGTCGTCGGCCTACGCTTCGGCACTCAACTACCTCACCACCGGTGCCCAGCTGTTGGGCGAGGATTGCTGGACGCGGCGCAACGGGCTGAGCTTCGCCCTGGAATTGAACCGCGCCGAATGCGAGTTCCTCACCGGCCAGCTCGCCATCGCCGACGAGCGCCTGACCGCGCTGGCCGGGCGCGCCACGACCGTGATCGAGCGCGCCAATGTCGCCTGTCTGCACATGGACGTTTACTTGCTGCTCGATCGCAGCGATGCCTCGGTCGCGGTCTGTCTGGACTACCTGCGGCATGTGGGAATCGAATGGTCGGCGCATCCGAGCGACGATGATGTGCGTCGCGAGTACGACCGCATCGGCGAAATGCTGGGTGACCGGGTCATCGAAGACCTTATTGACCTGCCGTTGATGGAGGACGCCACGTCCCTGGTGACCGTCAGCGCCCTGGGCAAACTCTTCGCCCCGGCATTGCAGACCGATACCAACCTGTCGTGCCTGTCGATCTGCAAGGCGGTCAGCATGAGCCTTGAATGGGGTAACTGCGACGCCTCCTGCGTGCTCTATGCCAATGTCTTTCGGGTGGCCGGTCCGCGCTTCGGCGACCATGAGGTGGGGTTCCGCTTCGGACAGCTGGGTTGTGATCTGGTCGAGCAACGCGGGCTGACTCGGTTCGAAGCCAGCACCTATCTGTGTTTCTCCTGTTTTGCCGTGCGCTGGATGCGCCCCGTGGCGCAGTGCCGGGACCTGTTACGTCGCTCGTTCGTGGCGGCCAACCGGATCGGCGATCTGCCCTACGGGGCCTATGCCGGCAACAACCTCACCGCCGATCTGCTGTTCGCCGGCGAGCCGTTGCCCGAGGTACAGGGCGAGGCCGAACAGGGCCTGGCCTACGCGCGCAAAGTGCGCTTCGGCCTGGTGACCGATTTCATCTCCACGCAACTGGTGCAGATCCGCATGCTGCGCGGCCTGACCCCGACTTTCGGGCGTCTGGAAGAGGGCGAATTCAACGAAGCCGACACCGAAGCGCATCTGTCCAGCACCCCGGATCTGGTGCTGGCCGAGTGTCTGTACTGGGTGCGTAAACTCCAGGCCCGTTACATGGCCGGCGAACCTGAAGCCGCCATGCAGGCCGCCGACAAGGCGCGGCAGTTGCTCTGGGTATGCCAGGGGTTCTTCGAGGAGGCCGAGTACTACTTCTACGACGCGCTGGCCCGGGCGGCCTGTTGTGACGGCATCGAACCGAGCGAGCAAGCGCCGCATCTGGCCGCCATGGGTGTCGATTACCAGCAGTTGCATGGCTGGGCGCAACAGTGTCCAGAGAATTTCGCCAGCCGGGCGGCGTTGATCGCGGCCGAGATCGCCCGTGTCGAAGGGCGCGTGGTGGATGCCGAGAAGCTATACGAGCAAGCCATCAACCTGGCGCAGAACAGCGGTTTCATCCATGTCGAGGCGCTGGGCAACGAGCTGGCGTCGCGCTTCTATGCAGCGCGGGGACTGGGCAAGATCGCCCGGGTCTATCTGCAGGATGCCCGCTACGGCTATCTGCGCTGGGGTGCCGATGGCAAGGTGCGCCAGCTGGACGCGAAGTATCCGTCGCTGCGCACCGAGGAACACACCCTCGGCCCGACCACCACCATGGCCACGGCGGTCGAGCACCTGGATCTGGCGACCGTGCTCAAGGTCTCCCAGGCGGTGTCGGGCGAAATCGTTCTGGAAAAGCTGATCGACATGGTCATGTTCACCGCTATCGAACAGGCCGGTGCCGAACGTGGCCTGTTGATTCTGTCGGATGCCGGCGAGCACCGGATCGCCGCCCAGGTGACCACCGGCGATGACACCACGCAACTGCGCGATGCGCCGATCAGTGCGCAGCTGCTGCCGCAGTCCGTGCTTTTCCAGGTCCTGCGCACCCGCGAGAGCATCGTTCTGGACGACGCCATCATCGAATCGTCGTTCGCCGCTGATCCTTACGTACGCGAGCAGCGCGCCCGCTCGATCCTTTGCCTGCCGTTGATGAACCAGGCCAAGCTGGTCGGCGCGCTGTATCTGGAGAACAACCTGACCGCCCGGGTGTTCAGCCCCAACCGGATCGCCGTGCTGAAACTGGTGGCGTCACAGGCGGCCATCTCGTTGGAGAACGCCCGGTTGTACCGTGAGGTTGCCGAGCGCGAATCGAAGATCCGCCGTCTGGTGGACGCCAATATCATCGGCATTGTGGTCTGGAATGCCGATGGCGACATTGTCGAGGCAAACGATGCTTTCCTGCGCATGCTCGGCTTCAGTCGCGAGGACCTGGTTTCGGGTCGGCTACGCTGGCGCGATCTGACAGTGCCCCAGTATCGGGAAGTCAGCGAGCGATCCATGCTGCAAGCGGTACGCACCGGTCATGCACAACCTTTCGAGAAGGAGTACTTCAAGAAAGACGGCAGCACGCTGCCGGTGATCGTCGGCCTGGCCATGTTCGAAGCCGACAGCAAGGAAGGGGTCGCCTTCGTATTGGACCTGACCGAGCGCAAGCAGGCGGAAGAGCAAATCCGTGAGAGCGAGCGGCGTTATCGCGAGGTGCAGACCGAACTGGCCCACGCCAACCGCGTCGCCACCATGGGGCAGCTGGTGGCGTCGATCGCACACGAGGTCAACCAGCCGATTGCCGCGGCGATCCTCAACGCCAATGCCGCACAGCGCTGGCTGAACATCCAGCCGCCGGAGCTCGACGAGGTCCGTCAAGTGCTCGCCCGGTTGATCCAGGATGCCAACCGCGCCGCCGATGTGCTGGGGCGTATTCGCGGGCATATCCGCAAGGCGCCGCCGCAGAAAGGCCCGCTGGACATCAATGTGGCCATTGGCGAGATGATCGAGTTCACCCGTGGCCAGATCATGAAAAACGGCGTGACATTGCAGACCCAACTCAGCGACGGCTTGCAACTGATCGTCGGTGATCGTGTGGAGCTGCAACAGGTGCTGCTCAACCTGATCATGAATGCGCTGGAGGCGATGGGCGCGACCCCGCAAGGCGAGCGTCAACTGCAGATCAGCGCGGTGCCGGGGGAGGAGGGGTACCTGCTGGTGAGCGTCAGCGATTCGGGGCCGGGTTTTGCCACGGAGAACCCTGATCAGGTGTTCATCTCGTTCTACACCACCAAGGCCACTGGGCTGGGCATGGGCTTGTCGATCTGCCGTTCGATCATCGAGGCCCACGGCGGGCGGCTATGGGCAAGCGCCAATCAGCCGCGCGGTGCGACTGTTCAGTTCACGCTGCCGGTCGTGCAGTAAAGGCACTGTGCTACACTTTTTTCCACCCTTTGTTGAAGAGTGTCGTGCATGAATGCTCCGTTCAATGAGTCGCAAAACAATGCTTCCATTGTTTACGTGGTGGACGATGATGCCTCCATTCGCGATGCGCTCAGCAACCTGTTGCGCTCGGCCGGTATGCGGGTCGAAACCTTTGCCTCGACGGCGGAATTTCTTCAGCGTTCCAAAACCGACGGTGCCAGCTGTCTGGTGCTGGATGTGCGCCTGCAGGGCAGCAGTGGCCTGGACTTTCAGCGTCAGCTGGTCGATTCGCATTCCAGCATTCCCGTCATTTTCATCACCGGCCATGGCGACATCGAGATGTCGGTCAAGGCGATGAAAGCCGGTGCCGTGGATTTCCTGGCCAAGCCCTTTCGTGAACAGGATCTGCTGGATGCGGTATCTGCCGCGCTGCAGAGCGATATCAAACGTCGCGAGGTGGAGCAGCAGACTTCCAATCTGCATGCCGACTACCAGTCCCTGACTCCCCGTGAAAAGGAGGTCATGGCGCTGGCGGTCAAGGGGCTGATGAACAAGCAGATCGCGGGGCAGATGAATCTGAGTGAAATTACGATCAAGATTCATCGTTCTCATGCCATGAAGAAGATGCATGCCAAATCCTTCGCGGATTTGGTGCGGATGGCTGAGGCCTTGGAAAGGGCATAGCCAACATTCCTCTGTAGGAGCAAGGCTTGCCCGCGAAGGCGGCCTTGAAGCCGACCCGATTTCACGGATGAACACCTGACCACTGTGGGAGCGGGCTTGCTCGCGAAGGCGGCCTGGTAGCCGACCCGAATTCGCGAATGTACCCAAACCCATTGTGGGAGCGAGCCTGCTCGCGATGAACTTCCGGATAACGCAGGTATTCTGATGCCCCGCGTTATCGTTAACCACCATCGCGAGCAAGCTCGTTCCTACAGAGGGGAGGGGTGTCGATTAATATAGGTGGGAAGTTCAGCTGTTAGTTGGCGGCGCTGTTTCTTCATGGCGAACGAAAGGCATTGGCTGTATCGCATCGCCACCTTTCATTTCCGGTGTTCCTTTAAGTGCCAACATCAACTGTGCGGTTGCACTTGCCAGCGAACTGTTGAGGCCGGCCAATACCTGGTTGATTGCACTGACGCGCTGCGCCTTTTCTTCGGGGGACAGGTTTCGGTTGGCTTCCACCGCTTGCAACTGCGCCTGCTGTTCCTGGATCTTTTCCTGGAGTTCCTGCATCTGCTTGCGGATTTTTTCCACCATTTTGGCGTCGTCCTTTGCCGGCGAAGCCTTGGTGTCCGAGGATGAAGCAGAGGCCTTCAGGCCTTCCAGCGATAGGTTGACCTTGACCGATTCCCGGGGCGGCATGGACGTTGGTGCGGTGGCTGGCTCGGTGGCCGCTTTCACCGGTTGTGCTGTCGGTATGTTCAACTGCAACTCTCTTGTATGAGTTGCATTGTGGTTAAAGGAAGTCCCTGTAATCGAATTCATGTCGTACAGTCCTGTGCGGCAAAGTTTGGGGGAAGTTCGAGGATTGTTTTTTAAAACGTGTAGCCAGTCAAACGCGGAAACAGGGTTTGGCGGGAATTCAGGGTTATTTGTCTGAGTTACTAAACTGAACTAAATGTAGTACTTGAAAGTTGTGCCTTGCACCTATCAGTGCTGAGGGGATAACCCCCTCAGCACATCGCCTGTTAAATCATCAGCTAACGATTAGAAATCCCAGAACGCCGCGACCCAACGAAACGCATCACCATCCAGCGCCACCCGGCCAACGGACGGGAAGGGCAGGTGCGTTGCAACAAACAATTCACCGCTCGCCGCCGCTTCTTGCATCAGACGGACCCGTACGCGTACCGATTCTTCAGGGTCATGTTCGAAGCCGTTGTGCCAGTCCGGGTGTTCGAAGGCGACCGGGAACAGGGCGTCGCCGGCGAAGGTCAGCTTTTCGCCGCCCGATTGCACGTAGACCACGCAGTGCCCCGGGGTGTGGCCGCCGGTCATCTTGGCGACCACGCCTGGCGCCACTTCGTGTTGGTCTTCGAAGGTGCGCACCTTGCTGGAAAACTCTTTGATGAAGGCATTGGCGGTTGCCCGCAGCACATCAGGTACCGGTGCCGGCATGTCGGTGTGGGTGAAGTCGGGTTCGGACCAGAAGTCGACCTCGGTTTGCGCCACGTGGATGCGCACGTCCGGGCTCAGTTTATTTTTCACGTCGTCCACCAGCAGCCCGCCGATGTGGTCCATGTGCATGTGGGTGATCACGATGTCAGTGACGGACGCCAGATCGATACCGGCCGCCGCCAGGCGTTTCGGGAACTGCCCGGCGCGCGGGAAGCCGGGGAACTGACCGCCCAGACCCGCGTCGACCAGGATGATCTGCTCGCCGCTGCGCACCACCAGCACATTCAGCGCCCAGTCGAAGGCGTCGGGGCCGAGGAACATCTGCTTGAACCACGCCTTGCGCGCTTCCGGGTCGGCGTTGGTGGACATGGTTTCGGTCGGCAGCGGCAGGACGCCGTCGCTGATCACCATAACGTCGATATCGCCAACCCGCACGGCGTAGCGCGAAGGGATCTGATACTCGGCCGACTGGGCTTGCGAGACAGGCTGGGCATCAGTCTTCTGGGCGAAATGGTTCAGGTACGTAGTCATGGTCACTCTCCTGGTGAGGGGCGATTTGCCCATGGGGAGAGTGTGAGGGGACGGGATCGCCATCGATATCATCCCCGGGTATAGCGGGGATGCACCTTAGCGTGATGGCACTAAGCACTTCGGTTGGGAATTTTCGGTGTCTACCCCTGTAGGAGCGAGCATGCTCGCGATGGTCGTTAACGATGACGCTGGCTGCCTGATACCCCGCGGTGCCTGCGCCTCCATCGCGAGCATGCTCGCTCCTACAGAGTCCGGTTTTCGACAGCTTGTTCCAGCCAACCCAGAAATTCGGAAAAGCCGCTGGAGTGTTTCACCCGCCGGGGATAAACCAGGGTATAGCGCCCGCCGGTGACGATGCGCCCATCATGCACCCGAACCAGTTGCCCATTGAGCAACTCATCCTGGGTCAGCACCGCGTCGACAAGGGCAATCCCCTGACCACACTTCACCGCGACAATGGCCGACTCCAGCGTATCAAAGGTCAAATGCGAATTATCCGGCCCGGTTGAGCCGGGGTAATACTCCTCCCACCGCCGCCAATCCAGCCGATCCATGCTCGAATCCACCAGTCGCGCGCTCTTGAGCAATTCCTTCGCTGTCGTGCCCTCCAGAAGCTGCGGCGAGCACACCGGAATCAATTCTTCCTCCCACAACTCCAGCGCCTCGAAGTCGGGCCAGGTGGCGGTGCCGTAGGCGATCATCGCGTCGACCGATTCGAAAGCGAAATCCGGGAAGCGGTGATACACGGTGTCGACGCTGACGGTCACCTGCGGGTGTTCGCGATAGAACGCCGTCAACCTGGGAATCAACCAGCGCGCGGCCATGGTCGGATGCGCCCGCAGGCTGACGCTGCGGCCCACGGTGGACAGCATGTGCGAGGCATCCGACAGCAGACCGATGACCTGTTCGGCCACCGGCACCAGCGAGCGGCCTTCGGCGGTCAGCACGATCCGGCGGGTGTGCCGTTCGAACAGGCGGGTGTCCAGGCGCGCCTCCAGCTGCGCGACCTGGCGGCTCACCGCGCTCTGGCTGAGGTTGAGCTGCTCGCCCGCCTTGCCGAAGTTGCCGGTCTTGGCAACCGTCAGGAATGCCTGCAAAAGCTCGATCGAGGGCAGTTGGCGGCTCATGTTTCTATGCGTTCCTCACATGGAATTAATGCGCAGACATCACTGTAATTTCAGTGTGCCGGGGCACATTCTTAGCTCAAACCTCGACGCTGCGCTACGCGTCATTCTCAACTCGGCGAATTCCCTCATGAACACTCCAGTTGCAGCTTTGGCCGGTGTATCGGCGCTTCAGGACCATCCACTGCCCCATGAAGTCGATGTGGTGATCATCGGCGGCGGCCTGATGGGCTGTGCCAGCGCGTACTACTTGAGCAAGGCGGGCAGCAAGGTGCTGCTGCTGGAAAAAAGCCTGCTGGCAGGTCAGCAATCGTCCCGGGCCTGGGGTTTCGTGCGCCAGCAATCGCGGGACGAGGCCGAAGTGCCGCTGATGCAGGCCAGCATCGGCCTCTGGCGTTCGCTGGAGCGTGAGCTGCAAACCGACCTGGGCTGGCGCAACGACGGTTGCCTGTTCGTCGCCGGCAACGAAGAAGAACGTGAGGGCTATGCTTCCTGGCTGAGCGTCGCGCGCAGCTTTTCGATGGATACCGTGATGCTGTCGCCCCGGCAAGTGCTCGACAAGCTGCCGGGTTACGCCGTGCAGCAACTGGGAGGGATTTTCACCGCCAGCGACGGTCAGGCCGAACCGACGCTGGTGGCGCGGGCCTTCGCCATGCGCGCCCGCGAACTGGGTGCGCAACTGGTGGAACACTGTGGCGCCAGGGGCATCGATGTCGCCGCCGGCCAGGTGGTCGGAGTGGAAACCGAGCGCGGTTATGTGAAGGCGAAAACCGTGATCTGCGCCGCCGGCGTCTCCACCTTTCGCCTGTTGCGAATGCTCGGCATCGAACTACCGCAGCAACTGGTGCGCGGCACGGTGGCGCGGACCACCGCCGGGCCGACCCTGAGCGGTATCTCCACCATCGCCAATGGTGTGGGTTTTCGCCAGCGCCTGGACGGCAGTTTCAACATCGCCGACGACGCCCATGTCGATGTCGACATGACCCTCGGCCACCTGCGTGCCCTGCACTGGTACGCGCCGTCGCTGTGGGCGCACCGCAAGTCGTTTCGATTCAACCTCAACGGCGCCTGCCTGACCGACCTGCACCAGCGCATGCCTTGGTCGCAAGCCTCGCGTCTGGGCGAGGGCATTCACGAGCGCGATCCGCTAATCAAGCCCAACGAGAAGGGTCTGGGCACCGCCATGCGCTCGCTCAAGGCGGCGTTCCCGGGGCAGATCAATACGCAGATCGCCGACCGCTGGGCGGGGGCTATCGACGTGTTGCCCGACGGCATCCCGGTGATTGACGCGCAGACCTCACCCCGGGGCCTGGCGATCGCCACCGGGTTCTGCGGACACGGTTTCGCCATGGGGCCGATCGTGGGCAAGACCCTGGCGGACTGGATCGACAAGGGCGATCCGGGCCTGGACATGCGCCAGCTGCGTCTGTCGCGTTTCGCCGAAGGCGACGTCAAGCCGCCTTCTTCGTTGTTCTAGTCGTTTGCTCATGTCCAGGTGCTGACCTGAAGGGGAAATTCGGTGGCTACCAACAAAAACTACAATAACAACTACTACGACCCGGCCTCGTTGGCGGGCAAGGCACCGCCGATCAACGACGAGACCGACATCCTGATCGTCGGCGCGGGGCCTGCGGGACTGGAGGCGGCGTTGACCGCCATTGGCCATGGTCTGCGCGTCACGCTGGTGGATGAAAACCCGGTGCCTTTGGAGACCATGGGCGAGGAAGTGCCGCTGCATTTCGGCGGACGCATGGGCGCGGCGGTGTCCAACCGCAATAGCGTGCTGCAGACCTTGCTCGATGCACGCCCGGAGATTTCAGAAGCGCTTGAAGCCGGCGTCGATGTGCGGCTTGGCACGGCGGTCTGGGGGCTGTTTCCCCAGCAGCCGACCGCCGCATGGATCGAAGGCGCAGTAGCAGGCTTGGCCGATGAAGACAACGCCTGGCTGCTGCGCTTCAAACAGGTGATCGTCGCCGCGGGCCGGCGTGACATGGGCCTGGCGTTCGACGGCTGGGATCGACCCGGTGTGATGGGCGTCAGTGCGGCGCATCGCTTGGCGACGGTTTATCAGGCGCTGGACTCCAAGCGCGCGGTGCTGGTCGGTAGCGATACCCAGGCGCTGGTTACGGCTCAGGCTCTGGTCGCCAGTGGTGTGCAGATTGCGGCGATCATCGAGCAGGCTGCGCAGGTCAGTGGCGATCAAACGCTGCTTAATCAATTGGTGGAGCAGGGCGCTCGACTGCTGACCGGGCATGTGGTGCGCGAGGCGCTTGGCGATGGATTCGGGGTCAAGGGCATAAAAGCGGTGGGGGTCGACACCGACGGCCACCCGCTTGAAGGCACCCTGATCGAGATCGAATGCGACACGGTGCTGCTCGGTGTGGCAGCCATCCCAGCAATCGAACTGGTGGAAGCCACGGGTTGCCGCATGTCCTTCCAGGCCAGCCGTGGCGGCCACGTGCCGGACACGGATCCTGCGCAACGCACTTCGTTGCCCTTCGTGCTGGTGGCTGGCGATTGCGCTGGTGTCTGGCCGTCGAAAAGCCTCGACGAGGACATTGCCCGACGCGAAGGCCGGATCGCCGCGCACACCGCGTTGCTCGCGCTCGGTGCGGTCATTGCGCCGGATGAGCAACCATCGATTCCCGACCAACCGGTCTGCGACATTGCCGCCAACCGCACGGCCTGGGTGAGGGCGACCACGCTGCACGCGCAGAACCAGCCCTTCGTCTGCCAGTGTGAAGAGGTGACCGCCCACGAGATTCTCGGACAGCAACCCCCGCGATACCTGCAATGGACACCCGCCGCGGCGTCGCTGGAAATCACCATGCAGAACGACACGCCCAATCCGGACGTGACCAAGCGCCTGACTCGCGCCTGCATGGGCCCGTGCCAGGGCCGCCGTTGCCGCGAACAGGTGGCGGCATTGCTCAGCATTGGTGCCGGTGTGGGTGTCGAGGCCATCGCGCTGGCCTCGTTTCGTCCGCCGGTGCGCCCGCTGTCGATGCGTCAGGCCGGGCAAGTCGAGGAAACACCGCAGATGCACAGCCGCTGGGATGCCTGGTTCGACATGCCATCGCAGTGGACGCCGTTCTGGCTGTGCAACGGCGAGCAGACCGTCGCCAGCCGTCGAGGTGAAACCGAGCCTCAATCCACCGCGCTGAACCACGAGGGCTGACACCATGCAGACAGTTAAAAAATCCGCCGCCAGCGCATCCGTGGTCATCGTCGGTGGCGGCGTGACCGGCCTGAGCGCTGCCTGGTGGCTGGCCCGGGATGGTGTCGACGTGCTGGTGCTCGAGGCCGGCCTGATCGGCTGGGGCGCTTCGGGGCGTAACGGCGGTGGCTGCTCCCATCACCACAGCCCGCTGTTTGTCGAAGAGCAAAGGCTGTGGCCGATGATGGACGAGCTGCTCGGTTATCCCACCGAGTATCGTCCGGACCGCATCAGCATCGATCTCACCGAGCACCAGGTTTCCCTCGATCAGAAGGTGGTGAACGAAGCGGCCTGGTATGGCTTGCAGGTCGACTTGCTGGACCCGCAGCAGGTGCGCGAACTGGTGCCCTTTGCCGGCGACAACGTGCTGGCCGGTTTCTACTACCACTTCGGCGGTCACGCCAATCCGCATCGCACCTTGCAGGCTTACGCCTGGGCGCTGCAGAACCTGGGCGGGCGCGTGCTTGAACATACTCCGGTAGTTGAGGTGGTGCGCGATGGTAACCGGGTGACCGGCGTGCGCACTGCTCAAGGCCTCATTTCCTGTGATCATCTGGTGATCGCTGCAGGGCCGCATACGGGCGTGCTGGCGGCGCAACTGGGCGTGGAGATTCCGCTAGTCACGGCGCGGGCGGAAATGATCGTCACCGAGCCGCTGCCTTTGCTCGACGTCGGTGGTGTCGATGGCAATGGCCTGTACGGCCGGCAGACCCTGCGCGGCAACCTGGCTTACGGTGGCGGGCCCCATGAGTGGGTCGATCTGGCGGACCTGCACGGTGCCCGGCCGCAATCGACGCCGCTGCAATGCAACATCGCCAAACGCCTGGCCGAGCTGTTCCCCAAGGTCGCTCACAAACGGGTGATCCGCAGCTGGGCAGGATTCATTGAAAACACCCCGGACGGGCGTCCGGTCATCGATCGGCCGGCTACGTTGGACAACCTCACCGTCGCCACCATGTCCGGTGTCGGCTTCGGGCTTTCTCCGGCGAGCGGTCATGCCATTCGCGACCTGGTCGTGGACGGTGCGTGCAGTTTCGCCGATCTTTCCACCTTCTCACTCTCGCGTTTCAGCGCCCTCGAATCCGACTGGCAGACCATTCAGGGCTGGTTGCCGCTGCCGATGCCGGCGGCATAGAAAGACGTTCTTCGAATCCATCCTCCAATAAAAAAAGGATCGACCATGAAACGAATACTGCGCAACCTGACCCTGGCGGCCTCCCTCGGCCTGACTTTGTGTGCCTTCACCGCGCCCGCCAGCGCGGCCCAGGAAAAACTGCGATTTGGCGTGGCCGCCGAGCCGTACCCGCCGTTTCTGGTGAAGACGCCTACCGGGCAGTTCACCGGCTTTGAACCGGACCTGATCCGTGCGCTGTGCGAGCAGATGAAGGCCGAGTGCGAGATCAAGGAAGTGGCGTGGGACGGCATCATTCCGGCGTTGATCGCCAACAAGTTCGACGTGCTGTTCAACTCCATGGGCATCAGCCCAGAGCGGCAGAAGGTGATCGCGTTTTCCCGTCCTTACTATGAAACCACCGGCATTTTCGTCGCGGCCAAGGACATCGATGTAACGCTGACGCCCGAAGGCCTCGCCGGAAAGGCCATCGGCGTGCAGGGTTCGACCACCAACGCCGAATTCATCCGCACCGCCTATGGCAAGACCTCCGACATCCGCATCTACAACACTCAGGACGACTGCAACGCTGACCTGATTGCCGGGCGCATCGATGTGATGTTCCTCGACAAGCTCGGCGACATCGACTTTCTCAAGTCCAAGGACGGTTTGGCTTTCGAAGAGAAGGGGACCGGCAGCGTCAAGATGGACCCTTTGAAATACGGACTGGGCGTCGGCGCGGGCATGCGCAAAAGCGACGTAGAACTCAAGACCCAGATCGATCAGGCGCTCACCCAGTTGTATGACTCGGGCAAGTACACGCAGATATCACAGAAGTATTTCCCGATCGATCTGTGGCCGCACTGAAAGCTGAAGCAACCCCATTCAACCACCCTGGATCTACCCACGAGAGCATAAAAATGAGCGTTTTCACTCACGTCACTGTCGGTACCAACGATCTGCAAAAAGCCCGTACCTTTTACGACAAGGTGCTCGGCGCCCTTGGCCAGAAACGCATCGCTGACCTGGAAGACAACGGCTCGATATGGGGTGAAAGTGCGCCATCGTTCTTCGTACTCAAGCCTGCCAATGGTGCGCCGGCGACTGTGGGCAATGGTGTGACTGTGAGCTTCGAGGCGTCGGATCGCGCGGCGATTGATGCGTTTCATGCGGCGGCGTTGGCCGGTGGCGGCACCTGCGAAGGCCAGCCTGGCCCACGGGGTTGGGCGCCGAATGCCTATGCTGCCTATGCCCGGGATCTGGATGGCAACAAACTCGCGGCCTACTGCTTCAAGCCGGCATAACTCGATCCAATGTGGGAGCGGGCTTGCTCGCGAAAGCGGACTTCCAGTCAACATCTTCGTTGCCTGACACGCCGCCTTCGCGGGCAAGCCGGCTCCCACAGAGACTGTGAGCTTACACAAACACCCAGGCTGACAGAGAAACCTGTGGGAGCGAGCCCGCTCGCGATGGTCGCCAACGATAACGCGCAAAACCAGCACCCCGCGGCGTCCAACGCTTTATCGCGAGCAGGCTCGCTCCCACAGTTTTTTTGCCTTGCGCAAATTGTCACGCTCAACAACACGCCTGGCAGCCAGACTCAAAGGTTCCGCAAGTATCCTGGCGATAATCCGAAGCTGAAGTAAATGTCCCAAGGCACTACCCGGCAGGAGGCTGAGCGTGGTTGCATTGCTGCTTCGTCTGACCCTGCTGGTCACATTGCCATTCGTGCTGCTGTTGTTCATGACCCCGATGCCGGGCATCGATCCCGTCTGGGATTTCGCCAATGGGGCAGGGTTCCTGGCCGGCATTCTGTTGGCTTCGTTGTTCATCTACAGCGGCCGCCCACTCTCCGAGCCTTACTACGACGGCAAGTTCTTCATGAACCTGCACCGCGACCTCGGCTACGCCGCCACGCTGTTGCTGGCGTTGCATGTGGGCGTGCTACTGGTCAGCGAGCCGCAGGTGGTCGACTACCTCAAGCCATCAGCCACCTGGCCCATGCTGAGCGGCACCCTGGCGACCCTGTTGTTGCTGGTGCTCGTGCCGACCAGTCTCTCGGCTGTTCGCAAGAAGCTGTGGCGCAACCATCGGCATTTCAAACTCTGGCACTACGGGCTGGGGGCGCTGATGCTGGTATTGATGAGCGTGCATATGCTCAGTGCCGGTTTCTACACCGCAGCGACGTGGAAGTGGTTCTTTTGGGTGGGATTGATCGGCGCGGCGATCTTCAGGCCGCTGTTGCCGCGGGCTGCATTGGTGCGCGGTGGCGGATCGAGGCGGCGTCATACCGCCAGTTATGCCAGCTGGTTGAGTGTCGGGATGGTGGTGTTCGCCATGGCCTTGGCGGTGTGCTATTCACTGCTGGCCAACAGTGATTTGCCGTTATGAAGCGCATGCATCTTTTTTGGGTGTTGATTGCGACGGCAGGGCTGGGCTATTTGCTGAGCGCCGGTCACGCGAAATTGCTTCAGGAGCGTCCGTTGCTGCCGCTCAATTTCAATCATCAACTGCACGGCACGGTGAACTGCCTGACCTGCCACCACGACTACGCCGACCACGCCCCATCGCCGCCCACCGGGGAGCGCAGCTGCGTGTTGTGCCACAAGAAAACACCTGAGTTGGCGCAGCGCATCGAACAGGATTTCCATGGTTTGTGCCGCGATTGTCACCTCAAGCAGGTACAGGTGTTTCATGCGGCGGGCCCGATTCGAGAGTGTCAGCGCTGTCACGCCCAGCCCGTGTCAGGTGTGCCCGAGTAATCGAGGGATTTGTGCCTTACACAAACCATGCATCCAACACAAAAACCTGTGGGAGCGGGCTTGCTCGCGAATGCGGTGTGTCAGGCGACATTTTCATCAACTGACTGTCCGTCCCACTTTCAACCAAAGTAACTCAGCGTCCAGAGTTAGGCGCCGGAGCCTCGCA
>NZ_JAIQWX010000069.1 GCF_020164475.1 Pseudomonas sp. REP124 | reverse complement strand
TGAAACCGGCCCTTTGCGCCTGGACGGCACCCTGCCCAAGCATTTCGTCGGCTACTGCCCTGCAAACATAGCACCTCGCCTGTAAATAAGCCGATTAACTGTGCTAACCTCAAACCCAAGTCTATTTTCACCCTTATGGGTACTTTTGCCATGATTAGTGGTCACCAGCATTCAAAAGACCTTAGCTTTGCGGAAATGATGAGCCTTAAAATCAGCTCACGTGACCGTCAGGTCGATGCTGTTTATGCAGCTGACCCTCAGATGCTTGAAATGGCTGCTGCCCGTGCCAAAGCTGCCCTTCGTGGCAATTCTGCTTCAATCGCTCGCCCACAGCGATTCTCTGCGCTTAGCAACTGATGCTAGAAGCGGTAAACGAGGACGCTCCGTTCGCCCTACTTGAACGTTCAGAGCTCTTCACTTTCCTGCTCGATCTAATTCAGCGCGTCTACCGCCCCTCAATCCGATCAGCTGTCACCGATTACGGGCTTGTGATCGTTGGCGGACAATCGCTTACGCTTTGGGCCAGGCAATATCTCATCGACGAAATGACAGGCGAGGATGTCGGATTCGTTACTAGTGATGACTTGGACTTCATCGGCAACCCCGACTCTGTTGATTATTGTGCGCGCATGATGGGCGTCCCTTTTCGCAGGGCGAAGATGGATGACAACACAATAAACATTGCCGCCGCGTACATTGACTGGGTTGACGATAAAGAGGTCATCGTCGATATCCTGGAAATGGACAGCGTCGGGGGCGCACCCAAAAAAGAGATTTTCAAGTATTTATCCGTCCTGGACATCGAAGGTGTACAGGTCGCCGTCATCGACCCAATCACGTGTCTAAAGTCCCGTTTGTTCAATCTGTTTGCTTACTGGCAGGATCGGAAGCACCGGGAGTCAGTGCGAGTGAAGATCGCACTACGCGCGTCAAATCACTACCTGCGCGACTTGCTGATACATGAAGGGTATCGAGTCATCTCAGAGCATATTCGTCGAATTAAGGCCTTGGCACTGACCCCGCTCGGCAAACGCGTTTATGTCGAATATGGGATCGACGTGCTGGACGCCATCCCCTACGATCCGGAGCTATTTCCAGCGGCCTATTTGGATCGGGAACGACCAAACATGCTCCGCCAAATTAGTGATGTACGCCGACGGAAGTTAATTCAGTACAAACGATTCGACTGTGGCCCTATTCATCCGAGCCATCTTCAGCCCGCCCTACAGAACGATCCAAGATAAAAGAACCAGGACGACGCGAAACACTCGCGCAGAAATGTCTCGACTTACATTGTCTATAGCTTTAGCCACCAAAGCCTGATGTTCCACCGTGCCACCATCAAACAAGGTACATTTACGCCCATCAAGCACGATCAACAGTGCCGGAATGGAGCGACCAGGCCGGTTTGAAAGGTAATTGGTTATGGACAAAAAGTCGCTTTCCGAGCGGGATATCTGCAGCAAGTACATCGCCCCAGCCATTCAGCAAGCTGGATGGGACATGCACAAGCAGGTGCGCGAGGAAGTCAGCTTTACCAAAGGTCGCATTATCGTTCGAGGCAAACTACACAGTCGCGGTGAGGCACGCCGCGCAGACTTCATCCTCTACCACCAGGCCAACCTGCCTATCGCTGTAATCGAGGCGAAAGACAACAAGCACTCCGTTGGCTCCGGCATGCAGCAAGCTCTCGGCTATGCAGAGGCGCTGGACGTACCGTTCGTGTTCTCCAGCAATGGCGATGGCTTCCTGTTTCATGATCGTAGTGGCACAGGCAGCCAGGTAGAAACCGAACTCACCCTCGATCAATTCCCCAGCCCTGATGAACTTTGGCAGCGCTACTGCCAGTGGAAAAGGCTGGATACAACAGCCCAACACAAGATCGAAGCGCCCTACTACGACGACGGCTCCGGGCGCATGCCGCGCTATTACCAGATGAATGCCATCAACCGCACCGTCGAGGCTGTGGCGCGCGGCCAGGCCCGAATCCTGCTGGTGATGGCCACGGGTACCGGAAAAACATACACCGCCTTCCAAATCATCTGGCGGCTGTGGAAATCGAAACAGAAGAAACGCATCCTGTTTCTGGCCGACCGCAACATCCTGGTCGACCAGACCAAGAACAACGACTTCAAGCCCTTCGGCCAGGCGATGACCAAAATCGCCAAACGCCAGATTGATACCTCCTACGAGATCTACCTGTCGCTTTATCAGGCCGTCACCGGTACTGATGAAGAGATGAACATCTACAAGCAGTTCTCCCGCGACTTCTTCGACCTGATCGTGATCGACGAATGCCACCGTGGCAGCGCCTCCGAGGATTCTGCCTGGCGTGAAATCCTCGATTACTTCTCCAGTGCCACCCATATCGGCCTCACCGCCACACCTAAGGAAACCAGAGAGGTGTCCAGCATCACCTACTTTGGTGAACCGATTTACAGCTACACCTTGAAGCAAGGCATCGAAGATGGCTTTCTCGCTCCCTACAAAGTGGTGCGTATCGACTTCGACAAGGATCTGCAAGGCTGGCGACCACCCAAAGGTATACTCGATAAAAATGGCGAGCTGATCGAAGACCGCATCTACAACCTCAAAGATATGGACCGCACCCTGGTTATCGAGGCGCGCACCCAACTGGTGGCGCAGAAGGTCACCGAACTCCTCAAGGCCACCGATCCGTTTCAGAAAACCATCGTCTTCTGCGACGACATCAACCACGCCGAGCGCATGCGCCAAGCCCTGGTCAACCTCAACCCTGAGCGCGTGGCCGAGAATCGCAAATACGTTATGCGCATCACCGGTGATGACCAGGAAGGCAAGGCCGAACTGGATAATTTCATCAACCCGGAAGAGCGCTACCCGGTGATTGCCACCACCAGCAAGCTGATGACCACTGGCGTCGATGCCCAGACCTGCAAGCTGATCGTGCTCGACCAGCACATCAAATCGATGACCGAGTTCAAGCAAATCATCGGTCGTGGCACTCGTATCAACGAGGACTACGGCAAGTACTGGTTCACCATCATGGATTTCAAAAAGGCCACCGAGTTGTTCGCCGATCCGGCCTTCGACGGCGACCCAGTGGTGATCTACGCGCCAGGAGGCGATGACTCCCCCGTACCTCCGGATGACCCGCTTGCGAATGAAGAAGGCATGGGCGCAGGCAACAGTAACGAGGGTAATGACCTCGATTTTACCGGCGAAGATGAGGGCAAAAAACGCATCAAGTACGTCATCGACAACGTCCCGATTTATGTAATCGCCGAGCGTGTGCAGTATTACGGCCCTGATGGCCGACTGATCACCGAATCACTGCACGACTACACCCGCAACTGCGTGCAAAAGCAGTTCGCCTCGCTGGATGACTTCCTCCGGCGCTGGAGTGATGCCGAGCAAAAGAAAGTCATCATCGAGGAGATGGCCGCCCAGGGCGTGATGTGGGAAGCCTTGGCCGAAGAAGTGGAAAAGAAACAGGGAAAGCCGCTCGATCCGTTCGATCTGATCTGCCACGTTGCCTTCGATCAGCCTGCCCTATCACGCCGCGAGCGAGCCGAGCAGGTGAAAAAGCGCAACTACTTCGCCAAGTATTCTGGCGCCGCTCGCCAGGTGCTGGAGGCCTTGCTGGATAAATACGCCGATACCGGCATCGAGCATATTGAGGACATCAAAATTCTGCAGCTTGACCCTTTCAGCCAGTTCGGTGCGCCCATCGAGCTGGTCAAAGCCTTTGGCGGCAAGGCTGGCTACAACAAGGCTATCCACGAACTGGAAGACGAGCTTTACGCAAGCTAAGGGCTAAGCACCGACGACATGCCAAGGCAGTCGCCCGCACTATCCGGTAGAATTTCGCCCCCCTTGCGGTACGCGTTGAGAGAACTTCATGTCCATTAGCTCCACCATCAAGTCCATCCAGGACATCATGCGCAAAGACGTTGGCGTAGACGGCGACGCCCAGCGTATCGGCCAACTGGTTTGGCTGCTGTTCCTGAAGATCTTCGATGACCGCGAGCTTGAATGGGAACTGATGGATGACAACTACCGTTCGCCCATTCCCGACAGTTGCCGCTGGCGTACCTGGGCCGCCGATCCGGAGGGCATGACCGGCGACGCGCTGAAGGACTTTATCGACAATAACCTGTTCCCCCAGTTGCAGAACCTGCACGAGTACAGCAACACACCGTCAGCCTTCGTGGTGCGCAGCGTGTTTAAAGACGCGTACAACTACATGAAGTCCGGGCAGTTGCTACGCCAGGTGATCAATAAGATTCAGGAGGGCGTGGACTTCAACAAAGCCCAGGAACGCCACGAGTTCGGCAACCTCTATGAGCAACTGCTGCGTGACCTACAGAACGCGGGCAACGCTGGTGAGTTCTACACCCCGCGTCCGGTCACTGAGTTCATGGTACGCATGGTCGACCCAAAGCTGGACGAAAAGGTTATGGACCCGGCCTGCGGTACGGGCGGCTTTCTCACATGCGCCATTGAGCATAAGCGTAGCCGCTATGTAGAAACCGCCGAAGACGACCGCATCCTGCAGGCCAGCATCTTCGGCGTGGAAAAAAAACCGCTGCCGCACCTGCTGGCCACCACCAATATGATCCTGCACGGCATCGAGGTGCCGAATCAGATTCGCCACGACAACACCCTACGCAAACCGCTGATTAGTTGGGGCCCGAGCGAGCGTGTGCATTGCATCGTTGCCAACCCGCCGTTCGGCGGCATGGAAGAAGATGGCATTGAAAACAACTTCCCCGCAGCCTTCCGCACCCGCGAAACTGCCGACCTGTTTCTCGTACTAATCATGCAGTTGCTCAAAGACGGTGGCCGCGCCGCCGTGGTGCTGCCCGATGGTTTTCTGTTTGGCGAAGGCATCAAAAGCCGCATCAAGGAAAAGCTGCTCACCGAGTGCAACCTGCACACCATTGTTCGCTTGCCCAACGGCGTGTTCAACCCCTACACCGGTATCAAGACCAACCTGCTGTTCTTCACCAAAGGCACACCGACCAAACAGGTGTGGTTCTACGAACACCAGTACCCGGCAGGCGTGAAGAATTACTCCAAGACTCGCCCCATGCGTATCGAGGAGTTCGCCGCGGAAGAGGCCTGGTGGGGCAACGAGGCCGATGGCTTTGCCGCGCGGATGGAGAACGAATTCGCCTGGAAGGTCGGCGTCGAAGAGTTGCAGGCACGTAACTGGAACCTAGATTGCAAAAACCCACATATCGGCGAGCAGGTCAGCCACGACCCAGAGGATTTGCTGCGTAAATATGCCCAACTGCAAGGCGATATTAGCGACCTGCGCGATCAGCTCAAAACGGTACTGGCTGAAGCCCTGGGACGCCAGGCATGACCGTGCTGTTGACCGAAAATCTGCCACTGCTCTCAGGCGCGCCAGACGGAATAAAAAAGCTCCGCGAGCTGATTCTGGAGCTGGCGGTGCGTGGAAAGTTGGTACCGCAAGATCCGAGTGATGAACCAGCCTGTGAGTTGCTGAAAAGCATTACTGCGGAACAAGTACGATTGATGGCTGAGGAAGGTTTACGTACCAACGCACAAAGCGAAGTTCCACAAAAAGACCAGTATCTTAAAATTAGCGCCGGATGGGCATATTCCCGACTTGGAAATCTTGCTCGCTTTATTGATTACCGCGGCAGGACGCCCACCAAAACCAGCTCAGGGATTCCACTCATTACTGCTAAGAATGTGCGATCAGGCTTTATCAGCCGCGAACCACAAGAATTCATAGCCAAGAATGATTACTCGTCATGGATGACTAGAGGTTTTCCTCGGTTTGGCGACTTACTTTTCACCACCGAAGCACCAATGGGCAACGTTGCGCTGGTTAACATATCCGAACAATTTGCATTAGCTCAGAGAGTAATTTGTTTTCAACTGCATGAGATAAGTATCGGACCATTTCTGAAGCTCGCCATGATGTCATCCACATTCCAAAGGCAGCTCCTGGAAGTAGCAACAGGAATGACAGCAACCGGAGTAAAGTCCTCTCGATTGAAAGAGATGCCAGTTCCTCTTCCTCCGCTAGCCGAACAACATCGCATCGTCGCCAAAGTCGATGAGCTGATGACCCTGTGCGACCGCCTGGAAGCCCAGCAGGCCGACGCCGAAAGCGCCCACACCCAACTGGTGCAAGCACTGCTCGACAGCCTGACCCAGGCTAGCGACGCCACCGACTTCGCCACCAACTGGCAACGCCTTGCCGAACATTTCCACACCCTGTTCACCACCGAACCCAGCATCGACGCCCTCAAACAGACCCTCCTTCAACTGGCCGTGATGGGCAAGCTAGTGCAGCAAGATCCCAACGACGAACCGGCCAGTGAGTTGCTTAAGCGCGTTGCAGAGGAAAAGGTGCGGCTGGTGGCAGAAGGGAAGCTCAAGAAGCAGAAACCGCTGGCGGACATTGAGGGTGACGAGGTCCATTTCGACCTGCCAAGCAACTGGGCATGGACGAGATTTGGAAATATCTGCGCAATTAAAGGCGAGTTAGTTCGCCCGGAGGACTTCCCATCATTACGCCAGATCGCCCCTGACTGCATTGAGAAAGGCACCGGCCGCCTCACTGACAACAGAACAGTGAAAGACTCTGGCGTCAAAGGCCCTAACAGTCGCTTCTTTGCCGGACAGATCGTCTACTCGAAGATCCGCCCGTCACTTTCTAAGGCCGTATTGGTTGATTTCGACGGGCTTTGTAGTGCGGATATGTACCCAATAGATGCTTTCATCAGCTCGGAATTTCTACTTAAAGAAATTCTGTCTGAGGTTTTTCTCGAGCAGGTTCGGGTCGCTGAAAATCGAATCAAAATGCCCAAACTCAATCAGGAAAGCCTGACGAGTTTCGTGCTGCCGATCCCGCCACTAGCCGAACAACATCGTATCGTCGCCAAAGTTGATCAACTGATGACCCTCTGCGACCAGCTCAAAACCCGCTTAACCCAAGCCCGCGAGCTTAACGAACAGTTGGCCACGACTCTCGTCGAGCGGGCCCTTACCGAAAATGGTAAGCAGGCTAAAATCGCCACGGATCGGCAAATAGCTCGTACCCTCCTCGCAGCAGAAATCACTCATCGGCTACATGCCCGACGTACATTCGGCCAACGCAAGCTGCAGAAAGTGATTTACCTGGCAGAACATGCAGCTCAGCTTACCGCGATTGAGGGCGCCTACCTGCGCGCCGCTGCGGGGCCCCACGATCGCCATTTGATGAATCAGATCGAGGGTGAGTTGCAAAACCGTAAGTGGTACGAGCGCATCGAGCGCGAGACGATTGGCCATGCTTATCGCCCGCTTTCCCAATCAGGGCAGCATCGGCAGGCATATAGCAGCACCTGGTCGGTCGCTGAACGCGCCACCATTGAGCAGGTTATCGAGCTAATGCGGGACTGGGATACGGACCGTTGCGAAATGACTGTGACGCTCTATGCCGCCTGGAATGATTTTATTCTCGAAGGCCGCCCGGTTTCCGATGAAGCCATCGTGGATGAAGTCATGCATAGCTGGAATGACACCAAGCTGCGCTTTGGCAAAACCGAATGGTTGGCTGTACTCGCAGAGATGAAGAAGCACAAAATCCTCATGCCCAGTGGCTTTGGCAAACGCACCACAGGAGGCATGCTCAGCTTGCCCGGTTTCGAGTAAACAGCGATTGTTTTTGGCCGCGGTATTCCAGTTGGTATTCCAAAAAAATTTACAAACTCACATTAGTCAATTAAATCAAATATCTAAGAAACCAATTCAAATTACCTCGGCCCACCAAATAGCAGTCTAGACCTGTCTCAGACAGTCTACGAAACACCCCAAGAAGCCCGCCCCGTGTGGGCTTTCTTGTTTCTGGCTTTCCACCCCTGCCTACCCTATCTCAAGGCTCCATGTATCCTCCCGTGTACCATGCCGCAGGTTTCCGACCCCGTGCCAGCTCGATTTCCTCAGGCGCCCCCTCGTTTTTGGGATGCTAGCCAGGCGTGTTAGCTTTCTCTTTTGACTAAGGACCCTGGAGGCGACATGGAATCAGCACGCGATAAGTACACAAGAGAGATGGTGGAGGGAGAAGACCTATGGATGCTTCCTCAGGTGGACAAATATGGTTATGAATGTGGCGGCTGTGGTATCCAGGTATTTCCAGCCTCTTATGAACAGTCCAACCTTCAAAGGCCTCATTTCCGGAAACCCCAAAATACTTCGCACAAAGAAAATTGCGATATCGATGGCGATGAAAAAACCGTTGCCAGAGGGAAGAAAGGAAGTGTGCGCAATGAGCTCGAAACGAGTCCCGACCTGTCGCCGTCGAGACTTACATTGAGAGATGAGCGCCCTATAGTTGATCCTGAACGCCCGCCAACCTCAGAACAGACCTCAAGTGCAAGAGCTACAGAGCGCCTTGACGATGATGGAAGAGCGAGGGCTAAAGGCCGGCGCGCTGCCAACAGCATACGTCCAATATGCAGAGCATTCGTGAGGTTCCCCTTTGACCGGCTAATGTCACTTGACGTCCCAGGAGTAGAGGAAAAAACCTATCTAGAGGCATTCAAGAAACTTCGTGGTGAGGGGATAGAAACATTCTCCCGTGCGCGAATTTTCTACGCAGAGCTAGCTTGGACGAAACCTCAAGAGGAAGGTGAATTTTTGGTCATTCCACTTTCTGCCGGTGAGTGGAGCAAGGACAAAAAATTGGTTCGGCCTTACAAAATCCGCGTTGCTTGGTCGCAGTGGTCGAGATACAAAAAAACAATGGTGTCGAATGAGCTCGAAGTCGTTCGACTGGAGGGTATAGCGGCTAAGAAAAAGGATGAAAAGCATCGCCCCTATGTATTCTTCGTTGCCGAGCAAGATAGCAATGAGCCTGAGTTCTTCAACGTCAGAGATCATCGACTGATCTGTGGGGTGCTTGGCACGATTTCATACCCCAAACTTTAAACCCCGACTGCTGTAGACGCATTTTGCGGCACTGTCTAGCATCACTATGCCGAAACGTACCAAGCAGTGCGTCTCTCAGAGGTGGCCTCCTGAGACTGATGATGGCGGGCTCTGTTCTATGGATTATAGGTCCTACGGGTTTCATTCCAGGTTTTGTAATTGCAGAAATCATCTCTCATCTATCAACGCTCACTATGGAGGATTTGCATATGGTCAAGAAGGCGATACACGAGGTAATGGCATACGTTAAACGCTTCTCGAGTCGCTTCATCGCGTCTTTGGGGGCCCACCTCCCTTCCAGGCAAAGCCTGCTGAAGAGCTTGTGAAACTCAAGCGAAAAGGAGTCTGAGAAATTGCTTTATCTATTGGGAGTGGCCGAACGACATTTGAACGGCAGATTGGGATGAAAAAGTGGACCAAAAAACAGCTGCGTGTATCCCCACTAAAAACTTAACACCCCAACACCAACGAATTCGGGGCGTTTTCCATTGAGTTCAAACGCCCCCGGCCCACCAAATATCAAAAAAGACGTCCATGGACGTCTTTTTTGTGCCCGAAATTCGACAAATACAAGGGTTCAGTGCCCATTGATGGCTGTTGAGGTCTCAGGGAAGAGGGACAACTGGCGCTCCCGTTACTGGTCGTTAGCGGACGAAATCGAACGTCCAGAATACGCCTCTCCACAGGTATCGATGAGACTCATCGTGTCGTTTAAAAACCGCCGTTTAACCGTTCCCACAAATCTTTCCTGAAAGCTACAACACCTTGCGCCCTTGCCTACGGCTACGTGAGAATCCGCCGGCTTGTGCGCTTTTCAGACGGGTTCTATCGTTTTCCGGTCGCTGCGAAGTAGCGATCGGGTTTGGTAGCCCGGATGACTTGCTCCTTTTTTGCGATTTGGAGTTTCATCTATGCACAAGCAAGCACACATCCCCCCGGAAACCGATTCATCTTCCCCCACCGAAGACACCGATGAATGCCTCACCACCATCGGCCTAACCCCCTTCCACTACTGCAACAACGAACCCCTCTTCCGAGTAAACCGCGGCGTGCCCTTGGCCGACGCCTTGGAACAAGCTTCCGATTTGCTCTACCTGGTCAAGTCATTGACCATCGATGCCGCTTACTCCAAAGGCAACGACCGCCACGCATGGGCGGCACATCATCTAGCGTCGATGAGCAAAGCGGTGGTCGATGATGTGCAGAAAGTGCTCAGCAGATGGCCACCGATGAAAACCGACAGCTAGCCGTCAGAGGCGAAATCAAAAAAAAGACGTCCACGGACGTCTTTTTTTAGCCAGCAAATTCAAAACCTGCGCCACCTACACCGAGTACTCCGCAAAATCCGTATACCCCACCTCCCCCCGTCGCGTGTAATACGTCGCCCGATCCGCCTCCACCAGCGGCCAGCCATGCTTTAGCCTCGCCACCAGATCCGGATTGCCGATAAAGGGTCTGCCAAAACCGATCAAGTCCACCAACCCGCTATCCAGCGCTTCCTGCGCACCCTCCCGGTCAACAAACCCGCCGCACCAGATAATCGCCCCCGGAAACACTTTTCTCACCCGGGCCAGCAATTCATGATCAAGGTGATTGGACTTGAACTCGGCCACTTCCATGTTCGCCTCAGGCATCAGTTCATAAACCAGGTGCAGATACGCCACACCCAGCCGCGCCAACTGTTCGGCCACGTACATCAGGGTTTCCTCAGCCAGCGGATCCGCCGGTATTCCGTTGAACCGGCCAAACGGTGACAGACGAACCCCCACCCGTCCCGGACCCAGTTCACGCACCGCCGCTTCAACCACTTCCAGCAGGAACCGCGTACGGTTCTCGACGCTCGCGCCGCCGTAGCAATCGGTTCGGGTGTTGAGTACCGAGTTCATGAACTGTTCGAACAGGTAGCCATTGGCGCCGTGGATTTCGACGCCGTCGAATCCTGCCTTCCGCGCGTTGATGCTGTCCTGGGTGAAGGTGCCAACGAGACCCAGCACTTCATCGGTTCTCAGGCGTCGCGGCTGTCCTGCCGGGATATGGCCCAGCTTGCCATCGGGGCCGTGGGCGAATACTTGGGAGTCGGCCTTTTCTTCGGTGACACCCCAGGGCGCTTCGCCGTTGGGCATGAGCGACGGGTGGGCCATGCGGCCGACGTGCCACAGTTGCACGAATATTTTGCCGCCGTTTTTGTGTACCTCATCGGTCACCAGGCGCCAGCCCTGTTGTTGAGCCTGTGTGTAGATGCCTGGGGTCATGGCGTAGCCATTGCTGGACGGTGCGACGTCGGTGGCCTCGGCGACGATCAGGCCGGCGCTGGCCCGCTGTCCGTAGTAGGTGCCCATCAACTCGTTCGGCACGTCGCCTTCGGAGGTGCGCGTGCGGGTCATGGGCGCCATGACAATGCGGTTGTTCAGCAGAACGGTGTCGCCGAGTACTTTGGAATCGAACAGGTCTATCATGGGGGCTTGCCTCGGATCGGAATGGATCGGAAGCACAGCCTACGATTCGATAATCCTCTCCCTCTACACACCGTTTGGTCAGTGGTTACACATGAAGACGATCAATAGACTGCCGGGTTTGCCGATCGAGCGGGCGCTGGGCGTGCTCTCCGGGCGCTGGAAAGCGGTCATCCTCCATTTGTTGCTGGATGGCCCGCAACGCACCTGTGATCTGGAGAATCGAATTGCCGGCATTTCACAGAAGGTGTTGATCGAGCAACTGCGGGCGTTGGAGGAGCACGGGATGGTCAGTCGACAGCCCAGCGCCAAAGATCGCCAAGGGATCGAATACCTGCTCACGCCGCTTGGGGAAAGTTTGCGACCGATTCTGGAGTCGCTGATTGAATGGGGAACCCATCACGCCACGGAGCTGGACGAGGTCCATCGGCTGCTGCCTTGCGAAGCCGTCGTTCGGGATCGCAGTAACTAACGCCCTAACCCTGTAGGAGCGAGCATGCTCGCGATGCACGACAGAACAACGCGGGGAATCAGGTTTCCAGCGTTATCGTTGACGTCCATCGCGAGCATGCTCGCTCCTACAGGTTCGGCGTGTGCCTCAGCGCGACAGCATGAAGGTGTCGTATTCCAGGTCTTCCAGCGCCGTGGACAACCGGTGCAGCCCCAACAACACGCAGATCAGCAACGACAAGGTGAAGCCATAGCCGAAGAAGCTCGGGCCCAGGTGCATGCTGAGTAGCGTCAGGGTGGCGTTCAGCACCGCAAACAGCACGCACAACTCCAGCACCACTTTGCGCTTGTCCAGGTAGAAGAACACGTTGAGCAGCGCCATGAACACCACCTGGATGCTCACACCGATCAGGTCGATGTAGAACAGCGGCAGGTAGTAGCTGGAGATCCCCAGCCACTCCAGCAGACGTGGAGCGAACAGGTACAACAGCACTACGGTCAGCCCTTGTACCTTACAGATTTCCAGCAGGCCCTGACGGATCGACAGTGTCATCTCGGTTTTCAGCGAGTTGATGTGCTGCAGGGTTTCACCTTCGCGGATCGCCCGGAACAGGCGGTCGTACCATTCGGCAAAATCGGTCTCGATGCGCACCAGGAACACGGCCATCCCGGGGATGATCGCGAGGTAGGCAAGGAAGATCGGCAGGTCATACAGGATCGATGCACGCAGCGGACCGATGACGATGTTCGAAGTGCCGGGGTTGAACCAGAACAGGAACTTGTCGATCCAGATGCCGAAGTTGTAGAAGAACCCGGTCACCAGCAGGCTCATGAACACCTGGCGGCGCTGGAGGAAGTCGAAGGAGATCAGCTTCTCGGCGCGGTACTCGCGCAGGATGTCGTAGAGAAACAGGAACAGCAGCGAGCTGTGCCCGATCAGCAATGCCAGCAGCAGGCCCGGGATCTGCAGGAACGCCAGCTGCCAGGCACTGATTACCATCAGCGTGTAGCCCACCAGCATGGTCAGCAGAATGCGGTTATAGGCCTTCATCCCCGACAGGAAGATGATCACCATCCACAGGTTGCACAGCACCACGAAGTTCGCCAGCACCAGCAAGCGATAGATCAGCGACTGATCGAACAGCGTGCTCAGTATGACGATACCCAGCACGCCAGCGCCGATGGTGACCATCAGCAGCACGCCCAACAGGTTGGGCAGGATCTGCTCGTACTTGTGCTCGAACAGGCGGTCGGAAACGAAGCGGGTGAAGAACAGTTGCAGGCCGCCCGTGAGGATCAGCGAGGAGGCCATCAGGTAGGTCACCGTCACCAGGAACTGACCCACCAGCGTATTGGGAATCACCAATCCCAGACTGATGATACCCACCAGCATCACGCTGATGATCGACAGCACCCAGGGACCGGAACTGATCAGTCCGGCATACACATAAGCGTGCAAGGTCGCGGTGTAGGAATCGCGCGACAGGATCTTGCGGAGTTCGAAGCCAATCCCGGCCATTTAACTGTTCTCCATGGCGGCTTGATACAAATCGCGATAACGCTGCAGCATCAAGGCTTCGGTGTAGTAACGGGTGACCCGTTGCAGGCCGCTGGCCTGAGCGGCTTCCCAGCGTTGCGGGTTACGCAGCAGTTCGAGGATGGCGGTGCTGGTGGCTTGCGGATCGGCGATTGCCACGACCTTGCCGGCCAGGCCCAGATCGCGGTCTTCGGCGCTGCCGCCTTCAATGAGCTCGCGGCACGAGCCCACGTCACTGCTGACCACCGGCGTACCGGCGGCCCAGGCTTCGAGAATCACCAGCGGTTGCGCCTCGCTGATCGAGGTCAACACCATCAGCCCCAGTTGCGGCAGGATTTCCTGGATGCGCTGGAAGCCAAGGAAGTGCACCTTGCCCTCCAGCCCCAGGCTGGCCATCAGGCTGCGGCATTCGCTGACGTATTCCGGGTCTTCCTCTTCCGGACCGACGATCCAGCCTTCGGCATCGGGCATGGCGCTGATCACGCCGCGCATGGCCCGCAGGAAGGTTTTCACGTCCTTGATCGGCACCACCCGCCCAATCAGCCCCACCACCGGTGCAATCCCCGGTTTGCGGGATTCGAGCGCCGCGGTCCACTGCGGCAGGTTGATGCCGTTGGGAATGACCCGGGTGCGAACCGGATCGGCGCCGTCCTTGATCTGCCGCTGACGGTTACCGTCATACAGCGAAATGATGCTGTCGGCGCTGTTGTAGGTCAGTTGGCCGATACGTTCGAAGAAGCGCACCCACAAGGTACGGATATAACCAGAGCCTGAGTCGAGACTGCGATTCAGCGCCTCGCCAGAGCTCTCGGCGATCCAGCTGGCCTGGGCCAGGTCGATCTTGCGCTCCTTGGTGTAGATCCCGTGTTCGCTCAGCAGGTAGGTGCAGCCCCAGCGTTGCTTGAGGATGCAGCCCAGCAGGCCCGCGTAACCGGTGGAAATCGAGTGCAGCACCCGCGCCCGAGGCATCTTGCGCGACGCTTCGGCGAGCATCAGCATCGGCGACTGCATCGAGCGCAGGGTCCAGAAATAGTTGATGAACGACGGGTCCGCGCAGTGCAGGCGATAGCCTTCGCTCAACGCTTCCCAACTGGCGCGGCTGCGCAGCACGTCGTCCAGGGTCATGCGTCCTTGAGCGATGCAGTCGAGCATTCTTTCACCCAGGGCCGGCTCCGGCGCGTCCGGGTGATGCAGGAAGCGATACAGGTCCTGCTGTTGCTGCAGATCGGCTTCCCGTGGCGTGCCCTGACTATCGGTCGAATGGGTTGCATCCTCGAGAAAGACTTCTTCGATATGCAGCACGTTCGACGGCACTTCATAGCGACGCTCGCCATAGGCCACGCGTTGCCCGCCGATGAACATCACCGAGAAGGTCAATTCCGGCAGACCCAGGATCATCTGGTGAATCCAGCTCGACACACCGCCGCGCACGTAGGGCCAGGTGCCTTCGAGCAGCAGGCAGATGTCGGCCATCGGCACCTCTTGCTTTTGACTCATGTCCAGCTCCTCACCAGATCAGCGAAGGGAGGTCGCTGACGGGTTTTTTCGGGAAGGCTGGCAAGCAAACCCGGAATTTCATGGTATTGACCGGACTCGAAGGCAAGCTCGGCGTGGAACGGCAGAATCTGCGCCTCGCCCATGCCATCTTCCTGGGCCTTGGTCAGCAGCACCTCGGCGCGTTCGACATCGCCGCGCTCCAGGGCGATACGCCCGGCCAGCAGAAACAGCTCACCGCCCTCGCCTGCCTTCAAACCTTCTTCGGCATGTTCGTTGGCCTGATTGAGTACGTGCTCGAGCACGCTGCCCTGCGCCAGACCCAGATAGGCCAGCTCCCAGTACCAGCGCGCCAGGGTGCCGTGCAATTTGCCGGCAGCCTTGGTGCTGGCGCCTTGCAGTTGACCGAGGGCAATCTGGATCCGCAGGTTGATGTCGCTTTCCTGCTTGTCGAGCATCGAATACGCCAGCAGTCGTACGTCATCGCTCGGGTCGCCCAGGGCCAGTTTGAGGATCGGCACCGCTTCCTTGCCGGGCATGCGCTTGGTCGCGAGCAATGCGGCCAGGCGCTGGTCCGGATCCGGCGCATGACGCAACACGTCCTGCAAGCCGCCATCGGCGAAGATCGGCGAGCGGGTTTGCAGTTGCGCCCGATAAGGCAGGTCCGGAATGCCGACCGCTTGCCACGCCTGCTTGTCGCGTTTACGCGGCAGGTACAGCGCCGGGAAGATCGCCGCGACTACACCTACGGTCCCCAGAACCGGCACGAAGAACGCCAGGCTGAAAATGAACAGCGGACTCCACGGCAGCGGCTTACGGTAACGCTCCGGCAGCAGCAACCAGACCGCCGCACACAGCATCACGCAGGCCAGACCATGGCTGAGGGTGAAGACCCACAACTGGTGCGCATCGGGCAAATCAGACCACAAGGTGGTCCAACTGCCCGCCTCTAACAACAGGGCTCCGCTAAACAGCCACTTGCTGATCATTCAGTCCACACTCGTTGAACAGGAAGTTACGCAGCCCGTTGGGTTCACCAGGCTCCAGATTGAAGGGCATGACGCGCACACCCAGACTGTCCATGCTGCTTTCAATACCGAAGTGCTCGTGCAGCATCAGGTTGATCCGCGCCAGGTAACCTTCGGTGCCCTGCGGGCTGGTCAACGGCAGCAGCACCAGCAACAGTTGATGGTCACGGTTGTTACGCAGCGGCAAGTGCAAGTCCAGACCACGCTGACTGCGTTCGAGCAAGCGTGTCAGTTCTTCATTGGGGCGAGTCATTTCGAAGGCGAACAGGCCGGCCGACAACTTGTGTTTCTCGACGTCGACCACCGAGCGTTTGAGTTGCAGCGTGAAATGCTGCGCCTCGGAATCCTGCAGGTGCAAAACTTTGGTGTCGCGCTGCAGCAGGTCGGCGATGTGCCCGGCCAGCAACGCCAGCAGGCTCAAGGTACGTTCCTGGAAGGCGAAGAACGGCATCTGCCGCACAGCCAGTACCGCCAGCAGACGACCTTCGGCATCGATCAACGGAATGCAGGCTTGAAGCGAGGAGAATTTGCCCACGTTGCCGGCTTCGAGCAGTTCCTGGCGCACACTCACCAGTTCGCCACGCTCGATACACAGCTTGACCAGACCGTCGTCGACGTCCAGAGAACCCATGACGCCAATGGTCGCCAGTGGCGCGGGCAGCACCCGCGCACCGTCCGCGTCCACGCGATAGAGGCCGGCCACTCGCAGGGAACCGTACTGGCCAAGAACCGCGGTGATCGGGTCAGCCAATGCAGCCAGTGCATCGTTTTCGTCCGGCATCACCCGCAGTTTCTCGCGCAAGCCCAGCAACGAGCTGCGCAGACTCTGATCACTGCCCGCCACACGCTGCTCCAGCAAATCGTGGGAAACCCGCAGAATCTGGTGCGAACGGGTGAACTCATCGAGACGATACTGACGGTAGTCGTTGGCCATCTGCAGACGCTCCAGGCGTCGCTCCCACAGATCGCGAACCTCGCCGACCAGCATCCCGCAGACCAGCATGCCTACGATCCACGACGGTTCGAGCTCCGTGTAACCGGCGTGACCTGTGTAGCGCAGTACGAACACCGCCAGCACCAGAATCGCGCCGCTGAACAGGCCGCGAACAAAACCATAACGTACACCCAACAGCAGCGGCGCCAGAATCGGCCAAGGGAAACCACCGTGCATCTGCAACGGGTCTTCCGGGGTCAACCACAGGCCGAGGATGATGGCCAGGCCGGTCACCAAAATCGTTTCCAGCCAAGACACCGGGCCGCTGGCGCGAGGCGCCAGGCTGTAATCCATGTGTGGAGAATTCATCGCGATCACTCGAACCGAAGGGCGCCAACAAGTTTGTCGAGCACGGTCTGCGCGGTGCCCGCCAGGCTTTCACGGGACCAGCCGGCACGTGCGCCGCTCTTGCTCCACAGAACCTGACCGTTGCTGGCATCGAGTACGCGCAGGCTGATGCCTACCGCTGGCTCACCATCCAGACCGTTCTTGTATTGCCACTCTTCAACGCTGCCGGAGACCACGTAGTCGAGCTTCTGCTGACGAGCCCAGTCGAGAGCGCCGTTCAGACGCTCGTTGTCGTCCATCAGCGCCTGCTCGCCCTGAGTGCTGGCCGGGTAAACCCGAGGTTTGAGACCGTGGCTGCTGAGCACGCTGATCAGGATCTGCTCGCTGCGCTCACCCGCTTGCGGGGTTTGCGAATAGTTGACCATCGGCACCACGCCCCATTGCGCGTTGCGTGGCAGGTTCGGGCTTGCTTCATCGGTGAAGCTTGCACAACCGGCAACAAACAGGACGGTCAGTGCCAGGCTCAGATTACGAATTGTTTGCATACGTCGTTCTCCCGTAAAAATTCTTTGATCAGCGTCCGAAGCGCACGCCGTAGCTCACACCCATTGTTCCACCGGACTTGCCGTCCCCGCCTTGTGGCGCGGATTGGTAGCCGAAGGTCAGGGCCAGTTCGTCATCACCCAGCACTTCAAAACCGATCCCGGTATTGATGCCGTAGTTGAAGGTTTGATCCGTCCATTGCCAGCCCGCCGTCAAATCCACCAGCCAGGTGTATTGCGGATGGGTGCGCACCAGATCCCCAGGCAAGCCACGACGCCAGGTGCTGCCGAAATACAGCTGGCCGTAGCGGCTTTGCAACAGGTCACTGGCTTGCACGGTCGGGATGTCCGCCGGGTCGATCGGCTCTACGACACCATCTTCGTCAACGAACGGTTCCGGTGGTGCCGCGGAGATGACCGGGCCGCCAAAGTTGCTGGACAAGTAATTGAGCGTGCGGTCCTTGACCTTGTTTTTCTGATAGTCGACGCCGCTGCGCACGGACCAGTTCGGGCCTGCGAATTCCAGGATGTGGTTGAGCTCCATTTTCAGCGCATGACCGTCGCCCAGATCGTCGCCTGCCCGAGTGGAGAACTGGCGCTGGGCAATTTCCCAGCTGAACTGATCGCGAGCGGTCAGGTTGTGACGGCCACCCAGATACGCACGATCCTGCTGGCCGAAAGCGCGCATCAGGCCGCTGTCTTCGTTCTTGCGATGCCAGTCCAGACCTGCCTCCAGTTCATCGCTCACACCCAGCTGCCAGGTCCGGGACAGGCCAATGCCATTGCGGTCGTCGTCGCTGCGCTGGCTGGTGTCGAGGAACAGTTTGTAGCTGCCGTTCTCGACCCCGTGCTGCAGGGTCAGTGCGGCATTGCGCTCTGTGCCGATTTCCGAGGACCTGATGTCATCGCCGCTGTAGTCACCCTGCTCGACCTGAAGATCGGCGTACAGCTTATCGCCCAGGTTGTGTGCAATCTCCAGACGAGGCCCCTTGAACTCGACACCGCCGAAGTTCTGGTCCTGCCACGATATTTGCGCGCCCTGCGGCGTGCGCTCGTGGATCTCCACAGCCTGACGGCGCAGCTGTTCGCGTACCGCTTCAGGCTGATCGTCACCCAATGCCGAAAGGCTGGTATCGAGGGCTTCGTTCAAGCGACCAAGACGGTTGAGCGCCTGAGCCCGTTGCGCAGGGTTCAGATCGCTGCTGGCTAACAGGGCTTCGACCTGCGACTTGTTGCGGCTGCGCAGAGCTTCCTGAATCTGCTCGTAGCGCTCGACCTTCAAGCCCTGGCTACGTGCCCACGCCAGCCATTCATCCTTTTGCGATTCGGAATTGGTGGCATCCAGGCGAGCCAACAGGCGCTGGAACCACAACTGAAGCATGGCCGGCGAGCCGTCCTTCCACTTCAGCAATTCCTGCTGCGCCTTCTTCGGCGAATAGCTGCTGGTCATCAGACGCAGCCAGACCGCATAGCGCTGCGACGACGGCTTGATGTCCTCGCCTTCCGGGCTGCGCAACAGTTTCAGGCGCAAGCGCTGGGCGGCGTCTTCATATCCGGCGCTTTCCAGTGCATCGGCGTAGGCCGCCCGCACCAGCCAGTCGTTCGGGCTGGTCTTGAGATACATTCGATACCAGGCGAGTGCTTCAGCATCGCGCCCCAGCAGCTGGCTGGCACTGGCGAACGGCAGCCACATCAAGCGGTCCTGACGCGCAACTTCGCGCCATTGGGTCATCAGCGGCTTGAGTTTCGCGGTGTTGGCCTGATCGACGTAGAACCACACCAGTTGCTCACGGAACAGGTTGTCATTCGGATAGCGGGCCAGGCCTTCCTGATACAGGCGCTCGGCCTCTTCGGCATTGCCCTGCTTGGCCGCCAACGCACCACGCATCGCCAGCACCTGGGCCTGGTCATAGGCGTCCGGATATTGCTCGGCGTCCTTGAGCAACGACACCACCAACGTCCAGTCCTCCTGCTCCTGGGCTTGCTGCAAGGCTTCGACCAGACGCTGCGGATCCCGGGTGCGTTCCCAACTGCCGATTGTCAGCGTCAAGGCGCGTTTCGGGTCGCGAGTGCGATACATCGCGATCAGCTGGCTCTCGTCGCCACTGGTCAACTTGCCATTGATCGAGAGCAGTTTTTCCAGGGAAACCCGCAAATCTTCATCGCGCTCCAGATCCCAGGCCAGGGATGCGCGGGTGTGCCAGTAATTCTCGTCCTCGATGGTCGGATCATCGTCCTGCACCACCTTCCAGGCGGACTCGTTATCGAACAGCTTGAAGTAGGTGTTGGCCCAGTCGACCTGCTCGGTGGTATTGAGCTTGAAGCGCTTGGCATAGCTCTCATAAACCTTGGCCTTGGCCTCGAACTGCCCGGTGTTTTCCAGGTTCTGCAACAGACGCGTCCACGCCAGGCGATGCGACGGGTACTTGCGCAGGTACTTGTGGAACCAGGCTTCGGCTTCTTGCGGCGTGCCGCGCGATTCGTGGCCGTAGTTCAGCGCGTCGATTTCGATATCGGTCAGCGCGCGCTGATCCATGATTTCTTCGAGCAGAGGAATCGAACGATCGAAGTCAAACTGCTGACTCGCCAGACGCCACGCGTGCTCGCGCAGCTTCGGGTCCTCGCGCAGACGCAGCAGACTGATCCAGTAGGTCAGCGCCGCTTCGTTATCGCCACGCCATTCACCCAGACGTGCCATCTGCTCGAGCAAAGCCTGATCTTCAGGGTGATCGATGACCAATTGCTGACCGGTTTCCCAGGCGCCCGCAAGGTCGCCGATGGCCAGGCGAACATGGAAAGCTTTCAACGGAATTTGCGGGTTTTCCGGCTGCAGAGCCAGCCACTGCGCGAGCACTCGCTGCGCAAGATCAAAGCGCTTGTTCGCGACCGCGACATCGACGCCTTGTTCCAGCCAGGCAGCATCGGTCTGAGGATTGGTCAACTGTGGCAATTCATCAGCCAGCACTTGCGCAGCCTGGTCGCCACGACCGGCAGACAACAGGCTGTCGAAAGCCAGTTTCGAGAACTCGCGGCGCTCGGGGGCGTCCTTGGCTTCTCTTTTGAGCTGCTGGTAAATGTCCGCTGCACGGCCCGGCTGCTCGCCTGCCATGAACCAATGGGCGGCGGACTTCAGCGATTCGGTGCGCAGCTTCGGTTCGCGGTCGGCAATTTCTTCGTAGACGCCGGCGGCGAACGCCGGGGCCTGCAATTCCAGCGCAAGCTTGGCCAGGGTTTGCAATTGCGGGGTTGGCAACTTGCGATGATCGAAGGTTTTGAACCGCTCGACCAATGCCTGTTGCGCAATCAGATCGTTGCTGGTTTCGGCAACCAGTGCGTCAATCTGCAGACGATAAAAAGCCTGCATATCCGCCGTCGGCTTGGGCCAGGCCTCGAGATGCCGCCGTGCCTTTTCGTACTCGCCCAGGCGGATCAGCAGATCGATCAGCTGCATGCGCAGGTGATCATCGTCCGGGTGAGCCGCCAACAGCAGTTCGGCATAGTTGGCCGAGACAGCGTCCGGTTCACGACCATCGGGCTGGAATACTTCTTCACGCTGGAAGGTCGCCCACAGCAGACCTCCCACGGCAACCGCGACCACCGCCAGAGCCCATGGATTGAGCAGACGACTGTTTTTAGTTGCAGAGGAGTTGACCATTACTCACCTGCTTCATTGGTAATTGAAAAGTCCACAGCCCGGCAGACGACTTGCCTGCGAAACGCTGCCCATCCACTTCAACCCGGCAAGCGCTTGCCGAGCGTACCGAGAAGGTCAGATCGAACTGCCCGGCAAACGAAAAACTCACGCGTTGATCATCCAGATACTTCCAGTCCAGCAACGGCAGATTGGCGTCCTCCAGCGCCGGTCGGGTGTCCCGATCCGGACGCAGGACCAGCAACGCACGGTCGCTGCTCAGGGCCACATAGCGGCCTTGCGGAATATCGCGAACACCGGCAACGCCTTGCGAGCGCAGCAGATCCGGCCAGCCCATCTGCGGGTCCAGACGCACGGTACGCAGTGCGTCCATGCCACGAATCTGCCAGCTGCCATCGGCGGTTCTTGCAATGCTGGCCTGATACAGGCCGTGCATCCGGTCGATGTAATCACTCATCCACAGCGAGATCGGCTTCTGCTCGCGCATGAAGCTGTAGATATCGTGCATGGCCTTGATCGAGGCTTGTTTGGTGCTCGAGTAGAAGTGGTAGTAAAGATGCAGGCCGCGCAGGCGGCGTGGGCTGTCGGTCAGCTCGAAGGTTTCGATCAACTCGCGGAAGCCGTAGTACGGGCCGTGCCACAAGTTGGTGTAAAGGTTCTCGTTGATGATCGGCGCGTAGTACTGCAAGCCGCCTTCGGTGGGGCGCAGCAACGGGTTCAGACCGGTCAACGACGGATCGGCCTTGGTCATCATCGTTTCAGCGCCGTTGACGTTTTTCAGTCCCGCATCGTAGGCAATCTTCAGGGTCGATGCCCCAGGCAGGGCGTCACCCGGCCAGAACACCATCTTCACCGGCTTTTCCGGAGTGGTGAGCTGCTGGTTGATGTAGTCGCGCGAGCCGACCACCTCGCGATAGAAGTCGATTTTGTCGTAGCCCGGAATGACCATGTTCATGCCGTATTCAGGCTTGAAATTTTCGCGTTTCTTGGTCTTTTCCGGCTGCATGAAAAACGGGTGGCTGAAGGTGTGGGTGGCCACTTCAACCTTGGGGTTTGCAAAAATCTCGCGAGCGATGGGCTCAAGTTCACGCGCCAGGTGCGGGAACTTGCCCCGCGGCGAAATCTCGCCTTCGATGATCGATACCGAGGTCAGGAAAGGGTTGGGCTTGATGTAGTCGTCCAGCGTGTGACGACCAGCGTAGGGAGTGCCCCGCACTTCGGCACGGGATGGAAAACCATCGCCATCGATGTGCACGGTCGCGATGCGACGGCCGTTTTCGGTGGTGACGTCCGGGCTTGGTTGCTCAGGCAGACGCAGGCTGGCCTTGAGGAAAGCGAAAGGGTCGAGAATCCAGCGACTGCGCTCATTGTTCACTTCGAGAAGGTAAGGCGCCAACGCCAGTCCGCCCCAATCGCCAATGACGACCGGGTCGTAGGTTTCGCCCGCCGCATTTTTCAGCGACAGCGCCGATGTCGGCCCCTTGGGCAATACCGAAACCGCGGTCAGGTCGCGGGATCGGGGCTGCACCGGTGCTTCAAAAGCGCCAACCAGCGCTTTGTCTTGATGAGTGATGGTCAGGGTTTGCGTACCCGGTGGCGCTTCCCGGGTCAGGCCCATGCGTTTGAGCAGAACCCGGTCTTCAATCGGCAGCCCGGAGAAGAAGACCACGGGTACGTGCTCATCCAGTCGCGCAACGATGAAGCGATTGAAAGCCGCCGCGTCCTGCGGCGAGCCGCTGGTCATCCAGGTGATGACCCCGGCATACAGGCCGCTGAAAGCATATTGCGGCATGGAGCTGTTGGCCGGAATGTAGTCGACGCGATATCCCAGGTATTCGAGCAGACCGCCGAGATAGGTATGACCGGCGTTATCGGCCAGCTCACCTTCACGCGGGTCGTAAACCAGGGCCACACGACGCGGCTGGACTTCGATGTTGCTGACGCCCATCGAATTCAGGTCAGGGGTGCTGATGAAAGGAATGAAGCCTTCATCACGCAGACGCTTGGCCAGCTTGCGCGCTTCTTCACGACGCTCCGGTGGCAGGTAATCGATAGCCACCAGCGGAATGCCTTTGGCACGCAACGGTTGCAACTGACCCAGCAGCCATTGGCGATCGGCTTCCGGCACTGGACGATAGCGCTTGGCGGCCGGATCCCAACCGGCGTAAAGCGACTCGAATCCTACGGCTGCCGCTACCCCGTCAAGCTCGGGCAATACCTCAAAGCCGCGGTTGAAGAACAGCTTCAGTTTTGGCTGCTGCTTGTGCAGTTCACGCAGGAAACTGGCAAGGCCGGCACGCTGGGCTTCCTGCGATGCCTTGGGCAGCAGAGTGAAGCTGTCGAGGGTATCGAGAAACAGACCGCCATAGCCCTGGGCTTGCAATTGCTTGGCACGGCCGAGCAAGTGTTCACGCCAGGCCGGAGCCGTCAGGTCCATGACCTGGCTGTTCCACGAGTCATTGCGCATCGGGGAAACGGCCTTGGTCAGGCCGGCTTTAGTGATCTCGGCCTTGGAGCCGTCGAACTCGCCCACGGACAGGTAAGCGAACGGCTCACTGCCCATCTTGCGCAGGCTTTTGACATCAGCCGGGGTCATGTGCCCAGGTTCCACGACGGCCCATTCGAATTGCGCCAATTCAGCCAATGGCGGCTCATCCGCATACCAGAAGGTAACGCTGGAGGGTGACGGGAGTGCAGCTGCCTGTACGGCAGGGCCACTCACGCACAAAGCCAGAGCGGCTAACAGTCGTTTGGCGACCGAGCGGACACGCGTCCTGCGAAAAACGAATTCCATAACTCACTCTTGAATTGTATGAACCAATAACACTGCACCCGAAGCAGTTACACCGAACGGGTTACAGACTGCGGATCAACTGCGCCAATCCGTTGCCGATCGACGTCGGCTCCGGAAGGTCAAAGCGCTCGAGCAAACGAGTATTGTTGGCGCGCGAATGGCGAATATCGCCCTGACGTGGCGCCTGATAGTTCACCGTCAGGGGAGTGCCGGTAACGGTTCCCAATTCGGCGATCAGATCATTGAGGCTGGTGGAGCGGCTCAGGCCGATGTTCACGGCACCCGGCTGCGGCTCCTGCATTTCCACAGACTGAAGCAGAATCTTTACAAGATCCTGAACATAGACGAAGTCGCGGGTTTGCTTGCCGTCGCCGAAAATCGACACTGGCAGCTGCTTCATCGCACGCTCGGTAAAGATGCTGATCACGCCGGAGTACGGCGAAGAAGGATCCTGGCGTGGGCCGAAGATGTTGAAGAAACGCAGGACCACCGGCTCCAGGCCGTGTTCGCGGCGATAGAAGTCCAGGTAGTACTCACTGGCCAGTTTGTCGCTGGCGTACGGAGTCAGAGGAGATTTCGGGGTGTCTTCGTCGATGGCGGTGCCTTCACCGTTGTTGCCATAGATGGCAGCACTGGAGGCAAACACGACGCGCTTGATGCCGGCTTTCGCCATGCTTTCGCAAACGTTCAGGGTACCGACGAAATTGGCCTGGTGAGTCGAAACAGGATCGTCCACCGACGCCTGCACCGATGCCACAGCCGCCAAATGTACGACGGCGCCGCAATCGCGCATGGCCTGATTTACGACGCCGCTGTCGGCAACATCACCGGTGACCAGTTCCAGGGCGGAATTGTCGATTGGCAGATTGCTGACTTTGCCGGTCGACAGATTGTCCAGAACGCGAACTTTATATCCCTTGGCCAGCAAGGCTTCTACCAAATGCGACCCAATGAAACCTGCACCGCCAGTGACCAGTACGCGCTCAACAAACATGAAATTTCTTCCTGAAGATTCAAGCGGATACCAGATTGAATAGTCCGCTAACGGTGTGTGATCGGTTCCAGCATAGACCAATGTGGAGCAAGTGATACCAGGCGGTCACACCCGACGGCTTTATGGCGCAAGGCCATTAAAACGCTATCGATGATGTGAGATTTGGAGATTACTGTCAATAGGTTGTCGATTTCACTGCCGAGCGGTGAGCGCCATGGGAAAACAGTCATTATTTTGACGACAATGATCGGATCCAAAAGAGTGTAATTCAAAGTGTGGCGTATTGCTTGTAGTCCCTAATCGGCCAACATCTATCCCTTTCAATTTTTTAGGACATTTCCTTCAGAGACTGTCGAACGGCAGCGACTGGAGTGCCTCCAGTAAACCCATATCCTTTGCCCCGGCAGATTTGAAGCTCTGACGCCTTTCTCAAATCTCAACCAAGGAATGAGGGAATGACGCCTGCTGAACAACTCATGCAAGACGAAGCTGTTTCCTTTGCACGGCTGAACAAGAAGGCAATCGCCAAACGCATGACCAGCAGAGCGATTTACCCTTCTGAACAGGATCCTGTGTCTGTCTACATGGCAGGCTCACCAGGAGCAGGGAAAACAGAGGCATCGATCGCACTGGTGAATCTTTTTGCTGATACCACGATTCTGAGAATCGACCCGGATGAGCTTCGTAGTGAGTTTGCAGAATATGCAGGGGCAAACGCCTGGATATTCCAGAGAGGGGTATCGATCCTGGTCGAAAAAATACTTGATCTGGCATTCGTCCAGAATCAATCGTTCATCCTGGATGGGACTTTTTCCAATATAGATGTGGCTAGAAGGAACGTGGACAGATCGCTGCGCAAGGGTAGATTCGTGCAGATCCTTTACGTCTACCAAAATCCACTGCTTGCATGGGACTTCGTCAAAGCTCGTGAGGAAGCCGAGGGCAGAAGAATTCGATCAGAACAGTTCATCGATCAGTATTTCGCTGCGCGTGAAGTAGTGAACACGCTCAAGATGGAGTACCGAGGCGATATCCATGTGGATTTGCTGGTCAAGCACATCGATAATTCGGGTCGCCTCTACAAAGCCGGGGTCGACAAGATTGACTACCATATCCCTGAGCAGTACTCGCGGTCCGATTTAATCGCCAGGCTCGGATCAGAAGCAGGAGAAGATCAATGATTTCGAAGCGAGACCAGTCCAAGAAAGCCAAAAACCCTTTTGCAGACTTCATCCGCAATGGCAAGTCCGAGCAGAAAAAGCGTGTCTATGGTGAAGTACTGATCGAAGCGACCAAGCAGCAGAATATTGTGATCATGGAAGCCGAAACCAGACGAGCCTAGCTCGTCCACGTTTGCTGAGCCCTTTTGGCGTGTCGACTCTGAGATAAGTCATTTTCATTCGAACAAATCTGCCAACTCTTCAAGGGTTGGCAACACTGCCGGGATAACCGCGAACTCACAATCCAGCGCTCCCAGGACCCGGGCATAAGCGACCATCGCCACAGAGAGGGTGCCCTTCTCCACTGCGATGACTTTCTGTCGGGTCAAACCGGCGAGGTCAGCCAGTTGGGCTTGTGTGAGGCCTCGGTTTGTCCGTTTTTCGCGCACCTGCTGACCGAGGCGCGAGATAATCAGTGAATAATCCATGTCCAGCTACCGTTACATTTGTTATTCAATGTATAGCATACGAAACATTTTAAAGAGCCTGCATATTCGATTCGTTTGGAACATGACGCACCGCATGTCACCCCACACATGAACATTTCTTCACCCCTCCCCCAGATCAGAACCTGTACATTTCCCTCGCTCATTCAAGAAACTACGGTTTGCCCGCCCTCCCGCGGGCTTTTTTTTGCCTGTAGATTGCTCGGCATTCTCTGCGTTCATGGGCCGTTGGCCCGGAGTTTCCGATGACGATCTTCTCCCTGCCCTGCGAGCGGCTGACGTTGGCGATCCTGAGCCCCAGCCAGGCTGCGCTGGAAAGCGACTTTTACCTGCGCAACCAGGCGCATCTCGCGCCGTGGTCGCCGGTTCGTGCGGACGACTACTACAGCCCTGAACGAATTCGCTCGCGCCTGTCGCAACAGGCCATGGCCTTTGATGAGGGCTATGCGGTGCATTTCGCGGTGCTGGATCGTGATGACGGGCAGATGATTGGCGCGTGCAATTTCAGCGGCATCGTTCGGGGGGCGTTTCAGGCGTGTTATCTGGGATATCACATCTGCGAGTCGCGCCAGGGCCAGGGTTTGATGCGTGAGGCGCTGGAGGCGGGTATCGGGTATGTGTTCGAGACGCTGAACCTGCACCGGATCATGGCCAACTACATTCCGGGCAATGAGCGCAGCGCCCGGTTGCTGGAGCGCCTGGGTTTCGAGCGTGAGGGATATGCCAAGGCGTATCTGAACATTGCCGGGTGTTGGCAGGATCATGTGATGACGGCGTTGGTGAGCACGGTTTGGGAGGATCCGGAGCGGCAATGGTCGCGGCAGTTGGGATAGGGGGAAAACATCCCGGCTTTTGTGGCGAGGGGGCTTGCCCCCGTTGGGTTGCGGAGCAACCCCCAAAAAAATGGGACTGCTGCGCAGTCCAACGGGGGCAAGCCCCCTCGCCACAAAGGTTAGGTTTTACCGACGGACAGGTACTTCAAAATTCAAGTAGCTGGCTGAGTCTGCACACCTGATACCGCCTTTTCATGCCTCTGCAAAACCGGCGCCGCAAGCCGCGCCCTCCCATAAAACGCCAACGCCGTCAGCAAACACGCCAGCCACACGACAATCCCGGCCCAGAACGTGTGCGACATGTAATGCCAGCCCTGCAACACCCGCGTCGTGCCATACACAAAGCCCAGCCCCAACGAGCCGTACATCAGGGCCTTGGAATAACGCCAGCGATAACGCCGCGCCACGAAGTACAGCGCCAGCATCGTGAAGCCACCCGACGCATGCCCGCCCGGCCAGCAGCGACCATCACCGGCCACCTTCAGCAAATCGAAATTCTCGTACCACTCCTTGTGCTCGATCTTGCCGCCGTACTGCGTGGTTTCGATCGGGCAATACACACTGGTGTGGCCCTTGAGGTAGTGGATCAGGCCGGTGCTGATGGAGAACGCGAACACCACGTAGAGAAAATCCCGGCGATGTTTATGGGCAAAACGCAGCACTGGCGCGACTTTGATCTTTTCCAGGAAGGCGTGCAGCTTCGGATGCTTGTCCACGTTGAACACGGTCCAGAAAAAAGACAGCACGGAGCCGATCACCGCCAATTCGCCGGTCCAGTTCGGAATGATCCGTGCCCATTTATGGGTGATCTTTTCGAACAGGTGCACATGATCCAGCGGAAAACTCTTGGTCACCGGGTCGTAAAAGAGATCGTTGAACGCAATATCGATTTTGGTCAGGTCGAACATCAGGAACACCAGCACCGCACAGGCCAGGGGTATGCCGAAGTTCATCCAGTAAAAACGCGAGCGGGAGGCGGTCTGCATGGTGTTTCCAGATTCCGGGATTGAATTCATTGGTCAGCCACCGAGCGCCAGTCCGATGCTTCGATGAAGCCCAGCATGCGCGGCGCCTTGAATGGATCGGCGGTGATGAACAGTGATGCGCCATAACCCAGGGTCGAGCCTGGCACCTTGAGATCCTTTTCCAGTTGCGTCATGCATTCGCTGTGGGTCACCAGGATCAGGTTGCGTCCGGCCACCTTGTGCGCGAGGGCATCGCGCAACATGGTGCCCTTGCAGTTGATCAGCCAGTCATCACCGGTATCGACCTTGTTGAACATGTAGCCGGCTGTTTGCGCCGTACGCAGCAGCGGGCTGTTGTAGATGTCGGCTTTGCCCAGGCCCAGACGCTCGAACTGCGCACCGACTGTCACCGCGACATCCCGCGAACGATCGGTGATGCCATCGCCGCTGCTCAGGCATGGCGAGCGGGAGCGGTCGCAACGCTCGACATGACGCACCAGCACGATCACGTCGCCCTTGGCCCAACCTTCCTGCAACGCCCGCGCACCGGCAACGTTGCCGTGGGCCAGGTCCGGCACTGCGGCAGGGCGCAATAAAAACACAGTCAACGGAATCACCAGCAGCGCACAGGCCAGGATCACGGCGCTATTGCGATAACGGGCAAGACGGCTCAGGTCGAACGTGCGGGTGATGCCAAACAGTCTCAATTCCACAACAAGCCGCCTCGCCGGCACGTACTTCAAATTCGATGCGCCGAGGCTAAAGACAGGGGCGTAGGCAACCGGTGAAACACATGTGAAAAAAGAATCAACGTCCGGACAAATCCCCTGTTACAAAATCGCCATCACAAAATCCTTTCAGCTCTCGCGATTGCTGCCGATACAGGCCTGCTACACACCTTGCTGGCGCCTAAAAACAACAATCTTCCAGCCAACCGACGATCGAGAAGCACTACGTTCCTGGAGGAATTTTGATGAATAGCTGGTTCGGCAATATCAGCGTGAACCTGAAACTGGGCCTGGGATTCGGCCTGGTCCTGGCCTTGACCTGCATCCTCGCCCTGACGGGCTGGACCAGCCTGGGCAGCCTGATCGACCGCAGCAACTGGATGAGCGACATCACCCAGCTCAACGCCGGCCTGACCAAGCTGCGCGTGGTGCGCCTGCAGTACATGCTGGCCAACGGCGACGAAACCATCGCGCAGAATGTTCAGAACACCCTCGAAGGGTTTTCCGCTCAACACCAGGCCGTCCTGACCAAGTTCAAGAGCCCGGAAAACATCAAGTTGCTCAAGGAGCAAGGCAAGGTCATCGACGAATACAAAACTTCGCTGGCCAAAATGCGCGGTGCCTATCGCGCCGGCAACGGCGCACGCGATGTGATGCTCGTCAATGCGGAAACTGCCAGCGGCCTGATCAACGACATCAACAGCCACGTGCAGAAGCTGCCGCAGAGCGATCAACGCTTCGAACAGTTCCAGGCCATCACCGCGGCCCGGGAAGCTTTCCTGCTGGCGCGTTATGAAGTGCGCGGCTACACCGCCACCACCAACGCCGAAACCGAGCGCAAAGCCGTCGCGCAACTGGACCTGGCCATCGCCAGCGTGAAATCCCTGAACGTGCATATCGCCGATTTGCAGCAAGACGCCCTGCGCCAGCTGGAAACCGCCCTGGGCAACTACCGTAGCGCCTTGCAGTCCTACAAGGCCGCTGACAGCGAGGTGGTACAGGCGCGCAAGGAAATGACTGACCAAGGCGCCGCCATCGTTTCCCTGAGCGAGCAGCTGTATCAGATCCAGCTCGACCGTCGCGACGCCGAAAGCGCCCGCGCGCAAACCATGCAACTGGTCAGCACCCTGCTGGCACTGCTGGTGGGCATCATTGCCGCCGTGGTCATCACCCGTCAGATCACCGGCCCACTGCGTGAAACGCTGATCGTGGTCGATCGCATCGCCAGCGGCGACCTGTCCCATGACGTCAAGGTGACGCGCCGCGACGAACTCGGTGTGTTGCAGCAAGGCATCGCCCGCATGGGCGTGACCCTGCGCGACCTGATTAGCGGTATCCGCGACGGCGTGACACAGATCGCCAGCGCCGCCGAGGAGCTGTCGGCGGTGACCGAGCAGACCAGCGCCGGCGTCAACAGCCAGAAGGTCGAGACCGATCAGGTCGCGACCGCCATGCACGAGATGACCGCCACGGTTCAGGAAGTCGCGCGCAACGCTGAACAGGCCTCGCAAGCGGCCGCGGCGGCAGACGGCGAAGCCCGAGAAGGCGATAAGGTGGTCAACGAAGCCATCGCCCAGATCGAGCGCCTGGCCAGCGAAGTGGTGCGCTCCACCGAAGCCATGAGCGTGCTGCAACAGGAAAGCGACAAGATCGGCAGCGTCATGGACGTGATCAAGGCCGTGGCCGAACAGACCAACCTTCTGGCGCTCAACGCCGCCATCGAAGCGGCCCGTGCCGGTGAGGCCGGTCGTGGTTTCGCGGTAGTGGCCGATGAAGTCCGTGGCCTGGCCCAACGCACGCAGAAATCCACCGAGGAAATCGAAGGCCTGGTGGCCGGTCTGCAGAACGGCACGCAACAGGTCTCGGCGGTGATGAACAACAGCCGCGTACTCACCGACAGCAGCGTGGCCCTGACCCGCAAGGCCGGCGAGTCACTGGATAACATCACCCGCACGGTGTCGAACATTCAGTCGATGAACCAGCAGATTGCCGCAGCGGCCGAGCAGCAGAGCGCCGTGGCTGAGGAGATCAGCCGCAGCATCATCAATGTGCGGGATGTGTCGGAACAGACGGCGGCGGCCAGTGATGAGACGGCGGCGTCGAGTGTCGAGTTGGCGCGGTTGGGGAATCAGTTGCAGATGATGGTCAGCCACTTCCGGGTCTGATGTCAGGCAGACCGGTTCGCGGGCAAGCCTCGC
>NZ_JAIQWX010000068.1 GCF_020164475.1 Pseudomonas sp. REP124 | reverse complement strand
AGCGAGGCTTGCCCGCGAAGCTTTTACGCTGGCGCGTGCTCTTCCATCGCCGCTTTGTAAATCGAGTTCTTCGGCTGCGCGAACAACCGCTCCATCATCGGCTCGAAGAAACTCAACGGCAGCGTGTCGTACTCTGGATCGAACGCCGCCGCATCGTACTTGGCGCAGAATTCGACGGTCGCCAGATACTGCGGATGGCCCTTGAATTGCTCGCGCAGGTGGCGATCCATCCCCAGGTGATGGAAGAAGTAGTAGCCCTGGAAAACCCCGTGTTTCTCCACCATCCACAGATTCTCGGCGCTGACGAACGGCTTGAGAATCGCCGCGGCGATGTCCGGGTGATTGTAGGAACCCAGAGTGTCGCCAATGTCATGGAGCAGGGCGCAGACCACGTATTCCTCATCGCGACCGTCGCGCCAGGCGCGGGTGGCGGTTTGCAGGGAATGGGTCAGGCGATCCACCGGGAAACCGCCGAAGTCACCTTCCAGCAGCTTCAGATGCGCCATGATTCGTGATGACAATTGGCGAGCGTAGGCGCTGAAGTCCGCGGCGATGATCGCCCAGTCTTCCTGAGTGCCGTCTTTCATGTGAGTGAAACGAGCGTTGGCATTCATCGGCGATCCTCTCGTGATCTAGAACGGCACGCGTCCCAGAACCATGTCCCGATACATGACGAAGTCACCGAGCAGGCTGTAGAAGGGATGCTGGAAAGTCGCGGGACGATTCTTTTCGAAAAAGAAGTGCCCGATCCAGGCGAAGCTGTAGCCCGCCACTGGCACCAACCACAGCAGCATCCAGGCGCCGCGGCCAATGGTCATGGCCAGGATGAAAATCACCAGCGTGGTGCCGATGAAATGCAACCTGCGGCAGGTACTGTTGCTGTGTTCACTGAGGTAATAGGGGTAAAACTCAGCGAAGCTGTTGAATCGTCTGATGTTTTCCACGACTGCGATCTCTGTGGTTATTGTTCTGACTGCAAGTTGTTCTGCGGGTAGCTTATTTGAGTCTAGAGTGAACAGTGGCGCGAGCCAGTGACAATCGGCGCCACTTTAGTATCCTTCGGAAATTGGCCGTGAAAACGGCACTTCATGCAAGAACCCGACATGAGCGAACGAACGACTTCTGCAAGCTGGGCGATGGGGATTGTCAAAGCACTGGAAATGGACGGCCTGGATTGCAAGGTTCTGTTCAAACAGCTGGGGCTCGACTACGCGGCGCTGGACGATCCGGACGCCCGCTTCCCCCAAGACTCCATGACACGACTGTGGCAACGCGCGGTTGAGCTGTCCGGCAACCCGGCGATCGGCCTGAACATGGGCAAGGTGGTGCGACCGGCGCAGTTTCATGTCACCGGCTACGCCCTGATGTCCAGCCAGACCCTGGCCGATGGATTCCGGCGACTGGTGCGTTATCAGCGCATCATTGCCGAAAGCGCCGACCTGAGCTTTCGCCTGCTGGATGAGGGCTACGCGCTGATTCTGACGGTGCATGGCGATCATCTGCCGCCGACCCGACAAAGCGCCGAGGCCTCGCTGGCCTGCGCCCTGGCACTGTGCGGCTGGCTGACCGGGCGCACGCTGCATCCGCGCAAGGTGCTGGTGCAGGGCGACGAGCCGGTCAATCTCGAACCCTACAAACAAGCCTTCCACGCGCCGCTGGTGTTCAACGCGCCCTACGATGCGCTGATTTTCGAGCGCGCCGACATGGAGGCGCCGCTGCCGACGGCCAATGAAGCCATGGCCCTGCTGCACGACCGTTTTGCCGGTGAGTATCTGGCACGGTTTTCCGAGAGTCGCGTCACTCACAAGGCCCGCCAGGTGCTGTGCCGACTTTTGCCCCAGGGCGAACCCAAGCGCGATGCCGTGGCGCAGACGCTGCACCTGTCGCAGCGCACCTTGCAGCGACGCTTGCAGGAAGAAGGCACGAGCTTCCAGACGCTGCTAGACGACACCCGACGGGAACTTGCCGAGCAGTACCTGGCGCAACCGTCCATGACCCTGCTGGAAATTGCCTACCTTTTGGGTTTTGCCGACCCGAGCAACTTCTTCCGCGCCTTCCGCCGCTGGTTCGACACCACCCCCGGCGAGTACCGGACGCGGCTAGTACAAGGGCCGGCGCCGGTCAGTGACGCCAGAACGCTGGAATACACAGCACAAACACCGTAATGATCTCCAGTCGGCCCAGCAGCATACCGAACGAGAGAATCCATTTCGCGGCATCCGGCAGGGACGCGAAGTTACCCGCCGGGCCGATGGTCTCGCCGAGACCCGGCCCGACACCGGACACGGTACTGGCCGCGCCGGTGAGGGCGGTCATCCAGTCCACGCCGAGCAGCGACAGCAACAGCGCGATCACGCAGATGGTGATGGCGAAGAAGAACGAGAAGGTCAGAATCGAACGCACGATCTCTTCATCGAGACGGTGACCGTTGTACTTCTGCTTGATCACCGCCCGTGGGTGGATCAACTGATTAAGGTTGGCCTTTAGCAGGATGTAGGCCACCTGGAAACGGAAGATCTTGATTCCACCGGCGGTCGAGCCTGAGCAGCCACCGACGAAGCCCAGATAGAAGAACAGCATCAGCGAGAAATTGCCCCACAGGCTGTAGTCCCCCAGCGCGAAACCGGTGGTCGTCACCACCGAGGTCACGTTCAGCGCCACATGCCGCAGTGCATCCAGCCAATGCAGCTTGGTGGTCCACCAGTACCAGGTCCCCAATACCAGCCAGGTCACCAGCAACATGCCCAGCAGGCCCTGCACCTGCTGATCCCTGATCAACGCCTTGCGATTGCCGCGCAAGGTCGCCACGTAGAGGGTGAACGGCAGGCTGCCGAGAATCATGATGACGATCGCCACCCAGTGCACCGCCGGTTGCGTCCATTTGGCCAGGGACTGGTCCGAGGTGGAAAAACCGCCGGTGGAAATTGCCGACATGGCATGGTTGATCGCATCGAAGGGGCTCATCCCGGCCCACCAGAACGCCAGGCTGCCCAGAATGGTGATGCCGACGTAGGCCGCGACGATCAGGCGCGCCACCATGTGCGAGCGGGGCATGACTTTTTCCGAGCGGTCCGATGACTCGGTCTGGAACAGGCGCATGCCACCGATTCGCAGCAGCGGCAGAATCGCCACCGCCATACCGATGAACCCGATGCCGCCGATCCAGTGCAGCAACGAGCGCCACATCAGGATGCCGGGGGACATGTCGTCCAGGTGATTGAGCACCGTCGATCCGGTGGCGGTGATGCCGGACATGCTTTCGAAGAACGAGTCGGTGTAACTGATGTGCTGGGTCAGCAAAAACGGCAGGGCGGCGAAGATGCACACCACCAGCCAACTGCTGACGGTCAGCAGGTACATGTCCCGTGGCCTTAGATGAACGTGTTCGGGACGTCCCGGAATCACCAGAGCGAGGCCTGCGACAAAGGTAATCATGCTGGCCCAGAGGAACGACGGCAGATCGCCCGTGCGATCGAAGATCACCAGGGTGGCCATAGGCACGACCATGGCGATGGCCAGCGTAATCAGGAAGATGCCGATGATGAAACCAATGAGACGTAAGGTCGGCAACGCCATGAAATCCGCTCGGCTGTGATGAGGAAGGGCGCCATTCTACCTGTGGGGCAGGGCATGTAAACCGGCACTCCGGCAGGAGTTACAGCTAGAATAGCCGCACATTTTTTTCAGGAGGTGGCCGATGCAGGCTCTCGACGTTTTGCTCAACCGTGTTTCTGTCCCGCGACTGATCGAACCGGCACCGACCCAGGCGCAGCGCGAAGTGCTGTTCGGCGCGGCCATGCGCGCCCCGGATCACGGGCATTTGCAGCCGTGGCGTTTCCTCACGGTCGAAGGTGCGGCGCGCGAACAGATGGGTGAATTGCTGGCTGAAGCGGCGCAGATGCAGGAAGGCGAAGTGACCGAAGCAGCCATCGACAAGGCGCGCAATGGTCCGTTGCGTGCGCCGTTGGTGGTTGTGGTGATCGCTCGGGTGCAGGATCACGTCAAGTATCCAAAGTCCGAGCAATTGCTGGCGGCAGGCTGTGCGGCCCACGGTATCTTGCTGGCGGCCTATGCCCAAGGTATCGGCGCGGTATGGCGTACAGGTGATCTTGCCTATTCGCCGCATGTGGCCAAGGGCCTGGGGCTGGCGGAAGGCGAAGAAGTGATTGCATTCCTTTACCTGGGCACGCCGCAGAAAGAGCCACGTGTAGCGGAAAAGGTCGATCTGGCGGAGTTCGTCAGCGCCTGGCCCGGTAAACCGTAACCCTCGTAGGAGCGAGGCTCGCCCGTGAAGGCGGCCTCACAGACGACCTGGCTTTTCGGATGTACCCAGAACCCTGTGGGAGCGGGCTTGCCCGCGAAGGCGGCCTCAGAGACGACCCGATTTCACGGCTGTACTCAGACCCATTGTGGGAGCGAGCCTGCTCGCGATGGAGGACCAGACACCGTGGGGCGTCAGGTTGCCAGCGTTATCGTTGACGTCTATCGCGAGCATGCTCGCTCCTACAGTGGTTTGGGGTCGCACGCAAAATTTGTGTCTGGTCACAGAACCTTTGTGTAGGCGCCGCGATCTTTTGCTTCACGGCTGTGCCACCACCCCCGGCACCAACGGCAATTCCAGACTGGCCACGAACCCGCCCTCCGGGTGGTTGGCCAGCACCAGGCTTCCGCCATGTCGCTCAGCCGCGCGCCGGGCGATGGCCAGTCCCAAACCGTGACCGGCGGCGGCTTGTCCAGGCGCCCGGTAGAACGGTTCTCCCAGTTGATTCAGGTGTTCAGCGTCTACCCCGGGGCCGTGGTCGCGCACGGTGACGACGATTCGTTCGCCGTTACGCAAAGCGAGCATTTCGATCGGTTGTCCGCCCGCCGGGTTGAAGCGTTGGGCGTTGCGCAGCAGGTTGTCCACGGCGCGCTCGATCATCGTTGGCCAGCCGCGCAGGCTCAGTTGCGGTTCGGCTTCCAGGCGCACGCTTTGCTCCGGCGAGCCCAGTTGCGCGTCCTTTTGCAGGCCATTGAGCAGGGCGTTGAGGTCTACGTCTTCGGCGCTGGCGTTGTCAGCGTCGACCCGGGCCAGCACCAGAATTTCACTGATCAATGCTTCGAGGCGGTCGCACTCGCGGGTCAGGCGCGGCCAGAGTTTTTCCCGCTCTTCCGGGGACGCCCGCTCGGCCAGGGCCAGGGCGATGCGCAGGCGGGCAAGGGGCGAGCGCAATTCGTGGGAAACGTCGCGCAGCAATTGCCGCTGGCTGCCGATCAGGCTTTGCAGGCGTGCGCCCATGCGGTTGAAGTCGTTGGCCAGCACGCCGAATTCATCGCGTCGATTGGCCAGTTTTACCAGACTGTTCTGTTGATAGGCGGTCTGCCCCAGATCATGCACTGCACCACGCAAGCGGCTGAGCGGACGGGTGATGGACAGCGTCACCAACAGACTGAACAGGGTCAGCACCACCAGAGCGATACCCAGCGCACTCAAAGGCCAGAGCAGGCTTTCGCGGTGCCAGGCGTCCAGTTCCGGGTGGGGAATGCGGTAGATCAGCAGGTAGGTGTCGCCGGTTTTTTCGCTGGTGTATTCGTCGGTCAGGCGACGCCAGGGCAGGCGTCGGTCATCGTTGTTCTGCCGCGCTTCGAAAGCCGCCGCACGACGGGGGAAAGTGCCGCGCACCACCGGATCACCGCTCTCATTCAGGACCTGAACGTCGATGTGATATTGGCGTTTGCGCTGTTCCAGGATGTCCTGGGCGGCTTCTTCGCCCTGGGATTCGTAGGTTTGCGTCCATTGTTCGGCCAGGGTGTTGAGTCCCGGATGGCGACTGAGAATCCACGCGTCCTGATTGAGCATGTGCCCGAGCAGAATGGACAGGCCTGCAACCAGAGTGATGGCCAGCCAGAAGCTGGCCAGGATACGCCAGAACAATGAACGCACGAAAAATCCTCGGGAGAGCAAAAAAGACCCAACGGCGTTGGCCGTTGGGTCCGGGGTTAACACATTATTGCGCTTTTTGCGGTTGTTGCGCTTTCCACGCCTTGAACTCGGCCCATTCGGCGCGACGCTCAGCCTTTTGCTTCTGGATCTCGTCGAATTTCTTCTGTTGATCCGGTTTCAGCACGGCCCGAACATCGGACTCGGCTTTCTTGTGGTTGGCGGCCATCTCGTCTTTCATGGCTTTCTGGTCGGCTGGCGAGAGTTTTTCCAGGTACTTGTCGACCACTTGCTTACGCTCGTGCATCTGCTCGCCCATGATCTTGCGGATCTGCTCGCGTTGTTCGCGGCTCAGGTCCAGCTGGCTGTACGGGCCTTTACCGTGCATGCCGTGCATCTGACCGCCGTGGCGTCCACCGTCCAGCGGGCCACCCATCGGGCCGCTGCCTTCAGGCATGGCCATGGCCACGGTCGGCAGAGCGGCGGCGAACATCAGAGCGATAAGAGTCTTGCGCATGGTGAATCTCCTTGTCTCATTCCCGGTACGTTCCGGATGAGTACAGATTACGGAGATCAAGGTCAGCGGCGGTCAGCGGAGCGTAAAGCTTGGGTAAAGACGATTTTGAACTGACCTGACAATTCGGCTACTCCAACCTCACCGACTGAACATGCCCTATGTAGCAGCTGCCAAGCTCCAGCGCGGCTGCGTCCGACCGCGCAGCGGTCATCATCGCCTCTCGCAGCATGCAAGCAGGAACGCGGGCGAAGGTTTTTGCGATTGCTGCGCAATCGGACGCAGCCGCGCTGGGGCTTGGCAGCTGCTACAGGAGAGATCGTCTGGGCTTCACAGGCTGTAGTAGTAACCGCGGCTGCGCAGCGCCACGATGCGCGGGCGGCCGTCGGGATGCGGGCCGATTTTCTTGCGCAGGTTGCTGACGTGCATGTCGAGGCTGCGGTCGTACAGCGTCAGCTTGCGGCCGAGGGCGATTTGCGCCAGTTCCTGTTTGTCCAGCGGCTCGCCAGGCTGTTTGAGAAGGGCTTCGAGCAGACGGCTTTCGGACACCGTCAGGGAAAACTCCTGTTCATTGATGCTGACCACGCCGCGCACCGGGCTGAACGCCAGGTCGCCGAGTTCGATCTGGCTGGACACCGCTGCCGGATGGCTGCGGCGCAGCACAGCGCGCAGGCGTGCGGTCAGCTCTCGCGGATCGCAGGGTTTGGCCAGGTAATCGTCGGCGCCCAATTCCAGGCCGAGGATGCGGTCCAGCGGTTCGCCCCGGGCCGAGAGCATCACGACCGGCAGATCCGGATGATCGCTGCGCAATTGCTTGAGCAGTTCCAGGCCGCTGCCATCGGGCAGCATCACGTCCAGCACAACCGCCGCCGGAGAGGTTTCGGCCAGGGCACGACGGGCGCTCTGGCCATCGTGGCAGGCCCGAACCTGAAAGCCTTCCTGGCTCAGCCAACTGCTCAGGAGCTCACACAGCTCCTGGTCATCATCAATTAGTAACAGCTCGCTCATGACTCACTCAATTTAGCCATTGTCGACGTTTTCGACTTGCACCACTGGCGAAGATACCGCAGAGCAGGGCCAATAGCGCAACTGCGGCGCCAACGACGAACCACTGTTGCTGATCGGTCAGCAGGCGCGACGTCACGCTGCCGGCCTGGGCTTCGCGAAGTTGCAGCTTCAGGCGCTGGTTCTCCTGGCGCAGGCGGGCCAGCAGGGGGCTCTCGCGTTCGCTATCGGCGCTCTGCAATTGTTTGTTCAATTCTTCCCGTTGCCGCTCGCTCTCTTTCAAGCGTTGCTGCAACTCGTTTATCTGGCTGCCGGCGCTCAACGACAACGGCGTCGAGTTCGCGCCCTCGGCGTGTTCTTCACCATGGGCGGGGGCCACGATCGACAACGTGACCAACATCAGACACAACGGACCCTTGCGCATCGCGACTCCTGATTCCAATACGGGTATTGGGAAGTTGTCGGCCGGCAAACGTGAATAATGAGCGATTGAGAGCGCAGTGAACCGATAAGGTTCACCGCGCGGGGGTATTGCGAGGGGAAAGTTACGGCAGGACTTGCTTGAACGGCTTGACCGAAACGTTGGCGTAGACGCCGGCGGCAATGTACGGATCGGCATCCGCCCAGGCCTGGGCGGCGCTCAGGGAGTCGAATTCGGCGACGATCAGGCTGCCGGTGAAACCCGCGGCGCCCGGATCGTTGCTGTCCACCGCCGGGTGCGGGCCGGCCAGCACGATGCGACCTTCGCCCTTGAGCACTTGCAGGCGCTCAAGGTGGGCAGGGCGCGCGGCCAGGCGAGCTTCCAGGGAGTTGGCGACGTCTGTGGCAATGATTGCGTAAAGCATGTCAGTCCTCGGTTTTGGGCGATGGGGTATCGGCGTCATGCAGGTGGCGGGACAGGTAGATACCCTGACCGACCAGGAACAGCAGCGTCATGCCCAGGCTGCCGAAGACCTTGAAGTCGACCCAGTAGCTCTGGAAGGTGAACGCGACGAACAGGTTGGCGGCGCCGCAAAACAGGAAGAACACGATCCAGGCGATGTTCAGGCGCGTCCAGACCGGCTCCGGCAGTGTCAGTGCATGGCCCATGATGCGTTTGATCAGCAGGCGGTCACCGATGAAGTGGCTGCCGATGAACCCTAAGGCAAACAGCCAGTTGACCACCGGGGCTTTCCATTTGAGGAAGGTCTCGCTGTGGAAGGCCAGCGTCAAGCTACCGAAGACCAGACAGGCGATCAGCGTCAGCCATTGGCTCTTCTCCAGCTTGCGCTGCTTGATGAACAGCGTGCCGTACACCACCAGCGAACTGATGATCAGCATCGCCGTGGCACTGTAAATACCGCCTACAGTTACCTCGTGACCGGCAATGTCGACGACCCGTGGATCGATTTTGAAGACGATGAAGAACAGCAGGAGCGGGATGAAATCGATGAATTGTTTCACAGTGGCAGCCAGAAGCAGGATGTGGCGGCATAATAACAAACATATGGGCGCGCGATAGCGCCAGCTGATTTGAGGTTACAACACTCCGTGAATGTTGATTTGCACTGCCATAGCACGGCCTCCGATGGCGCTCTGGCGCCTGCGGTTCTGGTAGCGCGTGCGTTCGAGCACGGCGTGCGAGTCCTGGCCCTGACCGATCACGACACCATCGAAGGCCTCGAAGAGGCGCGCGTTGCCGCCAAACAATTGGGGATGCAACTGGTCAATGGCATCGAATTGTCCTGCACCTGGGGCGGCGCAACCATTCATGTGCTCGGCTACGGTTTCGATGTCAATGCCGCGCCGTTGCTTGAGGCTATCGCCAAATTGCACGATGGTCGCTGGCTACGGTCTGAAGAGATAAGCCGCAAACTTGCATTGAAGGGCATGCCCGGCGCGCTGGAAGGCGCCCGGGAAATCCAGCAGGAACTGGGCGACAGCGGCAATGCGCCGGCCCGTCCGCACTTCGCCGACTGGATGGTGCGCGAGGGGTTCGTCAAGGATCGCGCCGAGGCGTTTCGCAAGTGGCTGGGCGCCGGCAAGCTGGGGGACGTCAAGCAACACTGGCCGACCCTGGAAGAAACCGTCGGAACCTTGCGAGAAGCCAATGCCTGGGTGAGTCTGGCCCACCCATGGCATTATGATTTCACCCGCAGCAAGCGTCGTCGTCTGATTGCCGACTATATTCAAGCAGGGGGCCAGGCAATTGAGGTGGTCAATGGTCATCAGCCTGCAGAGCAAGTAGGCAGCCTGGCCATTCTGGCCCGCGAGTTCGGTCTGCTGGTCAGCGCCGGCAGTGATTTTCATGGCCCTGGAGGCTGGTCCGAGATAGGCGAATATCGCCCGCTCCCGGAGGATCTGCCACCACTGTGGTGTCGATTCAAACATGACCCAATTATTGCCGTCGTCTGAACAGGTAGAGAATGTGAGTCAATTTTTCCAGATTCATCCGGAAAACCCGCAACCGCGCCTGATCAAACAGGCAGTCGAGATCATCCGCAGCGGCGGGGTGGTGATTTATCCCACAGACTCTTCCTACGCAATTGGTTGCCAGATCGGTGACAAGGTCGCCGTGGAGCGCGTGCGCCGATTGCGCGGACTCGATGAAAAGCACAATTTCGCGCTGATCTGCAGCGATCTTTCGCAACTGGGCCTGTTCGCCAAGATCGACACCGGCACATTCCGCATTCTCAAGGCCCATCTGCCAGGCCCTTACACCTTCATTCTCAACGCCACCCGCGAAGTCCCGCGGCTGCTGTTGCACCCGAAAAAACGCACCATCGGCCTTCGCGTCCCCAGTCATCCGATTGCCCTGGCGCTGCTGGAGCAACTGGGTGAACCGCTGATGAGCGTGACCCTGATCATGCCCGGTGAAACCGATCCGATGAGCGATCCCTACGAAATGCGCCAGTTGCTCGAGCATCAGGTCGACCTGATCATCGACGGTGGCTTTGGCGGCATCAAAGCGTCCACCGTGATCAACATGGCCGACGGTGAACCTGAAGTGATCCGCGTCGGTTGCGGCGATCCCACGCCGTTCATGGCCGAGGCCTAGATGTCCGCAGTAGAACCCGTCGACCCGCAAGCCGGTGCCCAGCAAGAGCTGCCATTCGCCATGGTCTATGGCCAGGCGGTCATGGAAATGCCGCTGGACCTGTACATCCCGCCCGACGCGCTGGAAGTCTTCCTTGAAGCCTTCGAAGGCCCGCTCGATCTGTTGCTGTACCTGATCCGCAAGCAGAACATCGACATTCTCGATATCCCGGTGGCGGAAATCACCAAGCAGTACATGGGTTATGTCGAGTTGATGCAGTCGGTGCGCCTGGAGCTGGCCGCCGAGTACCTGGTGATGGCCGCCATGCTCGCCGAGATCAAGTCGCGCATGCTGCTGCCTCGCTCGGAGTCCATTGAGGAAGAGGAAGAAGACCCGCGCGCCGAACTGATCCGCCGTCTGCAGGAATACGAGCGGTTCAAGGCGGCTGCTGAAGGCATCGATGGCTTGAGCCGGGTCGGCCGTGATGTGGTGGTGCCCAAGCTCGATGCGCCCGAAGCCCGGGCGCGCAAGTTGCTGCCGGACGTGCGCTTGTCGGAACTGCTGCTGTCGATGGCCGAGGTGTTGCGTCGCGGTGACATGTTCGAAAGCCACCAGGTCAGCCGCGAGGCGTTGTCTACCCGCGAGCGCATGAGCGACGTGCTCGAACGCCTCAAGGGCGCCGGTTTCGTGCCGTTCGTCGAGCTGTTCACGGCCGAAGAAGGGCGTCTCGGCGTGGTAGTGACCTTTATGGCAATCCTCGAGCTGGTCAAGGAATCCTTGGTCGAGCTGGTGCAGAATGAGCCGTTCGCAGCGATCCACGTGCGAGCCCGAGCCGAATAACGAGTTGAATCATGAACCTGAGTGAACCCCGCGAGCTGGCGCCACTGCTTGAGGCCTTTCTGTTGGCCTCGGGAAAACCGCAATCCATGGAGCGCCTGTACGAACTCTTCGAAGAGGGCGAGCGGCCGGAGCCGGCGGTTTTCAAGAAAGCCCTGACGATACTGGGCAAGTCCTGCGATGGCCGCGCCTTCGAATTGAAGGAAGTCGCCTCCGGCTATCGCCTGCAGATCCGCGAAAAGTTTTCGCCATGGGTGGGCCGCTTGTGGGAAGAGCGCCCGCAGCGTTATTCCCGGGCAATGCTGGAAACCATCGCGTTGATCGCCTATCGCCAGCCGATCACCCGGGGCGAGATCGAGGACGTGCGGGGCGTGGCGGTCAACAGTCAGATCGTCAAGACCCTGATGGAGCGCGAGTGGATTCGTATCGTCGGTTACCGCGACGTACCGGGCAAACCGGCGATGTTCGCCACCACCAAGGCGTTTCTCGATCACTTCAACCTGAAAAACCTCGACGATCTGCCACCGCTGGCTGAACTGCGCGAGCTGGAGCCGGATCCGGTGCTCGACTTCGACGACGCCCCGGTGCCTGCCGCGTTGCAGGAACTGGCCGACGCCAGCGCCGAACCGGAGGAACCGAAGGAGGAAACCAGTTTCCATACGCTGTTGCTGGAACTGGACAGCATGGAAGAGGGGATCAAGACCGATTTCGACGATTTGTTGCGGGATGGGGAGATGCCGGTTTTTGATTCGGAGTTGCCGGAGGTTGAGGTCGAGGTGGAAGGTGACGTGGCGCAGGTTGTGCCAGAGCCTGAGCCTGAACCTGAACCTGAACCTGAACCTGAACCTGAACCAGAGCCGGAAGACGAGCCTGAGCAGGATGACGACATTCTTGGCGTGGCCGAAGCTCGGGAAAAACTGCTGGCCGCCGTTGCGGCCCTCGAGCAAACGAACCCCGAGCCCGAACTGAGCGAAGAAGAGGCCGAGGCCCGCGCTCTTGCCGAAGCGATTGAAGCCGAACGCCGGGAGCTTGAGGATTAAACAATCCTCCAGATGATGGAGATCCCACAGGGTATTGCAGTGCAGGTGAGATTTGCATTCCCCACCACCGGTCGGCGCAAACCCGGTAAATTTTCATTCATCAACTAGTCTCTGATGCGCAAACGCCCTCATGAGCGTATGATTCGCGACCCTTCGGCGATCCCTTCGCCAGGAACCAGTTCCATATCGCTTCAGGCCACGCCTGAACAGACCACACCGGGAGGTGCCCAGATGAGCAACAACGACCAGCAAGACGACCAGCCAATCGGCCCAGCAGGCGAAAAACTGCAGAAAGTCCTCGCCCGTATCGGCGTCGGCTCGCGCCGTGACGTGGAAGCCTGGATCAGCCACGGCCGGATCAAGGTCAACGGCAAAGACGCCACCCTCGGCCAGCGCGTCGACATGCACGACGCCATCAGCATCGACGGCCGTGTCATCAAGCGCGAAGAGTCCGCCGAGTCGGTCCGCCGCGTGATCATGTACAACAAGCCCGACGGCGAAATCTGCACCCGCGTCGATCCGGAAGGCCGTCCGACCGTGTTCGACAAGCTGCCAAAGCCAAAAGAAGGGCGCTGGATCAACATCGGTCGCCTGGACATCAACACCACCGGTCTGCTGATGTTCACCACCGACGGTGAGCTGGCCAACCGTCTGATGCACCCGTCTTTCGAGATGGACCGTGAATACGCCGTGCGTGTACGCGGTGAAGTCGACGACGAGATGATCGATCGCCTGAAAGCGGGCGTCGTGCTCGAAGACGGCCCGGCACGTTTCACCGACATTCAGCAGGCACCGGGCGGCGAAGGTTTCAACCACTGGTACCACTGCGTGGTGATGGAAGGTCGCAACCGTGAAGTGCGTCGCCTGTGGGAATCCCAAGGCCTGGTGGTCAGCCGCCTGAAGCGCGTGCGTTTCGGTCCGGTGTTCCTCAACTCCGACCTGCCGATGGGCCGCTGGCGCGAAATGAGCCAGTACGAAGTCGATGTACTGAGTGCCGAAGTTGGCCTGACGCCTGTGGCAATGCCGCAGATGAATGCCAAGAGCAAGGACAAGCTGGAGCGGATGCAGCGTAAATCCTCGCGGCCAATGGCCCGCACCGAGCGTGTGCGCACCTTGCGTCCGGCGACTGACGCGCCGGCTGCTCCACGCGCCAACCGCGAGCCACAGCTCGAAGGCGAGCGCTCGGGTCGCAAGCCGGCCGCGCGTCAGGATGGCGAGCGCAGCCCACGCGCTCCGCGTCCGACCACTGGTCGTGCCGAGCGTGGCGAAGGTCGTGGCACGCCGGTAGCCGATCGTCCAGCCGACACCAAGCGCCCGGCCAAGCCGGCGCCGAAGCGTCCGGGCATCAAGCTGACCGACGGCGATGCGCCTTCGGGCAAGCGCCGCGGCGCACCGGCCGGTTCCGGCCAACGTCCGGGGTTTGGACGTCGTAAGCCGGAGTGAGGCAGCGGTAAGCCTCGAGCTTCAAGCTGCAAGCAAGAAACGCCAGCCTTTGGGCTGGCGTTTTTTTTGTGGTCGGATTTGGTCTTTGGGGTGTTTGTGAGGGCCTCTTCGCGGGCAAGCCTCGCTCCTACAGGGGTGATGCGTTCTCTCCGACGCCGCGATACCTGTAGGAGCGAGGCTTGCCCGCGAAGACGTCAGTGGCAACAACCTCGATTCCCGAAATGGAAAATCACCGTTACGGGCTGTAAAGAAAACCTGACGAAATCCTCTGAATAGTCCTGTGGAATCACCGTTCACTCGCTTCTGTAAGAAAATTCTTCCGAATCCCACCCAAATCCGACATTCCCCAACTCCCCGACCCGCTTGTTTCCCCTCTCCATGCGCGGTGTCATGCGCGCCAGGCCTGAGGTTCGGGCGCGCAGTTTCTGGCAGCACGGGGTTAGGCGTGTACAATGCGCCGCGTTTTACCTGTGACCTCCTGCGCTATCGCGCACACCTCAAGGCTATCCGCCTTGTTCATTCCGCCGCGTCACGAGCGCGTCGGGTTCGATTTCGTCACAGATAAAAACAAACAGGTGACGCATGACCGCTGTAAATACGCTGAACTCCTGGTGCCTGCGCTGGGGTTTGATCGGAGCCGCTTGACGTCGTTTCCAAGCAGCAACGCTATCCGAACATCATCAAACCTTGCGTGAGACCCTTTTCATGAGTGGACAAAACTCGCATTCAGGCGAGCTGAAACGCGGCCTGAAGAATCGCCACATCCAATTGATCGCCCTGGGCGGTGCCATCGGTACCGGATTGTTCCTGGGTTCTGCCGGGGTGCTGAAATCCGCCGGCCCGTCGATGATCCTCGGCTACGCCATCTGCGGCTTCATCGCCTTCATGATCATGCGCCAACTGGGCGAAATGATCGTCGAAGAGCCGGTTGCCGGTTCCTTCAGCCACTTTGCCCACAAATACTGGGGCGGTTTCGCCGGCTTCCTGTCGGGCTGGAACTGCTGGATTCTGTACATTCTGGTGGGCATGTCCGAGCTGACCGCAGTCGGCAAGTACATTCACTACTGGGCTCCGGATATTCCGACCTGGGCTTCGGCGGCAGCCTTCTTCGTGCTGATCAACGTGATCAACCTGGCCAACGTCAAAGTCTTCGGCGAGGCCGAATTCTGGTTCGCGATCATCAAGGTCGTGGCGATCGTCGGCATGATCGGCCTGGGCAGCTACCTGCTGGTCAGTGGCCACGGCGGCCCGCAGGCGGCGGTCTCCAACCTCTGGTCCCACGGCGGGTTCTTCCCCAATGGCGTCAGCGGTCTGGTGATGGCCATGGCGATCATCATGTTCTCCTTCGGTGGTCTGGAAATGCTCGGTTTCACCGCCGCTGAAGCCGACAAACCGAAAACCGTGATCCCGAAAGCCATCAACCAGGTGATCTACCGGATCCTGATTTTCTACATCGGTGCGCTGGTGATCCTGCTGTCCCTGACCCCCTGGAACAGCCTGCTTGATACCCTGAACGCTTCCGGCGACTCCTACAGTGGCAGCCCGTTCGTCCAGGTGTTCTCGATGCTGGGCAGCAACACCGCTGCGCACATCCTCAACTTCGTGGTCCTGACCGCGGCGTTGTCGGTGTACAACAGCGGCACCTACTGCAACAGCCGCATGTTGCTGGGCATGGCAGAGCAGGGCGATGCACCGAAGGCGCTGGCGAAGATCGACAAGCGCGGCGTGCCGGTGCGGTCGATCCTGGCGTCGGCTGCCGTAACGCTGATCGCGGTCCTGCTGAACTACCTGATGCCGCAAAGCGCGCTGGAACTGCTGATGTCGCTGGTCGTGGCAACCCTGGTGATCAACTGGGCGATGATCAGCTACTCGCACTTCAAGTTCCGCCAGCACATGAACAAGACCGGCCAGACTTCGCTGTTCAAGGCCTTGTGGTACCCGTACGGGAACTACGTCTGCCTGGCGTTCGTGGTTTTCATTCTGGGTGTGATGCTGCTGATTCCGGGGATTCAGGTCTCGGTTTACGCGATCCCGGTGTGGCTCGTGTTCATGTGGGTCTGCTACGGCATCAAGAACAAGCGTCGTGACGCATCCGTGGTAGCCGCTCCAGCCCGCTAACGGCCCGTGCGTCAATGGAAATGCCCGCCTCGAGAGAGGCGGGCATTTTTTATGGGCGGCGGATTTTTCAGGCAGCAGAGACGCAAATGCCCCGACGAGTCGGGGCATTTGTGATTGCAGCTTTGGGCTTACATGTTCGGGTAAGTCGGGCCGCCGGCACCTTCAGGGGTCACCCAGGTGATGTTCTGTGCAGGGTCCTTGATGTCGCAGGTCTTGCAGTGAACGCAGTTCTGGGCGTTGATCTGGAAGCGTTTCTCGCCGTCTTCCTTGGTCACCACCTCATACACGCCGGCCGGGCAGTAACGTTGGGCAGGTTCGTCGTACAGCGGCAGGTTCTTGCTGATCGGGATGCTCGGGTCGGTCAGCTTCAGGTGGCAAGGTTGCTCTTCTTCGTGGTTGGTCCCGGAGATGAACACCGAGCTCAACTTGTCGAAGCTGATTTTGCCGTCCGGCTTCGGATAGTCGATCTTCTTGCAGTCAGCCGCCAGTTTCAGGCAGGCGTAGTCAGGCTTGGTGTCGTGCAGGGTGAACGGCAGTTTGCCGCCGAAGATGTTCTGGTCCAGCCAGTTGAAACCGCCGCCGACGATGGCGCCGAACTTGTGGATCGCCGGGCCGAAGTTGCGGCTGGCGAACAGTTCTTCATGGAGCCAGCTGTTCTTGAACGCGTCGACGTAAGTGGTCAGCTCCTCGCTGCCGTCCTTGTCGGCGAAGAGCGCGTCAGCCACCGCTTCGGCGGCGAGCATGCCGGACTTCATCGCGGTGTGGCTGCCCTTGATCTTGGCGAAGTTCAGGGTACCGAGGTCGCAACCGATCAGCGCGCCGCCCTTGAAGACCATCTTCGGCAGCGAGTTCAGGCCGCCTTTGCAGATGGCGCGTGCGCCGTAGCTGATGCGCTTGCCGCCTTCCAGGTACTGCTTGAGTACAGGGTGGTGCTTGAGGCGCTGGAACTCGTCGAACGGCGACAGAAAGGTGTTGCTGTAGGACAGATCGACGATCAGGCCGACCACAACCTGATTGTTTTCCAGGTGATAGAGGAACGAGCCACCGGTATTTTCGGTGCCCATGATGTCCATCGGCCAACCGGCGGTGTGAACCACCAGGCCTGGCTGGTGCTTGGCCGGGTCGACTTCCCAGATTTCCTTCAGGCCGATGCCGTAGTGCTGGACGTCGGAATCGTTGTCGAGGTTGAAGCGCTTGATCAGCTGCTTGCCGATGTGGCCCCGGCAACCTTCGGCGAACAGCGTGTATTTGCCACGCAGTTCCATGCCCGGGGTGTACAGGCCTTCCTTCGGATTGCCTTCGCGGTCGACGCCCAGGTCGCCGGTGATGATCCCGCGCACGATGCCGTTTTCATCGAACAGCGCTTCCTGTGCGGCGAAGCCCGGGTAGATTTCCACGCCCAGGTTCTCGGCCTGCTGGGCCAGCCAGCGGCACAGGTTGCCCAGGGAGATGATGTAGTTGCCTTCGTTGTGCATGGTCTTGGGCACAAAGAAGTCAGGGATTTTCTGCGCGCTGTCGGCGTTTTTCAGGACGAAGATGTCGTCGCGGGTAACCGGCGTGTTCAGCGGCGCGCCGAGTTCTTTCCAGTCCGGGAACAGCTCGTTCAGGGCGCGTGGTTCGAACACGGCACCGGACAGGATGTGAGCACCGACCTCGGAGCCTTTTTCAACCACGCAGACGCTGATTTCCTTACCGGCTTCGGCGGCCTTCTGCTTCAACCGGCAGGCGGCGGACAGGCCAGCGGGGCCGGCACCGACGATGACCACGTCGAATTCCATGTATTCGCGTTCCACAGGCTATCTCCTACTCAAGGCTCAACAGTTTTTTCTAATTTTTAAGGTTTGGTGTCGCATCCATGAATCCCAGCGTAGAGTCGGGAGAGGACAATCGATCGACCACCTTTGTCTTGGGGTGGCGCATTATATCTACACCACTCTCAGGGTCCAATACAAACGTTTGTTTGAATTGGCTCAAAGCCAGAGAAATCAAAGTCACGCGGGTTATGAACGGCTATTTTGCCGTATTGACCGGAATAGGTGTTCCGGTCAAGATACGGGCGGTTTTGCGCTCGCCGTAGGCTTAATACAGGTACCAAGAGCACCTCTAAAGACAGGGCGATGGCAGTGGAAAGTGAAGCGCAATCGGGATTCAACGCGCAGTTTACACGCCACGAAATCGAATGACTTGTCGGTCACTCCTGACCAACGGTCATGAACATCGTGAGCGATGGTCACTTGACACCAATGCCGGCGTTTTTAGAGGTGCCCTTGCGCCCGATGAGCATCCAACCGCCAGGTTCGCCTAGGCGACTTTCTTTTCACCGGAGAGTAACGAGGAATCCATGAAGGTTCTTGTAGCTGTCAAACGCGTTGTGGATTACAACGTCAAAGTCCGCGTCAAGGCGGACAATTCCGGCGTCGATCTTGCCAACGTCAAGATGTCGATGAACCCATTCTGCGAAATCGCAGTGGAAGAAGCGGTACGCCTGAAAGAGAAAGGCGTTGCATCTGAAATCGTCGTCGTCTCCGTCGGCCCGTCCACCGCTCAAGAGCAACTGCGCACCGCGCTGGCTCTGGGTGCCGACCGCGCCATCCTCGTCGAATCCGCCGAAGACCTGACCTCCCTGGCCGTTGCCAAACTGCTGAAGGCCGTTGTCGACAAGGAACAGCCTCAGCTGGTGATCCTTGGCAAACAAGCCATCGACAGCGACAACAACCAGACTGGCCAGATGCTGGCTGCACTGAGCGGCTACGGTCAGGGCACTTTCGCCTCCAAGGTCGAAATCAGCGGCGACAGCGTAGCTGTTACCCGTGAAATCGACGGCGGCCTGCAGACCGTTTCCCTGAAACTGCCGGCCATCGTGACCACCGACCTGCGTTTGAACGAGCCGCGCTACGCGTCTCTGCCAAACATCATGAAAGCCAAGAAGAAGCCTCTCGAGACGCTGACTCCGGACGCTTTGGGTGTTTCCACCGCTTCCACCAACAAGACCGTGAAAGTCGAAGCGCCTGCTGCACGCAGCGCGGGTATCAAGGTCAAGTCGGTCGCTGAACTGGTCGAGAAACTGAAAAACGAAGCGAAGGTAATCTAAACATGACTATCTTGGTAATCGCTGAACACGACAACAAGGCGCTGGCTGCCGCCACGCTGAACACCGTTGCTGCCGCTGCCAAAATCGGCGGCGACATCCACGTGCTGGTTGCCGGTCAAGGCGCTGGCGCCGTGGCTGAAGCCGCTGCGAAAATCGCTGGTGTGAGCAAAGTCCTGAACGCTGACAATGCCGCTTACGCGCATCAGCTGCCGGAAAACATCGCTCCTCTGGTCACCGAACTTGGTAAGGGCTACAGCCACATCCTGGCTGCTGCCACTTCCAACGGCAAAAACATCCTGCCGCGCGTTGCCACAGCACTGGACGTTGACCAGATCTCCGAGATCATCTCGGTAGAAAGCGCCGACACCTTCAAGCGTCCGATCTACGCCGGTAACGCCATCGCTACCGTTCAATCGAACGCTGCGGTCAAAGTGATCACCGTGCGTTCCACCGGTTTCGACCCGGTTGCCGCTGAAGGTGGTTCGGCTGCCGTTGAAGCGGTTGGCGCTGCTCACGATGCTGGCATCTCCAGCTTCGTTGGCGAAGAACTGGCCAAGTCCGATCGTCCGGAACTGACCGCTGCCAAGATCGTCGTTTCCGGCGGTCGCGGCATGCAGAACGGCGACAACTTCAAACACCTGTACGCCCTGGCCGACAAGCTGGGCGCTGCCGTGGGTGCTTCGCGCGCCGCGGTCGACGCAGGTTTCGTACCGAACGACATGCAGGTCGGTCAGACCGGCAAGATCGTTGCGCCACAGCTGTACATCGCCGTCGGTATCTCCGGCGCGATCCAGCACCTGGCCGGCATGAAAGACTCCAAGGTGATCGTTGCGATCAACAAGGACGAAGAAGCGCCGATCTTCCAGGTGGCGGACTACGGTCTGGTTGCAGACCTGTTCGAAGCCATCCCTGAGCTGGAGCAGCTGGTCTAATCCGGCCGCTTCACTTATAAAGAGCCCGACCTTTTGGTCGGGCTTTTTTTTAACTGTAGGAGCGAGCACGCTCGCGATGGTCGTTAACGATAACGTTGGCGATCTGACACCCCGCGGTGCATCGGAAACCATCGCGAGCGTGCTCGCTCCTACAGGTGTCAGTGTTGTAAACGAGAGGAGTGCTTTCGCCATGGACCTGCGTCTGGCATGGAGTTTTCTGGGACTGGCGCTATTGCCAACACTGTCGATAGCCGCCGGCAAATGCGAGCGTCTGGTCGTCACCGGCAGCCCGGATGCGCCACCGTACCTCTGGCAAGACCCGCAAAATCCCAAGCACCTGATCGGCGCCAGTGCCGACCTGTTGCAACAGGTGGCGGGAGAGCTGGGCATCAAGGTCGAACTGCTCTATGCCGGCAAACGCTCCCAGGCCCTGGAGGAAGTGCGCAGCGGCCGCATGGACATGCTGGCCGATACCCCGCTGACCGTCAGCGAGCTGGAATCCCTGGACTACATTCATCCGCCATTGCTGGAGAACGACTACCTGGTCTGGACCCGCAAGGACTCGGCACTGATCTACAACGACGTGCAGGATTTACCCGGCCATGTCGGCGCTTTGTCAGAAAAGTCTCGATTGACCCCGGAATTCGTCGCTTCAACCCAACAGAATTTGTCCCTGATCCGTACGCCGAACCTGACCCAGGCGTTTCAGAAATTGCTGCTGGGCGAGGTGGAGTTTGTCCTCGCGGGACGTTACGCAGGCATGGCCATGGCCCAAACATTGGGCATGACCAACGACCTGATCGCCCGTGCGCAACCCATCGACAAGCCGGGATTGTTCCTGGCGGTTTCCCACAACTCGGCCTGCAACGATCCGTGGTTGCGCGGACAGCTGGCGAAAAAGATGACAGAATTGCCCGCGTCCGGACTGACGGAGGCTGTGTTGCAACGCAATATCGAGCGTTGGAATACGCAGCAGAAACAGCCTGTCAGTGCCCCAAAACAGTAGGGATTCTTAGTGAGTATTCGACCTCTTTGCGCTGCCCTGGCCGTACTGGCTCTGGCGGGCTGCGCAGCCGATCCGGCACCCAACGAACAGATGCGCCTGACCGCCAAGGCGCTGGAACAGGCCAAGGCCGTGGGCGCCACGGCCGATGATGTGCCGGAAATGAAACTGGCGGAAGAAAAGTACAACCGCGCCAAAGGCAGCATGGCCGATCAATCCTTCAAGAACGCGCGCATGCGCTCCGAGCAGGCCGAGCTGGATGCGCGTCTTGCCGAGGCAAAAGTCCTGACCCTCAAGAGCGAGGAGCAGCTAAACGTGCTCAACACCCGCATCACCCGTCTGCGCAAGCAATTGGGAGATGCCCAATGAACCTCGGATCGAAGATTGTCGGTGGTCTGATCATCGCAGGTTGCGCGAGCCTTTATGGCTGCGCCGGCCAGCACAGTGAAGCGGCGTTGCAGCAGGCAGGTGCCGACTTCCAGAAGGTCAAGGAAGACTCCAACGTCTTGCGCATCGCGCCCAAGGACGTGATCCGTGCCGGTGAATCCCTGGCCCGTGCCGATCGTCTGTCCACTTATTGGGGCAGCGGTTCGGACGTGGCGCATTACGCTTATCTGAGCCAGCGCTACAGCGAAATCGCCCGTGAGCACACCAATCAGGTGCTCAACGAAGAACGCGCGGCGAAACTCGAACTGGAACGCCAGCGCCTGCAACTGGCCTTGCGTGAATCCAAGCTGCTCAGTGTGCAACAACAGGGCAAATGGCTCGAAGAACAGATGGCATTGGCCACCACCCAGACCGACCGTGGCCTTGTGCTGACCCTGGGCGATGTGTTGTTCGACACCGGTGAGGCAGAACTTAAAACCTCGGCCAACCGCGTGGTGTTGAAGATCGTGCAGTTCCTGCAACTCAACCCCAAGCGGGTGGTGCGCATCGAAGGCTACGCCGACAGTACCGGCGGCAAGCAGGAAAACCTCAAGCTGTCCCGTGACCGTGCGCAATCGGTGGCGGACGTGCTGATGGACCTGGGGATCGACGACAAGCGTATCCAGGTCGAAGGATATGGCGATGAGTACCCGGTGGATGCCAACGCCTCCGAGCGCGGTCGTGCGCAGAACCGTCGGGTGGAAATCGTGTTCTCCGACGAAAAAGGCCAGCTCGGCGCCACCCGCTAAGGGTTGCGTCTCTGGAAAACCCGGCACTGTCAGGCAGTGCCGGGTTTTTTTGTATCTGCCAACCCTTTGGCAGAACAGTACAGTTTTTTGCTGACACTGCACTGTATGGTCGACTATTGTGGTAACTGTCCCAGTACACTTACGAACTGTTACGGTATCGTTTCCCACAAGAATAAAATGCCTGTGAAACCGAGTGCTGCGTCATGACCAACCTCTTGCTCTATCAACGTATTGCTCAGCAACTGGCTGAAGACATCCGTCGCGGCGTCTATCAACCGGGAGAGCGCGTGCCATCGGTGCGCAAGATGAGCTCGCAGCTCAACGTCAGCCATGCCACGGTTCTGCAGGCCTATGCCAATCTCGAGGATCAGGGCCTGATCCGCGCCCGGCCGCAGTCGGGTTACTACGTACACCAGACGCCAGCCCTGACCGCTCAGACTCCGGACATCGCGCGGGTCGAGCGTCCCGGCCTGGTCACGCGCAGCAGCATCATTCAGCAGGTACTGGTCGAGTCCCGTCGCGAAGGGGTATTTCCTCTGGGCGCGGCGGTTCCGAGCGTCGACTACCTGCCGGTTCGTGCCCTGCATCAGCAGTTGGCCAAGGTCACCCGTTTCCACAGCCCGCGTGCATTCAGTTACATGTTCAGCCCGGGTTTCGAGCCACTGCGCCGGCAGGTGGCGATCCGCATGCGCGATGCCGGGGTGGTGGTCGATCCTTCGGAAGTGGTGATCACCCACGGCTGCGTCGATGCCTTGCAGATGTCCTTGCGGGTCCTGACCCGGCCTGGGGATCTGATCGCTGCCGAATCGCCGACCTATTACGGTTTGCTGCAATTGGCCGATCTGTTGGGGCTCAAGGTCATCGAGATCCCCAGCGACCCTGCCACCGGCATGAGTCTGGAAGCCCTGCAACTGGCGGCCAATCAATGGTCGATCAAGGCGCTGGTGCTGACCACACGCCTGAGCAATCCCCTGGGCGGCACCATGCCCGAGGAACGGCAGAAACAGTTGTTGCGTCTGGCGTCGGATTTCGACATTCAGATCGTCGAGGACGATATCTACGGCGAACTGATGTTCGAGCAGGGGCGCACCAAGGCGCTCAAGGCCTATGACCGGCTGGACCGGGTGATCTATTGCTCCAGCTTCTCCAAAACCCTGTCGCCCGGTGTTCGGATTGGCTGGATGATCGCCGGCAAGTTCCAGCAGGAAATCCAGCGTTTGCAGACCTTCAGTACCCATTCGGCTTGCAGCGTCACGCAGATGGGCATTGCCGCCTATCTGGAGAACGGCGGGTACGACCGACACTTGCGCTACATCCGTCAGGAATACCGCAAGAACCTCAGCGCCTTCCAGTTGGCGGTGCAGCAGTATTTCCCCGAAGGCACGCAGATGACCCGGCCCACCGGCGGATTCATTCTGTGGGTCAGCCTGCCGGGAAGGGTCAATACCCAGGAACTGCATGTGCGGGCCTTGCAGCAGGGCATCAGCATTGCGCCGGGGCTGATCTTCAGTAATACCGAGCAATTCAACCACTGTATCCGGCTCAACTGCGGCATTCCGTGGAATCGTGAGGCCGAGCGTGCCTTGATGACGTTGGGCATGCTGGCCACCCAGCTTTGCCAGGAGACGGCCCAGGGCTTTTGACGCAGTGGGCGGGGGTTTGCCTGTCCACACTTGTCTTGTCACGTGCAACAGGCGAGCATATGGCCTCTCTGTCGTTTGCGCCCGTGCGTCGTTGAGTCCATGAAACCCATTTTTCCCGCCGCTTGGTTATTGATCTGCCTGTCAGTCGGCCTTCAGCCGATTACTGTCCAGGCCGCATCCGTTCAGGACAAACCGGCGGCCAGCACGACGTCGAAAAAGGCCGCACCCGCCAAAGCCGTACCTTCCAATAGCAACTCCGCAAAGAAAGCCGCGCCGGCCAAAAAGCCCGTCGCGGCGGTCAAAAAGCGTCCACCGATTGCTTCCAAGTCCAAACCCGCCAGCGAGGTGGTGAAGACCCAGCTTCCTCCCGCCAACATCGACTTGAGCCTGCCCCGGGACATGGTCGAGGATCTGGACCCCGTCGGCACCGTCCCTTTGCCCAAGCACGATCCGCTGTTGCCGCAGATGTTCGGAGAAAAGGGCAACAGTCAGTTTCAACTCAACGGACGCCTGATCAGCAACGAAATGCAGCTGCAACTGCGCAATGAGGAGCGTCATGAAGTCGATGGCGCAGCGCTGGAGTTCGAATTCAAGCGCTGATTGCCCCGTTCGTGAGCCGCGTGATAGACGCTTTGTCGGAGACTGCCCGGTCACGCCCGTTTGCAGCGAAAAACCTGCGGTACGGTAATTTAAAACAACTGTTTAAGCGGTTACTCTGTGCCCCGTCCATTAACACATCGCCCGTCGCGAGGAGCTTGTCGTCATGAAATGCCGTGAGGGCTGTGGCGCCTGTTGCATTGCCCCATCCATCAGTTCCGCCATTCCCGGCATGCCCATGGGCAAAGCCGCCGGGGAACGTTGCGTGCAATTGTCTGCCGAAAACCTGTGCAACATCTTCGGCCAGCCGGAGCGCCCGGCGGTGTGTTCGGGATTCAAGGCGGACGTCGAGGTGTGCGGCGGCAGCAGTGAAGAAGCCATCCGATTGATTGGCTGGTGGGAGCAGATGACGGCGGCGTGATGTGTTCAACGAACGGAACTTCAACAACAAGGAATATAACTATGGGTTCGCTGCATCGTTTGGCTGTGTTGTGTGGGTTGACGGCGGTTCTGGCCACTTCGGTCGTCCAGGCCGAAGACTGGAAAGTCGCCAAGAATGAAGACGGCATCAAGGTGTCCCTGAGCGAGGTGGCCGGCTCCGATTACAAGGCCTACCAGGGCGTTACCCTGATGAAAACCACCGTGGCCAAACTGCGCGCCTTGCAGGACAACGTGGCTGGCGCGTGTGCCTGGATTCACGAATGCAAGACCCAGAAACTGCTCAAGCACGAAGGCGATCAAAGCTGGACTTACACTCAATTCAATACGCCTTGGCCGGTCACTCCGCGTGATTCGGTGCTGCACGTTACGACCACCGAAGGCGCTGATGGCAGCCTGACCCGCAAGCTCGAAGGCGTGCCGACGTACATTCCCGAAGAAAAAGGTTTCGTGCGCGTGGCCAAGGTCGATGGCTTCTGGAAGTTCGTCCCCAAGGGCGATCAGGTCGAAGTGACCTACCAGGTGCACACCGAACCCGGCGGCAGCGTACCATCCATGGTCGCCAACAAGTTCGTGGTCGATGCCCCGTTCAACACCCTGAAAAACCTCAAGGCGCTGGCCGAGAAATAATCCGCGGCGCTCTTTGTGGGAGCGGGCCTGCTCGCGATGGTCGTCAACGTTAACGCCGTACATTCAGGTACCCGGCGTTATCGTTCAGCACCATCGCGAGCAGGCTCGCTCCCACAGTCATTTATCTCCTCAGGTTCCATTCAGTTCGGATCCTTTATTGTGTTTCCGAATATTCGCTGTACGAAATTTTCACAATACCTCCCAGACAATTCGCGCGCGTTGGCATGATCGAACAGTAATCAATGGCATTGCCACGTTTGATCGTGCAACATTTGCGCACCGCGCAAGCCCCGGGGCCAGGTAGTTGGCCAATAGAGGGCAGGGCGCAGCTGTATTCGAACTTAAACTTCCAATGGGTCCTAAAACGACATGGCAATTCCGGACGCCCTGAATCAGCAGCGAGCTTCTAGTCGCCTGCTGCAACCGACCGTCAAATCGCATCTGGCCTACACGCTGTTGTGTGCCCTGGTGATGATGGTCATGTTCAGCCTGCTGCGCCTTGCGCTGCTGGTCTACAACCGCGAAATGATCCTCGACACGCCGGCCTCGACCTTTTTCGAAGCATTTGCCAACGGCCTGCGTTTCGACCTGCGTCTGGTGGTGTACCTCAGCATTCCGTTGCTGCTGTCACTGTTCAGCGTCCGGGCCATGGCCGCGCGCGGGTTCTTCCGTTTCTGGCTGACCGTGGTTTCCAGCATCGCGCTGTTCCTGGGCCTGATGGAGATGGACTTCTACCGTGAGTTCCACCAGCGCCTCAACGGCCTGGTCTTCCAGTACGTGAAGGAAGACCCGAAAACCGTGATGAGCATGCTTTGGTACGGTTTCCCGGTGGTTCGCTACCTGCTGGCGTGGGCCGTGGGCACCTGGATCCTCAGCCTGGCGTTCAAAGGTGCGGACCGCGCGACCCGTCCACGCGGTCCATTCAGCGGCGGCAGCATCGGCGCTCGTCAGGTCGCTCCCTGGTACACCCGCATTGCGGTGTTCGTGGTCTGCCTGCTGATCTGCGTGGTCGCCGCCCGTGGCACCCTGCGCCAGGGCCCGCCGATGCGTTGGGGTGACGTCTACACCACCGATTCCAACTTCGCCAACCAGCTGGGCCTCAACGGCACGCTGTCTCTGGTGGCTGCGGCGAAGAGCCGGATGTCCGAAGATCGCGACAACATCTGGAAAGCCACGTTGCCACAGCCGATGGCGCAGCAGACCGTGCGCGACATGCTGCTGATGAAGGACGACAAGCTGGTAGACGGCGAAACCGCCGCGGTACGTCGCGACTACACGCCGCCGGCCGACAAAACCTTGCCGATCAAGAACGTTGTCGTGATCCTGATGGAAAGCATGGCCGGTCACTCGGTGGGCGTGCTGGGCGGTCCGGGCAACATCACGCCTTACCTGGACAAGCTGTCCCAGGAAGGCCTGCTGTTCGACCGTTTCTTCTCCAACGGTACCCACACTCACCAGGGCATGTTCGCCACCATGGCGTGCTTCCCGAACCTGCCGGGTTTCGAATACCTGATGCAGACGCCTGAGGGCAGCCACAAACTGTCCGGCCTGCCACAGCTGCTCAGCGCCCGGGACTACGACGACGTCTACGTCTACAACGGCGACTTCGCCTGGGACAACCAGTCGGGCTTCTTCAGCAACCAGGGCATGACCAACTTCGTCGGTCGTAACGACTTCGTGAACCCGGTGTTCTCCGACCCGACCTGGGGCGTGTCCGACCAGGACATGTTCGACCGCGGCCTGGTGGAACTCAAAGCCCGCGACGGCAAGGACAAGAAACCGTTCTATGCCTTGCTGCAAACCCTGTCCAACCACACTCCGTATGCCTTGCCGACTCCGTTGCCGGTCGAGCGCGTGACCGATCGCGGCAGTCTCAACGAGCACCTGACCGCCATGCGTTACTCGGACTGGGCGCTGGGTCAGTTCTTCGAGAAAGCCCGCAAGGAGCCTTACTTCAAGGAAACCCTGTTCGTCATCGTCGGCGACCACGGCTTCGGCAACGAGCGTCAGATCACCGAAATGGACCTGGGTCGTTTCAACGTGCCGATGCTGATGATTGCACCGGGCATCCAGGAAAAGTTCGGCAAGCTCGACCACACCGTCGGCACTCAGGTCGACATCGTGCCGACCATCATGGGCCGCATCGGCGGGGAAGTGCGTCATCAGTGCTGGGGTCGCGACCTGCTCAACCTGCCGGAAGGCGACACCGGTTTCGGCGTGATCAAGCCATCGGGTAGCGAGCAGACCACGGCCATCATCACCGCCGACCAGATCCTGGTCCTGCCGAAGGACAAGGACATGGCGCCGAAGATGTACGCCTACGAGCTGGGCGCCAAGCCTCACGCCCAGGTCATCCCGGATGCGCCGCGTATCGCCGAGATGCGCACCAAGCTGGAATCGTTCCTGCAAACGGCGACCAAGAGCCTGATCGATAACACCGCCGGTGTGATCGACGGCAAGCCGGACTAAATAGCGTCACCCATAAAAAAGAGGCCCTTTGAAAGGGCCTCTTTTTTTGCCGGTTGAAACTTCATATCTTGCCGAGTAACAACAGGATCAATATCACTACCAACACCACGCCGATGATACCGGACGGGCCATAACCCCAACTTCTGGAGTGCGGGAAGACCGGCAGACCACCGATCAGTAACAGGATCAGGATGATGAGTAGAATTGTGCCCATGTCTTTTTCCTTGCTGTAAGTAGTCAGGAATGACCTAGTCGTTAATGGTCAGCAGGAATGTAATTAATTCAAGCTGCTTAACATTTCCGACCGCGGTACTTCGAAGAAAATTCCAAGTTTTTTTCATGTTTTTCCATCATCGGATTATTTCTTCGTGCAAGCGCTAGTTGCCGGCGTTTTGCTCGGGCCATTCAGCAATCTGATAGAGCGTGGGTCGGGCAATAACCTTCGCTACACTCGACGCATCTTCCCCGGAACAACAAGGCTGTCTGCTATGCAAAATCGCATGATGATCACTGGTGCGGGCTCTGGCCTGGGTCGCGAAATCGCGCTGCGCTGGGCCCGCGAAGGCTGGCAGCTGGCCGTGTCCGATGTCAGCGAGCCGGGCTTGCAGGAAACGTTGAAGCTGGTCCGCGAAGCCGGCGGCGACGGTTTTATCCAGCGTTGCGACGTACGCGACTACAGCCAGCTGACCGCTTTCGCCCAAGCGTGTGAATCGAAGTTCGGCGGCATCGATGTGATCGTCAATAACGCCGGCGTGGCGTCGGGTGGGTTTTTCAGTGAGTTGTCCCTGGAGGACTGGGACTGGCAGATCGCGATCAACCTGATGGGCGTGGTCAAGGGCTGCAAGGCCTTCCTGCCGCTGCTGGAAAAGAGCAAGGGCAAGATCATCAACATCGCATCCATGGCGGCGCTGATGCAAGGCCCGGCCATGAGCAACTACAACGTGGCCAAGGCCGGTGTGGTGGCATTGTCGGAGAGCCTGCTGATCGAACTGGCGCACCAGGAAGTGGGCGTGCACGTGGTGTGTCCGTCGTTCTTCCAGACCAACCTGCTCGATTCGTTCCGTGGTCCGACCCCGGCCATGAAGGCCCAGGTCGGCAAGTTGCTGGAAAGCTCACCCATCACCGCAGCCGATATTGCCGACTACATCTACCAGCAGGTCGCCGCCGGCGAGTTCATGATTCTGCCCCACGAACAGGGCCGCATGGCCTGGGCGCTGAAGCAGAAGAACCCGCAGCTGCTGTACAACGAAATGACCGTCATGGCCGACAAGATGCGCGCCAAGGCCAAACAATCCGCGGGCTGATCTTGCCCGCAGTCGACAGCCTCGTTAGGGTGGCCGCCATTGGCCATCCTGACGGGACACTTCCATGCTCAACTACCTGTGGTTCTTCCTCGCCGCGCTGTTCGAAATCGCCGGCTGCTTCGCCTTCTGGATGTGGTTGCGCCAGGGCAAAAGCGTCTGGTGGGTGGTGCCGGCACTGCTCAGTCTGACGTTGTTTGCCCTGTTGCTGACCCGCATCGAAGCCACTTACGCCGGTCGCGCCTACGCGGCTTACGGCGGCATCTACATCATTGCGTCGATTGGCTGGCTGGCGGTGGTCGAGCGGATCCGTCCTTTGGGCTCGGACTGGATCGGCGTGGCGCTGTGCGTGATCGGGGCGACCGTCATCCTTTTCGGACCGCGCTTTTCCGCTTCCTGAAGGATCTGCCCTGCATTTACAGGATTTGTCAGACGTTTCCGTCAGGAGGTCGGTTCGCGGGCTGTAAGTCCCGTCTGGTTTGCCGTGGTTGCCTTGTAGGCCCGTCTCACACGGCGCATCTTCGGGGCCTGGTAACCCTGAAGGACGCAAGTCATGTTAGTACTCAGTCGCGTAGTGGGCGAATTGATTTCAATCGGCGACGACATTTCCATTCGGGTCGTCGCGGTCGATGGCAACAGCGTGCGTTTCGGCGTCGAAGCGCCGCGCCACATCAATGTGCACCGGTCCGAGATTTACGAGCGGATCAAGCGCAAGCAGCCGAAAAAGGAAAAGTCAGTCGAATAGATGCTTGGGTACGTCGTGCTTGAGCATCAACTGGCATTGCTCGCTTTCCGGATCGAAGACGATCATCGCCTGTCCCTTGATCAAGGCCTGACGCACCCTTAGCACACGGGTCTGCAGCGGCGTGTCGTCGCCATTGTCGGTGCCGTCGCGGGTGACGAAGTCTTCGATCAGGCGGGTCAGGGTGTCGACTTCGAGTTGGTCGTGGGGAATCAGCATAGGCACCTCGGGGGAACGATGTCGGGATGCTACGGCGAATGTTCCGCTGCGGCTAGCCTTCAGGCCTTGTGTTGTCTGATCTGCCGTCTTCGCGGGCAAGCCCGCTCCCACAGGTTTTTGTGTCGATCACAAATGGTTGGATCGACTCGAACCTTGTGGGAGCGGGCTTGCCCGCGAAGAGGCCCGTACAGGCACTGAAAGTCCCTGATCAACTCTCGGACCGCTGCCCCACCAGACTATCCACCGACGGTACCCGCGTATCGCTTTCCATCTGCGTGTCATGCTCGATCTGATGACTGAACCGGTCCAGCGATCCCGTGGCCGGTTGTGCATCGCTGGCGAACACCGGCGGGCTGAGGATGTAGGCGCCGAGCAGGCGGCTCAGGGCGGCGAGGCTGTCGATGTGGGTGCGTTCGTAGCCGTGGGTCGCATCGCAGCCGAAGGCGAGCAGGGCGGTACGGATGTCGTGGCCGGCGGTCACCGCCGAATGGGCGTCGCTGAAGTAGTAGCGGAACAGATCGCGACGCACAGGGAGCTCGTTGTCGCTGGCCAGCCGCAGCAGGTGCCGCGACAAGTGATAGTCATACGGCCCACCTGAATCCTGCATCGCCACGCTAACCGCATGTTCGCTGGAATGCTGGCCCGGGGCGACCGGCGCGATATCGATGCCGACGAACTCACTGACATCCCAGGGCAATGCCGCCGCCGCACCGCTGCCGGTTTCCTCGGTGATGGTGAACAGCGGATGACAGTCGATCTGCAATTCCTGGCCGCTGTCGACGATCGCCTTCAACGCTGCCAGCAGCGCCGCGACGCCAGCCTTGTCATCAAGGTGACGGGCGCTGATATGGCCACTTTCGGTGAACTCCGGCAACGGGTCGAAGGCCACGTAGTCACCGACGCTGATCCCCAGGGAGTCGCAATCGGCTTTGGTCGCGCAGTAGGCGTCCAGGCGCAGTTCGACGTGATCCCAACTGATCGGCATTTCATCGATCGCGGTATTGAACGCATGCCCGGAAGCCATCAGCGGCAACACGCTGCCGCGAATCACTCCGTTGTCGGTGAACAGACTGACCCGGCTGCCCTCGGCAAACCGGCTGGACCAGCAACCCACGGGGGCGAGGGTCAGGCGACCGTTGTCCTTGATCGCACGCACGGCAGCGCCAATGGTGTCCAAGTGCGCGGAAACCGCGCGGTCGGGGCTGTTTTTCTTGCCTTTGAGGGTGGCGCGAATGGTGCCGCGACGGGTCATCTCGAACGGAATGCCCAGCTCCTCCAGGCGCTCGGCGACATAGCGCACGATGGTGTCGGTGAAGCCGGTGGGGCTGGGGATGGCGAGCATTTCCAGCAGGACTTTTTGCAGGTAGTTCAGATCCGGTTCAGGGTGTTTGATGGTCATGGAAACTCCTGATGGGTTGAGCACATCGATGGTTTCGATGATGGAATTTTGGTGTCTGTGCCGGCCTCTTCGCGGGCAAGCCTC
>NZ_JAIQWX010000067.1 GCF_020164475.1 Pseudomonas sp. REP124 | reverse complement strand
TTATGAGCGAAGCGAATGCCTTTTAAGAAACCTGCACCCGCCGCTTCTCAGCCACCCAACTGCGGCCATACAGCACCACAATTGCAATGATCGCCACCGCCTGCGCGCTCAGCGAATACGCATCGGCATGAATCCCCAGCCAGTCGAACTCGAAGAACGGCACCGGCCGCGTGCCGAAGATGCCCGCTTCCTGCAGCGCCTTCACGCCATGCCCCGCGAACACCACCGACAAGGCGCACAACAGAGCGGCGTTGATGCTGAAGAACAACGTCAGCGGCAGTTTCGCCGAGCCGCGCAGGATCACCCAGGCCAGGCCGAACAACAGCACCAGCGCCGTCGCACCACCGGCCAGTACCGCGTCGTGACCGGCAGGACCTGCCTGCAGCCACAGGGTTTCGTAGAACAGAATCACTTCGAACAGCTCGCGATACACCGAGAAGAACGCCAGGATCGCAAAGCCGAAACGACCGCCGCCGCCGACCAGGCTGCTCTTGATGTAGTCCTGCCAGGCCGCGGCATGGCGACGGTCGTGCATCCACACGCCCAGCCACAGCACCATGACGCTGGCGAACAACGCCGTCGCGCCTTCCAGCAATTCACGTTGCGAGCCGCTGACATCGATCACATACGCCGCCAGCGCCCAGGTGCCCAGGCCGGCCAACAGCGCCAGGCCCCAGCCGACGTTGACGCTGCGCACCGCCGACTGCTGGCCGGTGTTGCGCAGGAACGCCAGAATCGCCGCCAGCACCAGAATCGCTTCCAGGCCTTCGCGCAGCAGAATCAACAGGCCGGAAATGTAGCTCAGGGACCAGCTCAAGCCATCGCTGCCGAGCAGGCCGGCGGCGGTCTTCAATCCGGCCTTGGCCACGTCCAGACGCTGTTCGACTTGATCGATCGGCAAACCATCCTGCAACGACTGACGGAAGGCCATCAGCGATTTTTCCGTGTCCTTGCGCACGTTGGCGTCGACGTTATCCAGCGAGCTTTCCACCAGCTCGAAGCCTTCCAGGTACGCCGCCACCGACAGGTCGTAGGCCTGATCGTGGTCGCCGGCACGGTAGGCCGCGAGGCTCTTGTCCAGGGTCGCGGCGGTGTAATCGAGCAACTGCGCCGGGCCACGCTTGACCTGCGGCGGCTGCGCCCGCTGCGCGCGGAACACCGCAGCTGCCTGCGGACCATCGACCGCCTGCACTTCGGCCGGCGTCTGACGGGCCAGGTCGGCGATGTTGTAGACCTTGTCGCCGCCGGCAGCCGCCGCGTCGGCACTGAAGCTGGCGATATAGGTCGCCAGGTCCCAGCGCTGACGCTCGTCCAGCTGATCGGCGAAAGCCGGCATGTCGGTCCCTTCAACACCCAGCCCCAGGGTGTTGTAGATCGCATACAGGCTCAGGTGATCCAGACGCGCCTTGTCGCGCAGATTGGCCGGTGGCGGCGTCAACCCGACACCCGCCGGGCCATCGCCCGCGCCGGCATCGCCGTGACACACCGAACAGTGCTGCGCATACAGCGGCGCGCCACGGGTCGGGTCCGGAGTGATGATCGGCGCCTGGCTGACTTCATAGGCCACCGCCAGTTTCGCGCCCAATTGCCGCGCCTGACGGGCGACATCCGCGCCGTCCTGACGGTCAGTGATCGCACCGCGAAGGCTGGTGATGCCCTGCTCCAGAGCGGCTTTTTCCGGCTTGGCCGGCATCGCGCTCACCAGGCCTTGCAATGCCTGGACGAACTCCAGTTGCTCACGGTACTCGGACTCGTTGACGACCTCACCTGCCTGCACCGCTTGCGGGTAATCCGCACCGATGTAGTCGAGCAAATGCAGGGCTTGCGGCGCGCCTTCCACCGTGTCCGCCAGCAGATTGAGACTGCATAGGGCGAACACCGGCGCGACCAGCCAGGCCAGGAAACGGGAGGGGGAAATCATGAATGAATCTCATTTGGAAACACGAAGTAACATATTGTTCCCTCTCAATGATTTTCACTCAAGCTTTGTTACGGAGTTCCGCCGCTGTCGATTTTTTCGAGATAGTGGCACAGCAGCCAGAATAGCCATTAATAAGCCATTACTTTGCCACCTATTCTCTCTATAATGCCGCGCCGAGTTATTGCAATTCGGCATTGAAGCTCCTTTTTTTATGAGGAACTGGCAGGAAGCCGGACCACCTGCCAGTAGGTCCCAACAGCCCGACCAGCGACTGCGGCTGCATTCATTCAGGGAAGAAGCACCGTTATGGCCTCCCGCGCCCTTACCGCGATCGCGCTCAGCGCCGTCACTTTGATTTCCGGCTGTTCGGCCTTTCGCAACTACGATTCCGAATTGGCCCAGACCAACCAGCAACTGGCCTCCGGCAACGTCGATGCCGCCCTGACCCTGCTGGAAAAGAACAACACCGGCGAAAACAAAGACCTGCTCTATTACTTCGAGAAAGGTGAGTTGCTGCGCGCCAAGGGCGACCTGTCCGGCAGCCAGAACGCCTGGACCAGCGCCGATCAGGTGGTGGGGCAGTGGGAAGATTCGGTGAAGCTCGACACCGCCAAGTACCTGGCCCAGTTCGGCAGTTTCCTGGTCAACGACAAGGTTCGCCGCTACGAAGGCTACGACTACGAAAAAGTCATGCTGACCACGCAGATGGCCCTCAACCTGCTGGCGCTGAATGACTTCGACGGCGCCCGCACCGCCATCAAGAGAACCCACGAGCGCGAAGCGGTGATCGCCGATCTGCGCGACAAGGAATACCTCAAGAGTGAGGAAGAGGCCGAGAAAGAAGGCATCACCACTCAGTACAAGGATTTGCAGGGTTACCCGGTCGCCAGCCTCGATGCGCCGGAAGTGGTCAACCTGAAGAACAGCTACCAGAGTGCGTTCAGCCACTACCTGGCCGGATTCGTCTATGAAGCCCTGGGTGAGAAAGACCTGGCCGCGCCGGGCTATCGCAAGGCCGCCGAACTGCGCCCGAACACTCCGCTGCTGGAGCAGGCGTTGAAGGATCTGGACAAGAAAAGCACCAAGGATGAGGACAGCGACATCCTGATCGTGGTGCAAAGCGGCCTGGCGCCGGCCCGGGACTCGATCCGCGTGCCGTTGCCTCTACCGATCAGCGGCAACGTGGTGATCACCCCGCTGTCGTTCCCGATCATCAAGCCCGACACCTCTACCGCCGCCTTCGCCCAGATCGGCGTGGACGGTCAGCAAATGAATCTGACTCAACTCAACAGCACCACCGCCATGTCCCAGCGCGCCCTGCGTGACGACATGCCGGGCATCATCGTGCGTACCACCGTGCGCGCGGTGACCCGTGGCGTGGCGCAGAAGAAGATCAACGAAACCAACCCGCTGGCAGGCCTGGCGGTCGGTATCACTTCAGCGGTGCTCGAAGGTGCCGATACCCGTACGTGGCGCACGCTGCCGGACAACACCCAAGTGGTGCGCCTGCGCCTGAAGAAGGGCGAGCACCAGATTGCGCTGCCGAACGCCGTCGGTGGCACTACGGTGAAAGTCACTGTCGATCAGCGCTACCAGGTCATCAGCCTGCGCGCCGTGGGCAATCAGGTATTCGCCAGCGGCGTCGCCGCCCATGTGATCCCGAGCGCCAGTGCAACCACCGTCGCCAGCCTCGCCAAACCTTAAGAACGGAGTCTTCGCATGCGTTTCAAATTCATCGCCGTCCTGGGCCTGGCCCTGTTGGCCGGCTGCGCAACCCCGCCACCACCTGAGCCGGGCAGCGCTGCCAGCAAGGTCGTGGCCATGGGCAAGCTCAAGAACATCGTGGTCGGCGCCATGCGCGTGGCCCGGGAAAACGGCTTCATGACGGTCAATGCGCAGCTGAGCAACACAAGCTACAACAACAAGACCTTCTACTACCGCTTTGCTTGGCTCGGCCCTGAAGGCTTCCCGATTGCCGAAGAGGAAGTCTGGAAAAGCCAGATGATGTACGGCGAACAGACCAGTTTCATCCAGGCCATCGCGCCGACTGCCAAAGCCGTGGACTTCCGCCTGGAAATCAAGACGCCTTGAGCCAACCCCCTTTTTCCGTTTCAGAGAGCATTCCCATGTTTGCACGCTTTTCCTGCATCGCCGTCCTCGCCCTGCTCGCCAGCGGTTGCGCCAACACCTCGCCGACCCTGGGCAGCAAGAACATCAGCTACGGCGACACCAAGGCCGTTGAAACCGTCACCAACGAGTTCGGTTCGACCGACCTGCAAATGATCGCCGAGTCCATGACCCGTTCCCTGGCCCAGTCGGGCACGCTGCAAGGGCGTCCGGTGGTTCAGGTCTACGACGTGAAGAACAAGACCAGCGAGTACATCGACACCCGCGAAATCACCACCAGCATCAAGACTCAGCTGATGAAGTCCGGCACCGCCCGCTTCGCCAGCGATAACACCCAGATGCAGAGCCAGGTCGACCAGTTGAAGCTGCAGAACCAGAGCGGTCTGTACAAGAAGAGCACCGTGGCCAAGACCGGCAACATGGTTGCCGCCAAGTACCGCCTGGAAGGCTCGATCAGCTCGATCGTCAAGCGCAGCAGCGACTACAAGGACGTCTTCTACAAATTCAGCCTGCAATTGATCGACGTCGAAAGCGGTCTGGCCGAGTGGATGGACGAGAAAGAGATCCGCAAAACCACGGAGCGTTAATCGATGCGCACATGGATTGGCATGATGGCCCTGGCTTGCGCGTTCAGCGCGCAGGCGGCCCCGAAAGTCGCAGTAACGGATCTGGCGTATCAGGAGCGCGTGGAGCAGTACATCCACATCGTCTCGGCCCAGAACAACTTTCAGGCGAGTCACTACAGCGCCAGCGGCTCTTCGAGCTACAACGAAATCGAAGCCACCAGCAGCTATATCGAGCAGGGTGAGCTGCGTAAATTCACCGGCGACATCAAGGGTGAAATGCTGCGCACCGGCATGTTCCAGCTGGTGCAGGGCACGCCTTACACCGCTTCATCCAAGGGTGACGTCTACGACGTGATCAAGCGGATCAAGGCCGGCAACTTCAAGGGCGCCGACTACGTGCTATTCGGTACCGTCTCGGACATCGACTTCACCCGCGACGTGACCGAACTGGCCAACACCGACAGCCATTCGGCGGTGCTGGCGCTGACCCTCGTGGCCGATTTCAGCCTGATCAACACCCGGACCTATGAAATCACCTCGGCCTTCACGGCGATGGGCGAAGGCCAGGACACCAAACTGGTGAACGGCCGCGATATCAAGGTTTCGCTGAACCGCCCACGGGTGGTTCGCGAGGTGTCCAAGGCGTTGGGTGAGGATGTGGCGGCGCAACTGAGCCAGCAGCTTGGCGGCGGCTACGAGCAGCCTGGGCAGGCGCCGTTGCGTAACAACCTGCCGCGGGATACGGCGCCGGTCATCCTGCGCTAACCAAGCCAGCGCAGGACCTGTAGCAGCTGGCGCAGCCTGCGTCCGGCTGCGAAGCAGTCGTGAAATCAGCCAACGCGGTGTGCCAGGAAAATCGCGCACTCAGGTTTTGCGACTGCTGCGCAGCCGGACGCAGGCTTCGCCAGCTGCTACAGGTTTCGTGCTCGGCTTGAAATGAAAAAGGCGACCTGAAAAGGTCGCCTTTTTTGTGCCCGACGCTTCAGACCGCCGCTTTACGCAACGTCGCCATAAAAGCTGCCGCGCCAATGAACAGCCCGGCAAAGGTGCGGTTCATGCGTTTCTGCTGCTTCGGCGTGCGCAGCATGCGCAGCACCTTGGACGCCAAGCCGGTGTAGCCGGCCATGACGATCAGGTCGACGCAGATCATGGTCACGCCGATGATCAGGTACTGGATCAGCAGCGGTGCGTGCGGGTCGATGAACTGCGGCAGTACCGCGAGCATGAACACCAGTGCCTTGGGGTTGCTGACGTTGACCAGGAAGCCACGGAACACCAGGGCCATCGGCTTGCCGATCTGGCGGACGGCCGCGTCATCGCTCATGTCGCTGGGCAATGCACGCCATTGCTTGATGGCGAGGTAGACCAGATAGGCCACACCGAACCATTTGATCGCGTAGAAAGCGGTGGCCGAGGCAGTGAGGATCGCGCCCACACCGGCGCCGACGATGGCAATTTGCAGCGCCAGGCCCAGTTGCAGGCCCAGTGCGTTCCAGTAGCCGCGCCAGAAACCGTATTGCAGACCGCTGGACATCGACGCAATGGCGCCGGCACCGGGAGAAAGGCTGATCACCCAGCAGGCGGCAAAAAACGCCAGCCATGTTTGAAGCTCCATTGCACACCTCGACTCAGACTCGTGACAGACGTCTAAGCTAATGCGGCTTTGGGTTGGTGACTACTGATTTCTTTGCGGGATGTGTCGAGCGCCGACGATCGTGGGCGGCCCTAAGGGCCTCTTCGCGAGCAAGCTCGGCTCCTACAGAAATTGTTTGCGTCACAAATCCACTGTAGGAGCCGAGCTTGCTCGCGAAGGCGTCCTCCCAAACAACAGAAGGCTTACTTCTCAAACCCGGAAGAAGGGAAAACATCAGTCCCCCGCCAACGCCGCACCGACCGCTGGAAGAACAGGCTATTGGGCACCTGCACCATCGCACTCCCCGTCCCCAGCTCTTCAGCCTCGATCAACGTGGTGTACAGCAGATTGATCGCCACCACCCGCCCCTTCACGCCAGGTTTGTCGGTGGTGTCCACCAGCTCCACCACATCCCCCAGACGGAACGGGCCAACGGTGAAGATCAGCACCGAGCACAGCAGGTTCGACAGCACGCTCCACATGGCAAAAAACGCCACCGCCGCGACCGCGACAAAACCGGACAGCGCCGTCCACAGCACCGTGGCCGACACCCCGAGGCGCTCAAGCACGAAGATCAGCGCACTGCCCATGATCAGCCAGCGCAGGCCGCCACGCAGCGGCATCAGCAATTGCGGCGGAAACGGATAACGCTCGCCCAGCCGGGTCAGGACCTTGGCCACGAAACGCTGGGTCAGGTAGCCGGCCAGCAGAATCAGCAGGATTTGTACGCCGAGCCAGATCGGCTCGACCCACATCGCCGGCAGTGGCAGCTTGAACGCTTCCATCAGGACAGCGACTCCAGCTCCGCCTGCATGCTTTCCAGCAGTTCCAGAGCTTCCATCCAGGCTTCTTCAAGCTCCGCTTCACGCACCTTCAGCTTGGCCTGTTCGGCCAGCAGGTCCCGCAGTTCGTTCTTGCGCATCGGCTCGTAGATATCGCTGTCGCCGAGGCTGGCATCGATCTTCGCCAGTTTCTCGTGCAGCTTGCCCAACTCGGCTTCGAGCTTGTCAGCTTCGCGCTTGTGCGGTGCCAGTTGCTGACGCAGAGCGGCTGCTGCCTGACGCTGGGCCTTCTTGTCGGTCTTGTCCGGGTTGACCGGTGTGTTGCTGACCGGCGCGTTGCGCTGACGGTAATCCACCAGCCAACGGGTGTAGTCGTCCAGGTCACCGTCGAACTCTTCGACCTTGCCGTCGGCCACCAGGAAGAAGTTGTCGGTGGTGCTCTTGAGCAGGTGACGGTCGTGGGAAACCACCAGCACCGCACCGCTGAACTCCTGCAGGGCCATGGTCAGCGCCAGGCGCATTTCCAGGTCCAGGTGGTTGGTTGGTTCGTCTAGCAGCAACAGGTTCGGCCGATCCCAGGCAATCAACGCCAGGGCCAGACGGGCTTTCTCACCACCGGAGAAATTCAGCACCGGCTCGTCGATCCGCGCGCCACGGAAGTCGAAGCCGCCGAGGAAATCACGCAGGGTCTGTTCGCGCTCGGTCGGCGCCAGGCGCTGCAAGTGCAGCAACGGGCTGGCCTTGGAATCCAGAGAGTCGAGCTGATGCTGGGCGAAGTAACCGACGACGGTGTTTTCGCCGCGGGTCATGCGACCGGCCAGCGGCGACAGTTCGCCCGCGAGGTTCTTGATCAGGGTCGACTTGCCCGCGCCGTTAGGGCCGAGCAGACCGATCCGCGCACCCGGCGTGAGTTGCAGCTTGACCTTCTCCAGCACGGTCTTCTCGCCGTAACCCAAGCGGGCATCGGACAGGTCGATCAGCGGGCTGGAGATTTTCTGCGACTCGCGGAAGACGAAGTCGAACGGCGAATCGACGTGGGCAGCGGTCAGCTCCTCCATCCGCTCCAGCGCCTTGATCCGGCTCTGGGCCTGACGGGCCTTGGTGGCCTGGGCCTTGAAGCGGGCGATGTAGCTTTCCATGTGCGCACGCTGCGCCTGCTGCTTCTCGTAGGCCTGCTGTTGCTGGGCCAGGCGTTCGGCACGGGCACGCTCGAAGGCGCTGTAGCCACCGCGATAAAGAGTGATCTTGCGTTGATCGACGTGAGCCACGTGATCGACCACGGCATCGAGGAAATCTCGGTCGTGGGAGATCAGCATCAAGGTGCCGGGATAGCCCTTGAGCCACTCTTCGAGCCAGATGATCGCGTCAAGGTCCAGGTGGTTGGTCGGCTCGTCGAGCAGCAGCAGGTCCGATGGGCACATCAGCGCCTGCGCCAGGTTCAGGCGCATCCGCCAGCCACCGGAGAAGTCGCCGACCTGGCGATCCATCTGCTCGTTGGTGAACCCAAGACCGGCGAGCAACTTGCGCGCCCGGGCGTCGGCGGTATAACCGTCGGCGCTGTCGAGCTCGGAGTGCAGGCGGGCCTGCGCGGCACCGTCATGGGCCGCTTCGGCTGCCGCCAGGTCGCGTTGCACCTGGCGCAGACGCAGGTCGCCGTCGAGCACGTAGTCGACCGCCAGGCGTTCGAGGGTATCGACCTCCTGGCGCATGTGGGCGATACGCCAGTCGGCCGGCAGGAAGCAGTCACCCGAATCCGGATGCAGTTCACCACGCAGCAAGGCGAACAGGCTCGATTTGCCGGCGCCGTTGGCACCGATGAGGCCGGCTTTCTGGCCGGCGTGCAGGGTCAGCTCGGCGTCTTCTAGCAGACGCTGCGGGCCACGCTGTAAAGTCAGGTTCTGAAGTCGAATCATAATGGCGGCGGAGTCTACCAGCTTCGCTCGCAACTGGCGCGAGTAGCACTATGTCCTCTGACCTGTGGAGCTTTTCCCTGAGCATTTATGCCCGACCGGGCGTTGAACAGGCCTGCCTGCGATTGCAGTCTGCGGGGCTCAATGTGTGTCTGCTGCTGTGCGCGGCGTGGCTGGGACGGCGCGGTGTTATCTGCAATGAGCAACGCTTGCGCGAGCTACGCAGCCTGACAACGCCTTGGGACGCCGATGTTGTGCAGCCGCTACGCGCACTGCGCATGCAATGGAAATCCGCCGCCACGGGCGATGCCGATCTGCATGAATTGCGCGAGCAAGTGAAGGCACTGGAACTGGAAGCCGAACGACGTCTGATCTTGAAACTGGAGCGATCGGCGCAAGACTGGCCGCAGGGTGAGGCGACCGATTTATCGGCCTGGCTTGAAGGTGTGGCGGCAGGCGCCGCCCACCTGGACCGCGACGCGCTGCATCAGCTGCGCGTCGCGGCAACCGGCACTTAGGAAGCGCTGGTTGGGGTGCTGGTGGTGCTCGACGGTGCCGCTGGCGTTGGCGCAGAGGTAGCTGTCGAGGTAGTAGCTGCTGGCGTAGATGCTGCGGCAGCAGACGGTGCTGGAGTCGCAGGAGTTGCCGGCTTGGCAGCGGCTGTCGGAGCCGCTGTGGAAGCGGAAGCCGGCTTGGCGGCAGCAACCGGTTTTTTCACCGCTGGCTTGGCTGCGGGTTTTGCCGCGGCTGGTTTCGCTGCTGGCTTGGCGGCAGGTTTGGCTGCGGCTGGCTTGGCAGCGGCTGGTTTTGCTGCTGGTTTTGCGGCGGCTGGTTTTGCCGCAGCAGCTGGTTTGGCTGCCGGTTTCGCCGCAGCAGATTTTGCTGCAGTGGCTGGCTTGGCGGCTGCAGGTTTCGCGGCAGCGGTTTTCGCAGCCGGTTTAGCGGCGGGTTTTGCAGCGGCAGTTTTGGCAGCTGGCTTGGCAGCGGTTTTAGCTGCGACAGGTTTTGCGGCAGGCTTGGCAGCCGGTTTCGCAGCAGCTGTTTTAGCGGCAGGTTTTGCTGCCGGCTTGGCGGCTGGTTTTGCTGCTGCGGTTTTCGCTGCGGCAGGTTTGGCAGCGGCGGTACGCGCAGCAGGTTTGGCGGCGGCGGTACGAGCGGCGGCTGGCTTGGTAGCGGTGGTGCGAGCAGCAGGTTTGGCAGCAGCAGTACGCGCGGCGGCTGGCTTGGCAGCCGGTTTGGCCGCAGCTGTTTTAGCGGCTGGCTTGGCAGCGCTGGCAGCGGCAGGTTTTGCTGCGGCTTTCACCGGTGCTTTGGCAACCGGTTTGGCGGCAGACTTGGCCGGCGCTTTTGCGGCAGCCGGTTTGGCAGCGGCTTTCTTCGCAGGTGCCGCAGTTTTGGCTGCACGCAGGGACAACGCCTTGCCGACAGCCTCTTGAACACGACCAACGCCCTGGGCCAGTTTCAGGCTTTCCTGAGCGTCACGCTTGAGTTGCAGGATGTAGCCGCGAGTGTCCGACTGACGCTCTTTCAGAGCATCGAGCAGGTCTTCGAGTTGCTGCACGGCGTCCTTGGCTTTGCCTTGCGCCTTGGCCTTGCCGGCCGCTGCGGCGTCCTGCAATTTGGTGCGGGATTTGTGCAATTTTTCCTGAGCTTTGCCGCGCTGTTTTTCCAGTTTGGCGAGCAGTTTTTCAGCATCAGCCAAGGCTTCTGAGCAGGCAGTTTCGAGGTGCTCGAGCAAGCTGCCCGACAGTTGTTGGAGAAGATGCAACGGAGTGTTTACTGGCTTCTTGGTGGCCGACATGGTTTACCTCCTGGCTGAAGTGAGTGCGGCTCATACTAGACCTCTGCTGCAACCGCCGCTAGGGCATGTTGACACTATCGAAAGCGTCCTGTTGCAAAGGAGCGAAAAACTTCTTCGCTTGCGCAAAAGCAGTTCACCGTTAAGCACATTCTCACTGGCATAATCGCCCGCAATTCAGGTCGGAGAGTGCCCATGTCGCGCTACCTTTTTTTATCGCTGTGCGTGATTTTTTCCGTGGCTCAGGCCGCCGAAAAAACCCAGGAAAATGACGCGCACGATCTCGCCTACAGCCTCGGCGCGAGCCTCGGCGAACGCCTTCGCCAGGAGGTCCCGGACCTGGAGTTGAAGGCTCTGGTCGAAGGGTTGCAGCAAGCCTATCAAGGCAAGCCACTGGCATTGAAAGACGAGCAGATCGAACAGATTCTGTCCGAGCATGAAGCCCGGGTGGCGATGCAGACACCGGCACCGGAAAACCAACTGGCGGTGGAAAACGAAAAACGTTTTCTCGCCGAAGAAAAAGCCAAGCCTGGCGTTCGCGAACTGGCCGATGGAATTCTGCTGACGGAACTGACACCGGGTAACGGCGCCAAGGCCGGACCGAACGGAAAGGTGCAGGTGCTGTACGTCGGTCGCCTGCCTGACGGCACCGTGTTCGACCAGAACAATCAGCCGCAGTGGTTCAGTCTCGACAGCGTGATCAGTGGCTGGCGCAGTGCGTTGCAACAGATGCCGGTCGGGGCGAAATGGCGTCTGGTGATTCCATCGGCGCAGGCCTATGGCGCCGACGGTGCGGGCGACCTGATCGCGCCATTCACGCCACTGGTGTTCGAAGTCGAATTGCGCGGCGCGACCGGCTGATCGCGCAAATGAAAAACGGTGCGCCGTGGCGCACCGTTTTCGTGTCTAGCAGAATGCGGTTCAGACCTGAACCGAGTCTTCTGCCTTGTGCGCGGTATGCAGCACTTCGATCAGGCAATCTTCCAGTTCGAAGCGTTCATGCAACAGGCCGCCGAGCTCCTTGAATTTCTCCGCGACGCATTTGCCTTCATCACACAGATCGTTGAAAGCCAGGAGCTTCTCGGTGATGACGTCGATGCGTGGGTAGAGGGTTTCGGCGAGTTCCAGGCCGCGCTTGTCGTTGAAGGCCTTGGCCTCCCCCGTCAGCTGTTCGTAGATTTCGAAGTGGCCAGCCGAAACGTAATCGACCAGTACGCCGCAGAACTCCTGCAAGGGTTTGCGGCTTTCACTCAGCGCTGCAGGCTCTGCGCCAAGGGCGTCATAGGCCCCGATCAGTTCTCGGCGCTCCTGCAACCAGCGATCGATCAGCAGGTGCACTCCACCCCAGCGTTCCTGAGCATTCTGACAACTTTCGAGCATGGTGATCTCTCTTCCCTTTTGGGTCAGCTGCTCTATGCCCGTTCGCCTCTTGTAATGGGCGTTCGGGGCAGAGCGTCATCGAGCAAGACAAAATTCCAATGACACGTGCGGGCCAGATTATGCCCGCAGGACTGAGGCTTCAAGGTACGCAGGCGATAAAGTTCATACAAGTGTTTAATCATTCAACAGGGTTTGCCGCGACGACTCGCCGCCGAGCGGTCGCCTGATGGCGAGCCAGACAAGTCGCAGGAGCTGGTAAACCGCCAGAATCGACATCGCGACGAAGAACAGCAGGCTCCACTCGGGGATGCTCAGATCCAGCAGCGTCCAGGAGCGCTGGGTGCAGTCGAAAGCACCTTTGAATATTTGCTGCACGACACACAGCCACGGCTCTGCGGCGAACAGCTCTGAGAGGTTTGAAGCACACCCCGCCAATGGCTGCGCCGGATTGCCTTGCAACAACACCTGCCGCCCGGCTGTGAGCGTACCCGCCAAGCTACTGAGAAGGCCGAGCAACCAATAGAGAGAGGAGCCGAGGCGACCGGGACCCTGCACCGCCGCCAGCAGGCAGATGCCCGTCAACAGCGCCAGGCAAATCCGTTGCAATAGGCACAGGACGCAGGGGCTCAGGCCGATGGAATATTCCAGATAATAGGACACGCCCAGGACCAGGGCGCCCGCAACGAAGACCGTGAAAAACAAGGAGCGTGTGCAGGCCAAAGACATGGCTTTTCCGTAACAGTTGGGACCGACGGCTACGGTAGAGGAAAGCGCTTTGGCGTTTCAAGGCGGGTTGCTTGGGACAGTTCAGCAGGGATGTAGGGAAATCCCAACACGAGACAGAGGAATCGGTGAAACCCTCTGTAGGACTTTGCTGAGGAGGCTGTAGGAACGCAAAAACAGGGCAAATTTCCCCCCTCAGAACCACACAAATCCGGACGCAGGCTGCGCCAGCTGCTACATGTACCGCGGCGTACGCAGAACCTGTAGCAGCTGCCGAAGGCTGCGTCCGACGGCTACAGGATCATGCGCGAGCAGGTACGGGCAGCGGTGCGGCGAGCAGGCGCTCGTCCAGCAATCCCAGGCCTTCCTGGAACAACTGGTTGCTGCGTTCGGTATCGCCCATCTGCGCCAGCAACCGCGCCAGCTCGGCACAGGCTTCCGGGTTGCGCTCCATGTGCAGACTGCGCTCCAGATAGTCCCGGGCCTTGCCCCACAGGCTGCTTTGCAGACACAGGCGACCCAGGGTCAGCAGCAGGCCGGAATCGGCGGGATGCTCCTTGAGCCAGCCTTCAGCGAGGTGCAACTGACGCGCCGGATCGCTGCCGCGGACCAGCCCGTAGAGACGCGCCAGATGGCTGTCGTAGTGACGTTTGAGCGCGTTGCGCAAGACCTCTTCAGCCTCGGCCTGCGCTCCCAGTTGCCGGAGTTGTTCGGCATAGGCAAGCACCAGTTGCGGTTCCTGGCGTTGTGGCGAGGTCAACTGCTCCCAGGCGCTCTTGAGCGATTGCAGGCCGACGGCCCCTTCGCCTTCGCGCTGAGCCGCCAGAGAAAGATTCTTGCCCCAGGCACGACGCTCCAGCTCCGCCAGTTCGGCTGCGGGCAGGACCTTGTCCTTGCGCAGCTCCGGCAGCAGGCGAATCACCGCCGGCCATTCGCCTCGCAACTGATACAAGCGCTGCAACTGACGCAACACCTGCGCGTTATGCGGATGACGCTCACGCATCGCCTGCAGGGTCGTCAGAGCGCCTTCGGTATCACCACGGTCGGTCTGCAATTGCGCGTGGTTCAAGGCAATCGCCAGCTCGGCTTGTGGCTGGCGCTCCAGAGCGCGCTCCAGCAGATTGTCGCTCTCTTCGTAATTGCCCTGTTCGTTCGCCGCACGGGCAGCGCCGAGGTAATACAGCAGCGGTTGGCGTTCAGCTTCCGCAGCCCGTTGCAGATGACGTTGCGCGCTGGCCCAGCGACCTTCGGCCAGGTCCAGCTGACCATGTTCGATCGCCACCTGCACCCGGCGACTACGGTTGCGCCGCGACCAGGGATTGACCACGCCGCCGGACGTCAGCACCAGCTCGATCGATGCCTTGATGCCCCAGATGACCAGCCACAAGACCGCCACCAAAGCCAGGGTCGCCCACAGGCTCGACTCATAACGGAAGTTTTTATAAGCGATCAGCACGTAACCCGAATGCTCGGCAATCGCCAACCCCAGCGCCGCCGCGGCGGCGATGACCAGAAACAGGATCACATACAGGCGCTTCATGGCGTGGCCTCCTGCGCAGTGCTTGCGGCAGGTTTGGGCAGCGGTTTGATGGAGTCCTCGGCATTGACGTTGCGACGTTCCAGATAACCTTGCACGGCGCTCAGCGTGCCGGTCAGGTCAGGCGTGACCACGGTGACCGGTTGCTTGCTCAGCTCCGCCACCTGATCGAGCATCACTTTGCTCTGCGCGTTGTCCGGGTTGAAGTTGCCCTTGAGCACGTCACGCGCCTCGTCCAGCGCCTGGGTGTAAACCGCCGCCTGGCCATTGAGCGCGGCCCACTGCGCCTGCTCCAGTGCCAGGCTCAGCGCCAGACGCACCTGGCTCAGGCTCTGCCCGGCCAGCAACGGACGGACGTTTTTGTCGGCATTGAAATCGATACGGATGTAACGCGAGATCTGATCCCACCATTGCGCCCAGCGACTGGCGCCGTCACCGTCGGCGGTCAGTCCGAGCAGGGATTCGCCACGGTCCTTGTACTCGGGCGCCAGTTCGGTGAGGCCAGTCACCTGTTCGCGCAGGGCGCCCAGGCGCAGGAACAGGCCGGTGCGATCCGGCTGATCGGTGCTGCGCAAGGCCACCAGGGTTTTGGCCACCTGTTCGCGGGCGGCGAAGGAGCCCGGATCGTTTTGCTCGCGCAGAATGTCGTCGGCACCCTGAACCAGGGCCTGGGCGCTGCTGATGTCTTGCAACGCGGAGAGACGCAGACTGGCCAGTCTCAGCAAATGCTCGGCCTCGGCCAGGCGCCAGTCCTTGCGGCTGGCACCAAGAACGGTTTCCAGACGCTGATTGAGTCGCTGCTGATCGCCCTGCAACTGCACCACCAGACGGCTGCGCTCTTCCAGCACGTCGGCGCCGGGCAGTTGCTCCAGACGCGCGCTCAGGCGCTGCTCATTGAGTTTCAGGCTCTGCGCCTCATCGCTCAAAGCCTGCACCTGACTCAGCTGCTGCTGATTGGTCGCCTGCAAATGGCGCACCTGCCAGACTCCCCAGCCGCCCACCGCAACACCGGCGGCGCCGAGCAACAATGCGACGACGGCCAGACCATTGCCTCGGCGCGGCTCTGTGGCAGGAGGTGGAGTTTCAATCGGCGCATCCAGTACTGGCCGGACGTCTTCTTTAGGCAAGGCTGTTTCGCTCACGTATCCATCCTTTGCATTAGTAAACGGGTACGGGATTCTCCCGTATCGCCGCCAGCAAAGCCGCGGCACTGGCGCCACGACAATCCACAACTGTCAGGGCGCCGGCGGCACGTGCCAGCTCGGCAACCCTGAGACTCGGTACAAACAACGGCAACCGCGCCAATTGCGGCCAGGCATCGCCAGCCAATTGATGCAGGTGCTCAAAACCCTGTCCACTGCTGACCACCAGCGCATTCAGGCGTTCCGCACGGATCCGCTCCGGCAGCGCCGCCGGTGGGTATTGCGGCAGCTCGCGGCGGTACAACTCCAGATAATCGACACTAGCACCTAGCTCGCGCAAGCGCTCAGCCAGCAGCTCGCGACCTCCCTCGCCGCGCATGATCAGCACGCGCGGATCCGGTCGGGCGATGGCCTCGCGCAGGTTCGCCAAATCAAGCAAGGCTTCGCTGTCATCGCCGTCTTGGGGGAAGCTCACATCCAGGTCGCGATCCTCGAGGATCTGCGCGGTCGCAGCACCGACGCTGAACCACTTCACGGGCGGCGTCTGCGGGTAAAACCGATCGAGCAATTCGATGCCGATCCGCGCGGCCGGCTTGCTGACCACGATCACCGCACAATAGCGATCCAGTCCCTGGATCACCTCGCGCATTGTGTCAGAGGCAGGGATCGGCACGATGTCCAAAAGCGGCAAGCTGCTGCTGAAAATCCCCTGATCCGCCAGCACGCCACTGAGCGCCGCCGACTCATCCGCCGGACGCGTCAGCAGCAGGCGCCAGCCGGTCACTCGTGACCTGCCTCGCCATAGACCGCCTTAAGAATGTCGGCAGCGCCCTGGCTCAGCAGGTCTTCGGCCACTTGCACACCCAGCGCTTCAGCATCGCCACGGGGCGCACGCGCCTGGGCGCTGAGCAGCAGGCCGCCATTGGGATCGCCCACCAGGCCACGCAACCAGACCTGCTCGCCTTCGAGCACGGCATAGCAGGCGATCGGCACCTGGCAGCCGCCATTGAGGTGTTTGTTGAGGGCGCGTTCGGCAGTCACGCGGGTGGCGGTGTCCTGGTGATGCAGCGGCGCCAGCAGTGCGTGGATTTCGCTGTCACCGCTGCGACATTCGATGCCGACCGCGCCCTGGCCACCGGCCGGCAGGCTGTCATCGACACTGATGGCCGAGGTGATGCGGTCTTCGAAACCCAGGCGGATCAAGCCGGCGGCCGCCAGGATGATCGCGTCGTACTCGCCCGCATCCAGCTTGGCCAGGCGGGTGTTGACGTTGCCGCGCAGGAAGCGGATTTCCAGGTCAGGGCGACGGGTCAGCAATTGCGCCTGGCGACGCAGGCTCGAGGTGCCGACGATGCTGCCTGGCGGCAGGGCATCGAGGCTGGCATAGGTATTGGAGACGAATGCGTCACGCGGGTCTTCGCGTTCGCAGATGCAGAACAGGCCCAGGCCTTGGGGGAAGTCCATAGGCACGTCTTTCATGGAGTGCACGGCGATGTCGGCTTCGTCTTCCAGCAGCGCGGTTTCCAGTTCCTTGACGAACAGGCCCTTGCCACCGATTTTCGACAACGGCGAGTCGAGCAGCTTGTCGCCGCGACTGACCATCGGAACCAGGGTCACGAGCAGGCCCGGATGGGCCTCTTCCAGACGGGCTTTGACGTATTCGGCCTGCCACAGGGCAAGAGCGCTTTTACGGGTGGCGATGCGGATTTGGCGAGTGGACATGGATCAATCCGTACTGAATAGATACGGCGGATGATAACAGCTCAGCCAAATCCACTTTGACTTGTATCAGAAACTACTCGGCCTCCCTGGCCCCGGATGTCCGGAAATCGGGTGAGCAATTTGCCTGCGGCCCGCGGATCACAGCTGCTGCATCATTTTCCGTACGCCAGCGACGTGACGCCGACTGACGATCAGTGCATCGCCGTTCAAGCCCTTGAGGAACAGCTGGAAATGTCCCAGAGGCGTGCGCTGCAGACGTTCGATGCGATCGCGAGCGACCAGGGCATTGCGGTGAATGCGCACGAAACGTTCGCCGAATTCGTCCTCCAGAGCCTTGAGCGGTTCATCGAGCAGCACTTCACCGGCCTCGTGGCGCAAGGTCACGTATTTGTGATCGGCAATGAAGTAGACCACCTGGTCGATGGGAATCAGCTCGATCCCCTTGCGGGTGCGGGCACTGATATGGCTGCGAGGGCCACTGCCGCTGTCGGCCGCCGGCCGGGTCAGGGCGGAGAGTTGAACGCGGTTGGGGCGTTCGGCTTTTTTCAACGCGTCATGTAAATGTTCAGTTCTCACCGGTTTCACCAGATAGCCTACGGCGCTGGCCTGTAAGGCTCCCTCTGAATATTCATCGGGTCCTGCACAGAACACCACGGCGGGCGGGGTCTCGCGTTCGCACAATCGCGCTGCCACCTGCAGGCCATCGAGGCCCGGCATGCGGATATCGAGCAGCACGATATCCGGCTTGTGGCTGTCGATCAGTGCCAACGCTTCCTCGCCATTCGTGGCGCTGGGCTCCAGGACACTGTATCCCTCGAGTTCGCCAACCATTCGGCTCAGGCGCTCGCGGGCAGTAGGGTCGTCATCAACGATCAGGACATTCATATTGCGCTGGATTCCTGCGTGAGTCTCGCACAAGGATAGCGTAGACAGGTGAAGTGACGTCCGTCACCGCGATCCACGCTAAGACTAGCGCGAGCGTCAAAAAGTGCCGCTCGTCCGGAAGCAAAATTTTCATCTGCCGGACAATTGACGGACCAGGCACGCATTGGCGACAGACCGCCACAGGGTTTGCTGTTACGCAATATGAACACCCCCTCTACTTATAGTCAGCGTCTGCACCGAGAAGTGCGCTGCTCCTACTGTCCAACTGTAGACGGTTGGCGGAGCGATATTGCTCAATCGGAAAATATCGTTGTGATGACCACTGTGGGATAACCCTGCACCGACCACTGTGGGAGCGAGCCTGCTCGCGATGGTCGTCAACGATGACCCTGGCTGTCTGGTTCCCCGCGGTGTTCTTTCGTGCATCGCGAGCAAGCTCGGCTCCTACAGGGGTCGGGGGCGTGTGGTGGAAAAGCAGTCGACCAGCGTCAGCGCCAGCCCCGGCAACCCTGTTATCATCCGCCGCAGCTTTCAACGCCATCTTTATCCAGCCGATACGAGCGAATTCATGAGCACTGACAAGACCAATCAGTCCTGGGGCGGCCGCTTCAGTGAACCCGTCGACGCCTTCGTCGCCCGCTTCACCGCCTCCGTCACCTTCGACCAGCGCCTGTATCGCCACGACATCATGGGCTCGATCGCCCACGCCACCATGCTGGCCAAGGTCGGCGTGCTGACCGATGCCGAGCGCGACAGCATCATCGACGGCCTGAAGACCATCCAGGGCGAAATCGAGGCCGGCCAATTCGACTGGCGCATCGACCTCGAAGACGTGCACATGAACATCGAAGCGCGTCTGACCGACCGCATCGGCGTGACCGGCAAAAAGCTGCACACCGGCCGCAGCCGCAACGACCAGGTCGCCACCGACATCCGCCTGTGGCTGCGTGACGAAATCGACCTGATCCTGGGCGAAATCACCCGCCTGCAAAAAGGCCTGCTGGAGCAGGCCGAGCGCGAAGCCGGCAGCATCATGCCGGGCTTTACTCACCTGCAGACCGCGCAGCCGGTGACTTTCGGGCACCACATGCTGGCCTGGTTCGAAATGCTCAGCCGCGACTACGAGCGTCTGGTCGACTGCCGCAAGCGCGCCAACCGCATGCCGCTGGGCAGCGCCGCACTGGCCGGCACCACCTACCCGATCGACCGCGAATACACCGCCCAGCTGCTGGGTTTCGAGGCCGTGGGCGGCAACTCCCTGGACAACGTGTCCGATCGTGACTTCGCTATCGAATTCTGCTCGGCCGCCAGCATCGCGATGATGCACCTGTCGCGCTTCTCCGAAGAGCTGGTGTTGTGGACCAGCGCGCAGTTCCAGTTCATCGATCTGCCGGACCGTTTCTGCACCGGCAGCTCGATCATGCCGCAAAAGAAAAACCCGGACGTGCCGGAGCTGGTACGCGGCAAGACCGGTCGCGTCTTCGGTGCCTTGATGGGCCTGCTGACCCTGATGAAAGGTCAGCCGCTGGCCTACAACAAGGACAACCAGGAAGACAAGGAACCGCTGTTCGACGCCGCCGATACCCTGCGCGACTCGCTGCGCGCCTTTGCCGACATGATCCCGGCGATCAAGCCAAAGCACGCCATCATGCGCGAAGCGGCGCTGCGCGGTTTCTCCACCGCCACTGACCTGGCCGACTACCTGGTGCGCCGTGGTCTGCCGTTCCGTGACTGCCACGAGATCGTTGGCCATGCGGTGAAATACGGCGTGGACACCGGCAAGGACCTGGCGGAGATGAGCCTGGAAGAGCTGCGCAAGTTCAGCGACCAGATCGATCAGGACGTGTTCGCCGTCCTGACCCTGGAAGGTTCGGTCAACGCCCGTAACCACATCGGCGGCACTGCACCGGCTCAGGTGAAAGCGGCTGTTGCGCGGGGGCAGGCGCTGCTCGCCAACCGCTGATTCCTCGGCAAGTAACACAGCGTGAAAAAAGAGCCCGATGGTCACGACCATCGGGCTCTTTGTTTTAGCGGCCTGCACTCCCTACCGCTCGCACCCGCGCCAGAAACGCCGGCGCTTCGGCCACTCTGTCAGCGGCGATTTTCTGTACGTTCGGATTCTCGGCCAGACGCTGCAATAGCGCAGTGGCGCCAGGCATCCCCATCAGATAGTCGGTTCCGAACAAGCGTTTGCCGACGTCCACCGCCAGATCGACGCTGTACAGAAAGTACAGGTCGGCCAGCGTGAACTGCTCTCCCGCCACGAAGGGCGAGAACCGCGCACGCTGCTTCAGCGCCTTGAAACCCTTGAGCAGATCCCGCTCGGCCTTGTCCCGCAACGCTTGCGGGGTCGGTCTGCCACCGAAGAACACCTCGACGTAACAGACCCGCGCCGGCAGTTCGATGTACAGCTCGATTTCCTTGGCCAGTGCCCGAACCCGCGCCCGCTCGAACGGATCGGTCGGCAGCAGAGCGACGCCCTCTTGGGTCTCTTCGATGAAGTCGAGAATGGCGTCGGTTTCGCTTAGAAAGCCTTGGCCGGTTTCCAGCACCGGCACCTTGCCCCGAGGGCTGACGGCGAGAATCTGCGGATTCTGGCAGCCATAAAACGGAACGGTCTCAAAAGGGACGCCCTTTTCCAGCAGCGCTAGCTTGACCATGTTGAAGTAATTACTGGCCGCGAAGCCATAGAGCTTGAGCATGATGAGGTCTCCTTGACCGTCTGGTTTCCATTACGAAAACAATCCAGCGCTCAAGGTAGGCATCGCTCGGAGAAGAGGTGGTTTTGGGCTATTGCCGCATATGACAAAAGCGCCTGAAAAGGCTGTCCGGCGGGCGTGAAGGCCATATGGGACAAAAGATTGCGAGTCTTCTGCAGCACAGGCCTTCCTCGTTCAACCCTGACGATTACTTCTTGGTCGCGATCATCGCCATGAACGCCGGCATCGCCGCTTCCTTGTCCGCAGCGATGCGCTGAACGTTCGGGTTCTGCTCAAGACGATGCAACAACGCCTTGGCTGCCGGCAGCTCGGCCAACAGGTCGATCTCGAACAGCTTCTTCGCCACTCCGCAGGCCAGCGGCACGCTGTAAAGGAAGTACAAGTCCGCCACGCTCAGGCTGTCGCCCGCCACATAAGGGCTGAACTTGCCGTGACGTGCCAGGGAGGCAATGCCCAACAGCAGTTCGGCCTTGGTCTTTTCCTTGATCGCCTCCGGCAGCTTGGCGCCGAAGAACGCTTCGCCGTAACAGGCACGCGCGGGTAATTCGATATACAGCTCGATTTCCTTGGCCAGCGCCAGCACCTGGGCGCGCTCGAATGGATCGCTCGGCAGCAGCGGCGTGCCTTTCTGGCTCTGCTCGATGTAGTCGAGGATCACCATGGTTTCGTTGATGAAACCCTGCTCCGTCTTCAGCACCGGCACCTTCCCGCGAGGGCTGATGGCCAGGGCCTCGGCGGTCTGACCAGCGTAGAACGGCACTTCTTCGAAGGGCAGTCCTTTCTCCAGCAGCGCCAGCTTGACCATGTTGTAGTAGTTGCTGACGGCGAATCCATAAAGCTGAATCATCACAAGCCTCCAGGCCGTGCGGGGTGGGCGGTGTCTATTTCCAGAACACGCTTATAGAACGGCGAGCGGATTCTTGCCAGCAGCATCACCGGGCTGAATGCGGGTAAACTGGCGGCCATTTCCCGAGGAGCCAGCCATGAGCGAGCCAACCGATATCGACAACGACGAAGAAGAGTTCGCCGAAAGCACCCTGATCCAGGCCATCGAAAACCAGATCGAAAGCGAGAACCCGCCAGCGGCCAAGGCGACGTTCAACAAGCTGACGCTGGTGGGCTACGAGCGCGAAGACATCCTCAACCTGATGGCTCACGTTCTGGCGGTGGAAATCGACGCAATCCTCGAAGAAGACCGCGCGTTCAACACCGAATGGTACGAAGCGGCGCTGCGGGCGCTGCCGGAATTGCCCCCGGAAAAGAAATAACCCCGCCTCCTGTAGGAGCGAGCATGCTCGCGATGCACGACCAGACACCGCGGGGTGTCAGGCTGCCAGCGTCATCGTTGACGACCATCGCGAGCGTGCTCGCTCCTACAGGGAATTCCGATTTGTTGTGTTGGCACTGGACATGCCGCACCGGCAGGTTCACCTTAAGGGCGCTGTTGTCCCATTCCAAGAAAGTATGGAGTCCTTATGTCGTTTACCCCTGAGTTGGTTGCCGAACTGGAAATCCTTGCACTCTACAACCTGGACAGTTCCCAGGAAGGCTTGAAAATTCACCATACCGCTGCCCCCCACGCAATTGCCGCTGCCCAACGCCTGCACGAAAAAGAACTGATTACCCAGCCCGATGGCGGTTACCTGACCAGCCTGGGGCGCGATGCCGCCGAACACGCTCAATCCCTTCTGACTATCCTGACGACTCAGGAAACGGCCTGACCGTACCGTATCGCCCACGGAAAACCCGAAACGGGACATCCGTGGGCCTGTTCGGCTGGCTGACCTTTTCCAACGTTATAAATCTGACGTCAAAAAAACAAAATCAGCTTAAATGTCCAAGGGACGAGACGCTAAACTGCGCTCACCCCAAAGCCCCACGTCCGAGCCCAGCGAGCCGGTTTGAGCTGACATGACCCGCAACCATGAAATCCGCCCCGATCTGGACGAGGGCATCGACCGCAAGGTGCTGAGCCAACTGCGCGCCCGTTTTCTCAAGCTCAACGAAGGTCGCATGGCCCGCGCCATGGAGGGTCTGTCGACCCGCCAGCAAGGCGTGCTGAGCCTGTTGCCGCTGTTTTTCCACGTCAATCATCCGCTGTTGCCAGGCTATGTCTCGAGCAGCACTCCGGCCGGGCTGTCGAACTACGAGCCCGACGCCAACCTGCTGGCCGAAGCCCAGCGCCTGACCCGCTCGTTTACCTATAAACCGCGCCACGGCAGCAACCCGCCACGGCCGATTCACGGCCTGTTCCTGATGGGCAGCCTCGGCACCCTGGCCCAGGCCGACCAGAGCGATATGGACCTGTGGGTCTGCCACAGCCCGGACCTGAGCGAGAGCGAACTCAATGAGCTGCGCAAGAAATGCCAGTTGCTCGAAGCCTGGGCCGCCAGCCAGGGTGCGGAGGCGCATTTCTTCCTGATCGACCCGGAGCGGTTCGTGCGGGGCGAGCGCGACAATCAGCTGAGCTCCGAGAATTGCGGCACCACTCAACACTATCTGCTGCTCGACGAGTTCTATCGCACCGCGATCTGGCTGGCCGGGCGCACACCGATCTGGTGGCTGGTGCCGGTCTATGAAGAATCCAGCTACGACCGCTACACCCACACGCTGCTTTCCAAGCGCTTCATCCGTGCCGACGAAACCCTCGACCTGGGCAACCTCGCCTTCATTCCGCCCGGCGAGTTCATCGGCGCCGGGCTGTGGCAGTTGTTCAAGGGCATCGAGTCGCCCTACAAATCGGTGCTCAAGCTGCTGCTGACCGAGGTGTACGCCAGCGAACACCCGCGGGTCCAGTGCCTGAGTCTGCGCTACAAACAGGCAGTGTTCGCCAACCGCCTCGACCTGGATGAACTGGACCCTTATGTCGTGGTGTACCGGCGCATCGAGGAATACCTGATTGCCCGCAACGAGCCGGAGCGCCTGGAGTTGGTGCGACGCGCGCTGTACCTGAAGGTCAATCGCAAACTCACCGGCAACAGTCGCACCCAGAGCTGGCAGCGCTCGCTGCTGGAGCGTCTGGCCCACGAATGGCACTGGGATCATCGGCAACTGGCTCTGCTGGACAGCCGCAGTCAGTGGAAGGTCCGCCAGGTCAGCTCCGAGCGCCGGGCGCTGGTCAACGAACTCAATTACAGCTACCGCTTCCTGACTCAGTTCGCCCGCCAGGAACAGACCGTGAGCCTGATCAACAAGCGCGACCTCAGCGTGCTGGGCCGGCGTCTGTATGCGGCGTTCGAGCGCAAGGCGGACAAGGTCGAGTTCATCAACCCGGGCATCGCTCCGGACCTGGCCGAAGACACACTGACGCTGGTGCACGCGCCCAACAAAAAGGAAGCCGGGCAATCCCAGTGGGGCCTGTACAACGGCAGCCTGACCGCCCTTGAGTGGGAGCACTTCGCGCCGATCAAGCGCAGCCGTCAGTTGCTCGAACTGCTGACCTGGTGCCATCGCAACGGCGTGATCGACAGCAGCACCCGCCTGGCCCTGCATCCCGGCAGCAGCGACCTGAGCGAATTCGAACTGTTCAACCTGCTCGGCAGCCTGCAGCAGACCATTCCCCTGCCGATGCCGACCGTCGACGAAGAACCTCTGCTGCGGGCCAGCGTGCCCGGCGAAGTGCTGATTCTGGTGAACGTCGGTGTCGACCCGCTCAAGCATCATCGCGACTTGAATATCCTGATGACCACCGAGCGCACTGACTCCCTGAGTTATGCGGGGGTCCGGGAAAATCTGGTGCTGACCCTGGATCAGGTCACGCTCAACAGCTGGAACGAAGTGCTGGTGAGTCGCTTCGACGGCCCCCACGCCCTGCTCGACTGCGTGCGCGATTACCTCAACGATTTGCCCGACAGCCCGAATCAACCCCGGCTGCGGGTGCGCTGCTTCTGCCACAACCGCGCGCAATTCATCGCGCAGCGCGTGGAAGGCATCCTCGACACCGCGCAGAACCTGTTGCTGAGCAAACTCAATCACCGCTACCTGATTCAGGTCCAGCAGCACTATCACGTGCTGGAACTGGTGCCGGGCCAGGTCAACCATGTCGCCTTGCCGACGCTGGCGGCGCTGGTCGATTACCTGAGCGAGGAACTGGCCAGCTACAGCCCGCTGCACCTGGATTCGATGGCCCTGGAAGACCACGACCTCGCCCTGCTGCTGCCCATGGGCCAGCCCGACTGCATTCAGGTGTTCTACCGGGTCAACGAGGATCAGGCCGAGCTGTACGTGCTCGATGAATTCAACGCGCTGTGGCAACAGCGCCTGCCGTGGCACGACGAGCAGAGCCTGCTGGTGCCGCTGCAACGCTTCCTGCAATCGATTCAGTATCGGCGCGATGCCTCGCTGCCGATGGAGGCCGCCCAGCCTCGCAGTCTGGACATCCTCTATTACCAGCTTCTGCCAAACGGCACCGGACGGGCGCGCCGCGTCGAGGCCCGGACGGCGCCGCACACGCCAGCGAACAAACCTTTCTATGACGTTCAGGCAATCGTCGGCAAGGCTGCTCCGGGCGAGGTGCAGGTCACTCTGTACTGCAATCAGCGGGAGTTTTCAGAGTTGGAGCATGGCGACCAACTGTTCAGCGTGGTCGCCCGGGAAATCGTCGAGCAGCGCCGCGAGACCAGACGCTACCGCTGCTACATCACCGACCTGGACCTTTCGGGTCTGCTCGGTGACGGTCAGGGTTCCAGCAATCTGTATCTGCGCTACAAGGCGGACCTGGAGCGCGCATTGAACGAGGCGCTCGATCAGGTATGAGACGGGGTCAGACGTTGTAATCGCCGCCATTGGACGGCTGCGATTCGACTTCCAGCAGCGTCAGCTTCAGGGTTTTGCCGCCGGGTGCCGGCCAGTCAATGTGCTGGCCGACTTTCAGGCCCAGCAGTGCGCTGCCCACGGGTGCCAGGATCGAGACCTTGCCTTCGTCGGCGTTGGCATCCTTGGGATAAACCAGGGTCAGGTGATAGTCCTTGCCGCTGCTTTCTTCACGGCAGTGAACGCGCGAATTCATGGTCACGACGTCCGGCGGCACTTCATCGTGGCCTACCAGCGTCTCGGCACGGTCCAGCTCGGTTTGCAACGCAATAACGCCCGGCAGGTTTTCATCCAGGCTGTCGATCAGACGCTCCAGACGCTGAACGTCCAGACGGGTAAGGGTGATGGAAGGTGCGGTCATGATCAGGGCAGACTCCTTTCTTCTGCACAAAAAAAGCAAAACCCCGCCAGAAACAAGGCGGGGTTTTCACAAGCCTCGATGGGTTGAGGCGTATTCGGACACTATCACAGCTCAAAAAATATACAAGCCAGTGACGTCACCCCCTGTAGGAGCGAGGCTTGCCCGCGAAGAACGATTACCGGTTCTATCTGATAGAGCGCATCGCCTGGTTCGCGAGCAAGCTTCGCTCCTACAGGGAGGTGGCGATGCTTTTGCGTTCTTTGGCCTGCTGGCAAATGACGCGCCGGCGCTCATCATCCGCCGACCGCCACTCACGGATGTCTTCGACATGGCGGAAACATCCCGTGCAGACTTTTTGCTCATCCAGCCGGCACACATTGCAGCACGGCGAGGGCACCGCCGGGCTGACGTTGCTGTAGAGCGGCTTGGGCGGACGAACGGGCGCAGGTTGTGTCACGGTGTTACAGACCTTCGAAGTCGAATTCGACACCGGCCTGTTGCTGGACGATGCGCTCGAGCATCTCGCCCAGCTGCTCTTCGCTCTTGTCGCACATCCAGCGCTCGCTCTCTTCGTCGTAATCGAAGTGGAAGCCGCCGGACACCGCCGCCAGCCACAACTGACGCAGCGGCTCCTGGCGGCTGAAGATCAGCTGGGTGCCGTTCTCGAACTTGACGGTCAGGACACCGGCCGAGCTCTCCAGATCGATATCCAGGTCGCTGTCCTCGAAGATGTCTTCCAGGGTTTGCTGGGTGGCATCGACCAGATCGTGGAAACGCGCTTCGGACAAACTCATTACGGCAACCTCAAAAAGTGTCTGATCAGGCTCAAGCGCCGCAAGATACGGCCGAGTCTCGTCGATTGCAAAAAATAACGACCCAGGGAGCTGTTTATGTGAGAGCGGGCTTGCTCGCGAATGGCGGGTCAGTCGAAACAAATGTCACTGACAGACAGCATTCGCGAGCAAGCCCGCTCCCACAGGGAATGCAGTATAGCGACCTGCATGCGCCAAGCCCCGCCGGACGGGAGCCCCCTCGCATAGGCAAGCCGTCGGGTGGCCGGTATACTCCGGCCCAATTAATGCATTTTCAAGGATTTCGCCATGAAGCGCCTGATCTCTTCCCTTGCTGCGCTCCTCGCGATCGCCTGCCTCGTCTCGGCCTGCGGTCAAAAAGGCCCGCTGTACCTGCCCGACGATGACCAGGACCCGGCCGAGCAAGCTCAGTCCTCGCAGAAGCAATCGTCCAAGCACAAGCACGACGTCTACCAATAAGGGAGCATCATGGACGCTTTTAACTACCGTGACGGTGAACTGTTCGCGGAAGGTGTTGCCCTGTCTGCTATCGCTGATCGCTTTGGTACACCGACCTACGTTTACTCCCGTGCCCACATCGAAGCCCAATACCTGGCTTACGCCGATGCGCTGGCCGGCATGCCGCACCTGGTCTGCTTTGCGGTCAAGGCCAACTCCAACCTGGGCGTGCTGAATGTCCTGGCCCGCCTGGGCGCCGGTTTCGACATCGTTTCCCGTGGCGAGCTCGAACGCGTACTGGCCGCCGGCGGCAGCGCCGACAAGATCGTGTTCTCCGGCGTCGGCAAGACCCGTGACGACATGCGCCGCGCCCTGGAAGTGGGCGTGCACTGCTTCAACGTCGAATCCACCGACGAGCTGGAGCGCCTGCAAGTGGTGGCCGCCGAGCTCGGCGTTCGCGCCCCGATTTCCCTGCGCGTGAACCCGGACGTCGACGCCGGCACCCACCCGTACATCTCCACCGGTCTCAAAGAGAACAAGTTCGGCATCGCCATCGCCGACGCCGAAGACGTGTACGTGCGCGCCGCGCAGCTGCCGAACCTGGAAGTGGTCGGCGTCGACTGCCACATCGGCTCGCAACTGACCACCCTGCCGCCATTCATCGACGCCCTCGACCGCCTGCTGGGCCTGGTCGACCGCCTGAGCGACTGCGGCATCTACCTGCGCCACATCGACCTCGGTGGTGGCCTGGGCGTGCGTTATCGCGATGAAGAGCCGCCATTGGCCGGCGATTACATCAAGGCCGTGCGCGAGCGTCTGGACGGTCGCGACCTGGCGCTGGTGTTCGAACCGGGCCGCTTCATCGTCGCCAACGCCGGCGTGCTGCTGACCCAGGTCGAGTACCTCAAGCACACCGAACACAAAGACTTCGCCATCGTCGATGCGGCCATGAACGACCTGATCCGCCCGGCGCTGTACCAGGCCTGGATGGACGTCACCGCCGTGCGCCCACGCGATACCGCCGCCCGCACCTACGACATCGTCGGCCCGATCTGCGAGACCGGCGACTTCCTGGCCAAGGAGCGTGAGATGGCCCTGGAAGAAGGCGATCTGCTGGCCGTGCATTCGGCAGGCGCCTACGGCTTTGTCATGAGCTCCAACTACAACACCCGCGGCCGTGCCGCCGAGGTGCTGGTGGACGGCGATCAGGCATTTGAAGTGCGTCGCCGTGAAACGGTAGCCGAGTTGTTCGCTGGCGAAAGCCTGCTGCCGGAGTAAAACCATGCTGCTGCGTTTTACCAAGATGCACGGCCTGGGCAACGACTTCATGGTTCTCGACCTGGTCAGCCAGCATGCGCACATTTTGCCCAAGCACGCCAAGCTGTGGGGCGACCGGCATACCGGCATCGGTTTCGACCAGTTGCTGATCGTCGAAGCGCCGAGCAACCCGGATGTGGATTTCCGCTATCGGATCTTCAACTCCGACGGCTCCGAAGTGGAACAGTGCGGCAACGGTGCGCGCTGTTTCGCCCGGTTCGTGCTCGACAAACGTCTGACCGCGAAGAAACTGATCCGCGTCGAAACCAAAAGCGGCATCATCGAACTGGATGTACGCAACGACGGGCAGATCGGCGTCAACATGGGTGCCCCGCGTCTGGTGCCGGCGGATATTCCGTTCCAGGCAACCGAGCAGGCCCTGAGTTATCAGGTTGACGTCGACGGCAAGTCGGTGGATCTGGCCGCGGTGTCGATGGGAAACCCCCATGCGGTGCTGCGGGTCAGCGATATCAACAATGCGCCGGTGCACGAGCTGGGGCCGAAGATCGAACACCACCCGCGCTTCCCATCGCGGGTCAACGTCGGCTTCATCCAGGTCATCGACCGCAATCGCGCGCAATTGCGCGTCTGGGAACGCGGCGCCGGGGAAACCCAGGCCTGCGGAACTGGCGCCTGCGCCGCCGCGGTGGCCGCCATCAGCCAGGGGTGGATGGATTCGCCGCTGTTGATCGACCTGCCTGGCGGGCGTCTGTCCATTGAGTGGGCAGGCCCTGGCCAACCGGTTCTGATGACCGGCCCGGCAGTTCGCGTATACGAAGGACAAGTGCGTCTTTGAGTGAGCCAAAGCCATGACCGATAAGCCACAGGTACCCGCCCGACAGTCCGACGAATCAGCGTCCGAAAGCCTGGAGGCGGCGGCGATTGCCGCGTACCTGGAGGCTCATCCGGACTTCTTCGTCGAGCACGAAGAACTGCTGCCGTCCTTGCGCATTCCCCATCGACGCGGCGATACCGTGTCGCTGGTGGAACGGCAGATGACCATTCTGCGTGACCGCAACATCGAGTTGCGCCACCGTCTTTCGCATCTGATGGACGTCGCTCGCGACAACGATCGCCTGTTCGAGAAAACCCGCCGCCTGATCCTCGCCCTGATGGACGCCAACACCCTGGAAGACGTGGTGATGAGCGTCGAAGACAGTCTGCGCCAGGACTTCCAGGTGCCCTTCGTCAGCCTCATTCTGCTGGGCGACAATCCCACGCCGGTCGGCCGCTGGGTTACTCATGCCGAAGCACAAGTGGCCATCGGCGGCCTGCTGCAGGAAGACAAGAGCGTCAGCGGCAGCCTGCGCGAGCACGAGCTGGACTTCCTGTTCGGCGAAGAGCAGCGCAAGCAGATCGGCTCCACCGCCGTCGTCGCCATCTCCCATCAGGGCATCCACGGCATCCTGGCCATCGCCAGCCGTGATCCGCAGCACTACAAGAGCTCGGTGGGCACTCTCTTCCTGAGCTATATCGCCGAAGTCATGGGCCGCGTGCTGCCACGGATCAACAGCTCCCTGCGCTCGGTACGCTGATCATGGAACGGCAACTGGACGCTTACTGCGAACACCTGCGCAGTGAGCGGCAGGTGTCGCCGCACACCCTGTCGGCCTACCGCCGCGACCTCGATAAAGTGCTGGGCTGGTGCGTCAAACAGAACATCGACAGCTGGACGGCGCTGGATATCCAGCGCCTGCGCAGCCTGATCGCCCGCCTGCATGCCCAGGGCCAATCCTCCCGCAGCCTGGCGCGACTGCTGTCGGCAGTGCGCGGGCTCTATCACTATCTGAACCGCGAAGGCCTGTGCGACCACGATCCGGCCAACGGCCTGGCGCCGCCCAAAGGCGAGCGTCGCCTGCCAAAGACCCTCGACACCGACCGCGCGCTGCAACTGCTGGAAGGCGGCGTCGAAGACGACTTCCTCGCGCGCCGCGATCAGGCGATTCTCGAGCTGTTCTACTCATCCGGCTTGCGCCTCTCGGAGCTGACCGGGTTGAATCTCGACCAGCTGGATCTGGCCGACGGCATGGTCCAGGTGCTCGGCAAGGGCAGCAAGACCCGTCTGCTCCCGGTGGGCACCAAGGCCCGCGAAGCGCTGGAGCAATGGTTGCCCTTGCGCGCCCTGGCCAACCCGGCGGACGACGCAGTGTTCATCAGCCAGCAAGGCCGACGCCTCGGTCCACGGGCGATCCAGGTTCGGGTCAAGGCCGCCGGCGAGCGTGAACTGGGACAGAACCTGCACCCGCACATGTTGCGGCACTCTTTTGCCAGCCATCTGCTGGAGTCCTCCCAGGACCTGCGGGCGGTACAGGAATTGCTCGGCCACTCGGACATCAAGACCACGCAGATCTACACCCACCTGGACTTCCAGCACCTGGCCTCGGTCTACGACAGTGCCCATCCACGGGCCAAACGCATTAAAGGCGACGATTCATGACGATCCAACTGATCACCTTCGACCTCGATGACACCCTGTGGGACACCGCCCCGGTGATCGTCAGCGCCGAAGCCGTATTGCGTGAATGGCTGACCGAGCATGCGCCCAAGCTGGGTGCGGTTCCGGTGGAACACCTGTGGGCCATTCGTGAGCGCATCATCAATAGCGAACCGGGCTTGAAGTACCGCATCAGTGCCCTGCGTCGACGTGTGCTGCTCCAGGCTCTGGAAGAAGCCGGTTATGCCCGCGCCGAAGCTTTGGACCTGGCCGAGCGCAGCTTCGAAGTGTTCCTGCATGCGCGGCACCAGTTGGAGATCTTCCCGGAGGTGCAACCGACCCTGGAAGTGCTGGCCAACCACTACGCCTTGGGCGTGGTCACCAACGGCAACGCCGACGTGCGCAGGCTGGGCCTGGCGGACTACTTCAAGTTCGCGCTCTGTGCCGAGGACATCGGCATCGCCAAGCCCGATGCGCGACTGTTCCATGAGGCCTTGCAGCGCGGAGGTGTCACGGCCAGGGCAGCGGTGCATATCGGCGATCATCCGGGCGATGACATCGCCGGTGCCCAGCAGGCGGGGCTGCGAGCGATCTGGTTCAACCCGGCGGGCAAGATCTGGGAAGCCGAGCGCCTGCCGGATGCCGAAATCCGCAGCCTGACCGAGTTGCCGGCGTTGTTGGCGTTGTGGAACGCAAAGTCGGTCTGACGCAAAAACCTGTGGGAGCGGGCTTGCCCGCGAAGACGGCTGCACATTCAACATTGATGGTTGCTGACACAACGCTTTCGCGGGCAA
>NZ_JAIQWX010000066.1 GCF_020164475.1 Pseudomonas sp. REP124 | reverse complement strand
CATCCAACATCAATGTCGCCTGACCTGACGCCTTCGCGGGCAAGCCCGCTCCCACAAGGTCCTGCGGCGATCACAAAACCCGCAAACACCACCAACCCCTGTAGGAGCGAGCTTGCTCGCGAAGAGGCCGGCACATCCAACATCAATGTCGCCTGACCTGACGCCTTCGCGGGCAAGCCCGCTCCCACAGGTCCTGCGGCGCTCAAAAAATCTGCCAACACCACCAACCCCTGTAGGAGCGAGCTTGCTCGCGATGGTCGTCAACGATGACGCTGGCTGCCTGATACCCCTCGGCGTTCCTGCCTCCATCGCGAGCGTGCTCGCTCCTACAGGGGACGGTTTTGCCTGAAAAACCAACCATTCATCCCAAAGCGATACAAAAATACATACGACACGATATTTTCTGTTTGATATTAATTTCTGTATCGCTTATAAAGTTCTCCATGCCCTCGAAATGCCCCTGAACAAAAAAGAGGCCGGAGACCGAAATGTACGCACAGCTTGTAGAAACCGGAGTCAAGCGCATCAAGGAACTGTCGGAAATGTCCGAACAGGAACGCGCCTTCCAGGAAAAAATCGATTCAGAAATCAAGATCGAAGCCAAGAACTGGATGCCAGATGCCTACCGACAGACCCTGATTCGGCAGATTTCCCAGCACGCTCACTCCGAGATCGTCGGCATGCTGCCCGAAGGCAATTGGGTGACCCGCGCCCCCTCGCTCAAGCGCAAGCTGCAACTGATGGCGAAGATCCAGGACGAAGCCGGTCACGGCCTGTACCTGTACAGCGCCATGGAAACCCTGGGCGCCGATCGCGATACAGAAATCGACAAGTTGCACACCGGCAAAGCCAAGTATTCGAGCATCTTCAACTACCCGACGCTGAACTGGGCCGACATGGGCGCGGTGGGCTGGCTGGTGGATGGCGCGGCGATCGTCAACCAGGTGGTGCTGCAGCGCACCTCCTATGGTCCGTACTCGCGGGCGATGATCCGTATCTGCAAGGAAGAGAGCTTCCACCAGCGCCAGGGCTACGAAATCCTCCTGACCATGATGCGTCACGGTACCCAGGCGCAGAAGGACATGGTCCAGGACGCGATCAACCGTCTGTGGTGGCCGTCGCTGATGATGTTCGGCCCGAGCGACGAACACTCGCCGAACAGCGCGCAATCCATGGCCTGGAAAATCAAGCGCCAGAGCAACGACGAACTGCGCCAGCGCTTCATCGACCAGACCATCCCGCAACTGGAACTGTTGGGCTGCACCTGCCCTGACCCGGACCTGAAGTGGAACGCCGAGCGTGGCCACTACGACTTCGGCGAAATCCAGTGGGACGAATTCTACGAAGTGCTCAAGGGCAACGGCCCGTGCAACACCGAACGCGTCGCCACCCGCCGCAAGGCGATTGAAGACGGTGCCTGGGTACGCGAAGCCGCTGTCGCCCACGCCCGCAAAAAACAAAACAAGAACGCCGCCTGATCCGGCCACCTGATGTGGAGTAACTGAAATGTCCGAGTGGACCCTCTTCGAAGTCTTCGTGCGCAGCAAGCACGGCCTTAACCACAAGCACGTGGGCAGCGTGCATGCCGCCGACACCACCATGGCCATCGAGAACGCGCGCGAGCTCTACACCCGTCGCAGCGAAGGCGTGAGCCTGTGGGTGGTGCCGTCGGCGCTGATCACCGCGTCCTCGCCGGATGAAAAAGACCCGCTGTTCGACCCGTCGGACGACAAGGTCTACCGCCATGCCAGCTTCTACGAGCTGCCGGCCGAAGTCGGGCACATGTGAGGTCGACCATGAATAACAAGACCGATCTGATCGAATACCTGCTGCGCCTGGGCGACAGCGCCCTGATCCAGGGTCAGCGCCTGTGCCAGTGGTGCGGCAAGGCCCCGGCGCTGGAAGAAGAGCTGGCGCTGATGAACGTCGGCCTCGACCTCGTCGGCCAGGCCCGCAACTGGCTCGAATACGCCGCCGAGCTGCTGGACGATGGTCGCGACGCCGATCACCTGGCGTTCCGCCGCGACGAGCGTGCCTATCGCAACCTGCTGCTGGTGGAACAACCCAACGGCGACTATGCGGTGACCATCCTCAAGCAGTTCCTGTACGACGCCTGGCACCTGCAAGTGCTCACCGGCCTGACCCAGTCGAGCGATGAGCGCGTCGCCGGGATCGCCGCCAAGGCCGTCAAGGAAGTCACCTATCATCTGCGCCGCTCCAGCGAATGGGTCGAGCGTCTGGGCGACGGCACCGAGGAAAGCCACAAGCGCATGCTCGCGGCCATCCCGGAAGTCTGGCGTTTCACCGTGGAACTGCTCGCCGCCGATGACAGCGAACAGCGCCTGTGCGCCGCCGGCATCACCCCGGATATCGCAACTGTCGGTGCTGCATGGCAGGCCAAGGTCGAAGCGATTTTCGCCAGCGCCACCCTGCCCGTCCCGGCGGCTGCGAGCTACTTCTACCTGAACGCACGCAAGGGTCTGCACACCGAACACCTGGGCATCCTGCTGGCTGAAATGCAGTTCCTGCCACGAGCGTACCCCGATGCAACCTGGTGATCTGATCGCCAGCGACCTCGGCGCCCGGCCGGCTCAACCGACCGACCTGGCATCCGCCTGGGCGATCCTGCGCGAAGTCATGGACCCGGAAGTGCCGGTGGTCAGCGTCGTCGACCTGGGGATCGTGCGCGATCTGGACTGGCAGGCCGGTCACTTGCACGTGGTGGTCACGCCGACCTACTCGGGCTGCCCGGCCACCGAGGTGATCGAAAGCGATATCCGCGACGCGCTGGAACTCGCGGGCTTCAAAGCGCCGCAACTGGAGCGCCGCCTGACCCCGGCCTGGACCACCGACTGGATCAGCACCAGCGGCCGTGAGCGCCTGCGCGCCTACGGCATCGCGCCGCCCGAGGGCAGCACCAGCAAACGCAGCCTGCTCGGTGAGAGCCCGGTGGTGATCTGCCCGCAATGCGGCAGCGCCCACACCGAGGTGCTCAGCGAGTTTGGTTCCACCGCGTGCAAGGCGCTGTATCGCTGCGTCGACTGCCGGGAACCGTTCGACTATTTCAAGTGCATCTGAGCGGCGATCGGCCGTCCCAGCTGGAGAACAAGAATGAGTAAATTTCACAGCCTGACCATCAAGGACGTGCGCACCGAGACCCGTGACGCGGTGTCCATCGCCTTCGAGATTCCTCAGGATTTGCAGGACAGTTTCCACTTCACCCAGGGCCAGCACCTGGTGATGCGCACCCAGATGGACGGCGAAGAAGTGCGCCGTTCGTACTCGATCTGCACCGGCGTCAACGACGGTGAACTGCGTATCGCGGTGAAACGCGTGGCCGGCGGGCGTTTCTCCGCCTTTGCCAACGAACGACTGAAAGCCGGGCATACCTTGGAAGTCATGCCACCGGCCGGGCATTTCAGCGTCGAACTGGACCCGGCTCGCCACGGCAACTACCTGGCCGTCGCCGCTGGCAGCGGCATCACGCCGATCCTGTCGATCATCAAGACCACCCTGGAAACCGAGCCCCACAGCCGCGTCACCCTGCTGTACGGCAACCGTTCCAGCTCCGGCGCCCTGTTTCGCGAACAGCTGGAAGACCTGAAAAACCGCTACCTGCAACGCCTGAACCTGATCTTCGTGTTCAGCCGCGAGCAGCAGGATGTGGACCTGTACAACGGCCGGATCAACGCCGAGAAATGCGAGCAGCTGTTCACTCGCTGGCTCGACGTGAAAGCCCTCGATGCCGCGTTCATCTGCGGCCCGCAGGAAATGACCGAGACCGTGCGTGACAGCCTGAAAGCCAAGGGCATGGCGTCGGATCGGATTCATTTCGAGCTGTTCGCCGTCGCCGGCAGCCAGCAGAAACGCGAAGCCCGCGAGGCCGCCCGCCAGATCGATTCGGCGGTCAGCCAGATCACCGTGATCAGCGACGGCCGCGCCCTGGCCTTCGACCTGCCGCGCAACAGCCAGAGCATCCTCGACGCCGGCAACGCCCAGGGCGCCGAACTGCCCTACTCCTGCAAGGCCGGCGTGTGCTCGACCTGCAAGTGCAAGGTCATCGAAGGCGAAGTGGAAATGGACAGCAACCACGCCCTGGAAGACTACGAAGTCGCCGCCGGCTACGTCCTGTCCTGCCAGGCGTTCCCGATCAGCGACAAGGTTGTGCTGGATTTCGATCAGCTCTGACTCGATCCCCTGTAGGAGCGAGCACGCTCGCGATGGTCGCCAACGATAACGCTGGCAGCCTGACACCCCGCGGTGTCCCGTCCTCCATCGCGAGCAAGCTCGCTCCTACAGGGGACCGCGCTTTACCTGTAGGAGCGAGGCTTGCCCGCGAAGAGGCCAGCACATTCAACATTGATGCTGCCTGACATACCGCCTTCGCGGGCAAGCCTCGCTCCTACAACCGCTACATCCCACAACAAAAACAAGAGAACGTGCCATGACCCCACAAGACATAGAACTCATCCACCAGCACCCCGATTTCATCCAACTGGTGCGCCGCAAGCAGAAGCTCTACTGGTCGCTGTCGCTGATCATGCTGGTGATTTATTTCGGTTTTGTCCTGTTGGTGGCGTTCTCTCCGGCCACCCTCGGCCAGTCCCTGAGCGGTGGCGTAACCACCGTGGGCATGTTGGTGGGTGTGGTGATGGTGGTATTGGCTTTCGCATTGACCGGTTTCTACGTCTATCGCGCCAACAACGTGATCGACCCGCTCAACGACAAACTCAAGCAGGAGTGCGCCCGATGAGCCGCCTTCTTGCACTGTTCCTGCTGCCTCTGGCCGTGGTCACTGACCTCGCGGTTGCCGCCGAAGGCGCCGCACGCCCGTTGAACTGGAACGCCATCGGCATGTTCCTGGTGTTCGTGCTGTTCACCCTCGGCGTCACCCGCTGGGCCGCCTTGCGCACCCGCTCGGCCAGCGACTTCTACACCGCCGGCGGCGGCATGACCGGCTTCCAGAACGGCCTGGCGATTGCCGGCGACATGATCTCCGCCGCGTCATTCCTCGGCATCTCCGCGATGATGTTCCTCAACGGCTACGACGGTCTGCTCTACGCCCTGGGCGTCCTGGCCGGCTGGCCGATCATCCTGTTCCTGATCGCCGAACGCCTGCGCAACCTGGGCAAATACACCTTTGCCGACGTGGTCTCCTATCGCCTGGAACAGACCCCGGTGCGCCTGACCTCGGCCTTCGGCACCCTCACCGTGGCGCTGATGTACCTGGTGGCGCAGATGGTCGGCGCCGGCAAGCTGATTGAATTGCTGTTCGGCATCGACTACCTCTACGCGGTGATGCTGGTCGGCGTATTGATGGTGTTCTACGTGACTTTCGGCGGCATGCTCGCCACCACCTGGGTGCAGATCATCAAGGCGGTGATGCTGCTGTTCGGCACCAGCTTCATGGCGTTCATGGTGCTCAAGCATTTCGGTTTCAGCACCGAAGCGATGTTCGCCGGCGCCACCGAAGTGCACGCCAAGGGCGCGGCGATCATGGCGCCGGGCGGCCTGTTGTCCAATCCGATCGACGCGATTTCCCTCGGCCTGGGCATGATGTTCGGCACCGCCGGCCTGCCGCATATCCTCATGCGTTTCTTCACCGTCAGCGACGCCAAGGAAGCGCGTAAAAGCGTGTTCTACGCCACCGGTTTCATCGGCTATTTCTACCTGCTGCTGATCGTCGTCGGCTTCGGCGCCATCGTCATGGTCGGCACCGATCCGTCCTACCGCGACGCCAGCGGCGCGATCATCGGCGGCGGCAACATGGTCGCCGTGCATCTGGCCCAGGCAGTGGGCGGCAACCTGTTCCTCGGCTTCATTTCGGCGGTGGCCTTCGCCACCATCCTGGCGGTGGTGGCGGGCCTTGCGCTGTCCGGCGCCTCGGCGGTGTCCCACGACCTGTATGCCTGCGTGATCCGCAAGGGCCAGGCGAGCGAGCAACAGGAAATGCGCGTGTCGCGTATCGCCACCCTGTGCATCGGCGTGCTGGCGATCATCCTCGGCCTGCTGTTCGAATCGCAGAACATTGCCTTCCTGTCCGGTCTGGTGCTGGCGATTGCCGCCTCGGTGAATTTCCCGGTGCTGTTCCTTTCGATGTACTGGAAAGGCCTGACCACCCGTGGCGCGGTGCTGGGCAGCCTGGCTGGCCTGGTTTCGGCGATTGTGCTGCTGGTGCTGAGCCCGGCGGTGTGGGTCAACGTCATGCACCACGACAAGGCGCTGTTCCCGTATTCCAACCCGGCGCTGTTTTCCATGAGCCTGGCCTTCTCCAGCGCCTGGCTGTTCTCGGTCACCGACCGTTCGCCACGGGCCGCCCTCGAGCGCGGCCGTTACCTGGCGCAGTTCATTCGTTCCATGACCGGCATCGGCGCTTCGGGCGCCAGCCAGCACTGATCATCCATTTGACAGGCGCGGCTAAAACCCGCGCCAGACACTGACCATACCCGGAGCAATCCTGATGTCCTCTTCTCCTACACTGCAAAGCTTCATCGCCGGTCGCTGGATCGGCCAACAAGGCGCGCAAATCCTGCGCAGCGCCATCGACGGCCATGAAATCGCCCGCACCCACGAAGAGCGTCCGGACTTCGCCGAAGCCATCGAACACGGCCGTCGCCAAGGCGTCAGCGGCCTGATGGCGCTGGACTTCCAGCAACGTGCCCAACGTCTCAAGGCCCTGGCCCTGTACCTGGCCGAACGCAAGGAACAGCTCTACGCGATCTCCCACCACAGCGGCGCGACCCGTGCCGACAGCTGGATCGACATCGAAGGCGGCAACAGCACCCTGTTCACCTACGCGGGTCTGGGCTCGCGCGAGCTGCCATCGGGCAACGTGGTCCACGAAGGCCCGGCGATGCAACTGAGCAAAATGGGCACCTTCGCCGGTACCCACATCCTGGTGCCGCGCGGTGGCGTGGCGGTGCACATCAACGCCTTCAACTTCCCGATCTGGGGCATGCTGGAAAAGTTCGCGCCGAGCTTCCTCGCCGGCATGCCGTGCATCGTCAAACCCGCCAGCGCCACCAGCTATCTGACTGAAGCCGTGGTGCGTCTGATGGACGAATCCGGCCTGTTGCCGGCGGGTAGCCTGCAACTGATCATCGGTGGCACCGGCGACTTGCTCGACCGCCTGCAAGGCCAGGACGTGGTGACTTTCACCGGTTCCGCCGACACCGCCGCCAAGCTGCGCGTCAACCCGAACCTGATTCGCAATTCGGTGCCGTTCACCGCCGAAGCCGACTCGCTGAACTGCGCGATCCTCGCCCCGGACGTCACCCCGGACGACGAAGAATTCGAGCTGTTCATTAAGGAGGTGGCCAAGGAAATGACCACCAAGGCCGGGCAGAAATGCACCGCCATCCGCCGCGCCATCGTCCCGGCCAAGCACATCGACGCCGTCGCCACGCGCCTGCGTGATCGCCTGGCCAAGGTGGTGGTCGGCGACCCTTCGGTGGAAGGCGTGCGCATGGGTGCGCTGGCTTCTCACGATCAGCAGAAAGACGTGTCCGAGCGCCTGGAAGCGCTGTTGCAGAGCAGCGACATGCTATTCGGCGCCCGTGACGGTTTCGAACCACGCGGCGAGAACGTCGACAAGGGCGCGTTCTTCGCCCCGACCCTGTTGCAGGCCCGCGATCCGCACGCCGAAGGTGGCGCACATGACATCGAGGCGTTCGGTCCGGTCAGCACCCTGATGGCCTACGACGATCTGGATGAAGCCCTGGCACTGGCCGCGCGCGGCAAAGGCAGCCTGGTGGCGAGCCTGGTGACCAAGGATCCAGCGATTGCAGCCAAAGCCATTCCAGTCGCCGCTGCCCTGCACGGCCGTCTGCTGGTGCTGGATCGCAACTGCGCCGGCGAATCCACCGGCCACGGTTCGCCGCTGCCGCAACTCAAGCACGGCGGTCCGGGTCGTGCCGGCGGTGGTGAGGAGCTGGGCGGTCTGCGCGCGGTGAAACACTACCTGCAACGCGCCGCGGTACAGGGTTCGCCAACCATGCTGGCAGCGGTCACCGGCGAATACGTGCGTGGCGCCAAGGTCATCGAAACCGAAGTGCACCCGTTCCGTCGCTACTTCCAGGACCTGCAGATCGGCGAGTCGCTGCTGACCCACCGCCGCACCGTCACCGAAGCGGACCTGGTGAACTTCGGCTGCCTGTCGGGCGACCACTTCTACATGCACTTCGACGACATCGCGGCCAAGGAATCGCAATTCGGCAAGCGCATCGCCCACGGCTACTTCGTCCTGTCGGCCGCAGCCGGGCTTTTCGTTTCGCCAGCGCCTGGACCGGTCCTGGCCAACTATGGCCTCGACACCCTGCGCTTCATCAACCCGGTCGGCATCGGCGACACCATCCAGGCCCGCCTGACCTGCAAACGCAAAATCGACCAGGGCAAAAAGAGCCCGCAAGGCATTCCGCAAGGGGTGGTGGCGTGGGATGTGGAAGTCACCAACCAGCTGGGTGAGTTGGTGGCCAGCTATGACATTTTGACGTTGGTGGTAAAGCGCGAGGATTGATCACAGCCTTGTGATCACCTCGATCAAGAGTGGGAGCGGGCTTGCTCGCGAAGGCGGTGTGTCAGGCGATGTAAAAGTTGACTGATACGGCCCCTTCGCGAGCAAGCCCGCTCCCACATGGGTTTCTGGTTGGCTGCAGATTTTGTGCCCGACCGATGGACAACTGTGGGAGCGAGCCTGCTCGCGATGGGGTCTTCACATTCAATGGAGCTGGTGAATGTGAGGCAGCCATCGCGGGCAAGCCCGCTCCCACAGGGACTTTGGTTGGTTGCCGAACCTGCGTACACCCGCTGAATCTGTGGGAGCGGGCTTGCCCGCCCATTTCTTTCAGCGAAAATGTTGGATGTGCCGCCGCCATCGCGAGCAGGCTCGCTTCCACAAAAGTGTCCCCACTGCCATTCACCCACACCCTCCGCAGAAAAAACCATCCGTCATCGAAGAAATGTCTGACTGTTTATCCGTATCCATTTGGATACAGTCGAGCAATGAACTGAGGCCATTGGAAAAGGAGGTTTAACCATGAGCCAGACTTTGACGACTTTCGACATGGCGGCTCTGCTCGACAGTGATGAGGCCATCAGTGAATACCTGTCCCAGGTGCTGGCAGATGGGGACAATGAGGAATTTCTTCGGGCCGTCGGGCATGTAGTGAAGGCTCGGGGTATGACGCAGGTTGCCAAGGATTCCGGGATGGGTCGCGAGAGTCTGTACAAGGCCTTCGCGCCAGGGGCGAAGCCGCGGTTTCAGACGGTTTTGAAAGTGATTCATGCGCTGGGGATCGATCTGTATGCGCAGCCGGGGCATGTCATCAATCACTCGAATTCTTGAGTGAAGCCAATTTCTTATCGCGAGCAGGCTCGCTCCCACAGTGATTTTTGGTTGATCACAGATTTTGTGCCCGACTGATGACTACCGTGGGAGCGGGCTTGCTCGCGAAGGCGGTGTGTCAGGCAATGCAAATGTTGACTGACACGGCCTCTTCGCGAGCAAGCCCGCTCCCACATGGGTTTCTGGTTGGCCGCAGATTCACCGCCAATTCCTGTAGGAGCGAGGCTTGCCCGCGAAGGCGGTGTGTCAGGCGCCATCAGTGTCGGATGTGCTGGCGCCTTCGCGGGCAAGCCTCGCTCCTACAAGGGAACGGGGTCAGTGCTTTCGCAACCACTCAATAAACAACGCAAACAACTCCGACTGCGACCCCACTTCCAGCTTCAGATACAGATTCTTGCGATGCATGCGCACCGTCTCAGGGGAGATGTTCATCTGGCTGGCGGTGGATTTGACCGAGTGGCCACGCAGCACCATGTGCGCCACTTCGCGCTCGCGTTCGGTGAGCAAATCGGCGCCGAACTGTTCGAACGCCGATTGCACCCGATGCTTGAGGTCGTCGCGCAGGTTCTGTTCGCTGTCGCACTGGATCGCGCTGTTGCGCAGCATGCCGCGGTGGCTGAATTCGCTGACGAATTCGCGCACCAGCGGTTCCACGGCCCGCAGCAGGTTCAGGTGTTCGACCCGCAGGCATTCACCGCCGAAACCCTGGTACAGGCTGACGGAGATCTTGGTGTCATTGCCGGTGTCGACGATGTAGTAGCTGTCTTCCGAACAGCCCGCGTTGAGGTAGTAGGTCTTGTAGTAATCACTGTCGAAGAAGTTGTCCGGAGCGATTTCCTCCAGGTGGTAGAAGCCTTGCGCCAGGCCCTGCTCCACCGCCAGGCAGAACGGGTCGAGCAGATAGCCGCCGGAAAAATAGCGTTCCAGAATCGACACCTGATACTCCTGGGCGACTCCGCGCTGATGCAGCAACTGCGGCGGGCGGTCCTTGCGTTCCAGGCTGATCATCATCGATTCGATGGACACCAGCTGGGCCAGCGCCGACGCGAGGTATTGCAGGGCGTCGGGCTCGTCGATATGGGCGAATGCCTCGCGCATTCCCCCATGCCATTTGTGCAATGCCCCGAAGGGCATCGCGATCAGCGTATCGTCGTCGGGTTTATTCATGCCCCGCAGCATAGCGGGAGAACGAGCCCTTGGTAACAGCCTGACCGATGAAGTCATTGGCCGGCGTACTGGCCGCTCGCCTGAAGCTCGGCCGCCACTTCCAGGATGCACTCACGCAGGATCTCGACGATCTCGTCCACCTGTACATACGTCAGGATCAGCGGCGGCGACATCACGTTCAGGTGCATGATCGGCCGTACCAGCAAGCCCCGAGCCTGGGCGCGGGAGTGGATTTTCTCGCCGATGTTGATCGAGTCGTCGAACAGCGCCTTGGTGCGCTTGTCGGCCACGAACTCCACGCAGGCCATCAGTTTCAGGCAGCGCACGTCGCCCACCAACGGCAGGTCGCGCAAAGTCCCCAGACGCTGTTCCAGATAGCCGCCGACATCGTCGACATGGGCCAGCAGGTTTTCCCGCTCGATGATCTCGATGTTCTTCAGCGCCGCGGTGCAGCACACCGGATGGCCGCTGTAGGTGAAGCCGTGGGTGAAGCAGCGCCCGGTGCCCGGCTCGGCGATGACCTTCCAGATGCGGTCGGAAAAGATGCACGCGCCCAGCGGCAGATAGGCCGAGGTCAGGCCCTTGGCGGTGGTGATGATGTCCGGCTGCACGTCGAACACGTCCTTGGAGGCGAAGAACTTGCCCAGGCGCCCGAACGAGGTCACCACTTCGTCGGCGACGAACAGGATGTCGTAGCGCTGGCAGACTTCCCACATGCGCTTGAGGTAGCCCTTGGGCGGAATGATCACCCCGCCCGAGCCCATCACCGGCTCAGCGAAGAAGCCGGCGACCTTGTCTGCGCCAATCGACAAAATCTTGTCTTCGAATTCCTTGACCAGAAACTCGAGGAACTGCGCCTCGTCCATGCCCTCCGGCGCCCGGTACGGGTTGGGGTTGGAGACGTGGTGGATCAGCGGGTTGACGTAATCGAATTCCGGCACCCGGTCGGCGGCCTTGTTGCCGATCGACATGGTCAGAGTGGTGGAGCCGTGATAGGCGTTGAAGCGCGCGATGATGTGCTTCTTCTCGGTCTTGCCGCGGCAGTTCTGGTAGTACTGGATCAGGCGGTAGGCGGTGTCGACCGCGGTAGAGCCACCGGTGGTCAGGAACACATGGTCGAGATCGCCGGGAGCCAGGCTGGCGAGTTTTTCGCAGAGCTGGATCGCCACGTTGTTCGACATGTCGGAAAACGGGTTCGAATAGGCCAGCTGCCGCACCTGATCGGCGATGGCTTCGGCCATCTCTTCGCGACCCAGGCCGATGTTGGTGCACCACATGCCGCCCACGGCATCGAGGAAGCGGTTGCCCTCGGTGTCGGTAATGTACGCGCCGTCGCCGGCAACGATGTTCAGCGAACCCTGTTCGGCGTGCTCGTCGAACATGTGGTAGCCGTGCATGTGGTGGGCCTTGTCGGCCTTGACCAGGGCGGCTGCTTCAGCCTTGGAGAACACTTTACTGACGGGGGTAGCCTTGATTGGAGTAGCCATACAAAAACCTCAAACTGAACAAATTGACGATCAGATCCCGCTCTTCACCGTGCTCCAGACCCGCGTGATGGCGCGCATGTCTTTGGCGTCCTGGGTCTTTTGCGGGAACAGTCGCTGACGAACTTCTTCATCGGGATAAATCGCCGGGTTATCACGCACGCTGGCGTTAAGCAGTGGCGTTGCGGCCGCGTTGCTGTTGGCGTAGTTGATGTAATCGCTGACATCGGCCATTACCTGCGGCTGCATCAGGTACTCGAGAAACTTGTGGGCGTTGGCCACGTGCGGCGCGTCGGTCGGGATGTACATGTTGTCGAACCAGATCAGCGAGCCTTCCTTGGGAATGAAGTAGGCCAGGTTGATCTGCTTCTTCGCTTCCTCGGCGCGGGCCATCGCGGTGGCGTAGTCGCCGGACCAGGTCATGGCCATGCAGACATCGCCATTGGGCAGGCTGGTCAGGTAGTTGACCGAGTCGAATTTGCGGATGTACGGGCGCACCGACAGCAGCACGTCCTGGGCGGCCTTGAGGTCTTCCGGCTTGGCGCTGCGCGGGTCTCGGCCCAGGTATTTCAGGGCCAGCGGAATCACTTCGGTCGGCGCATCCAGCAGGGTCACGCCGCAGTCGGCGAAGCGCGAGACGATCTTCGGATCGAAGATCATCGCCAGCGAGCCGATCGGCGCGTCGGGCATACGCTCCTTGATCTTGTCGACGTTGTAGGTCACGCCGTTGCTGCCCCAGGTGTAGGGCGCTGAATAGGTGGTGCCCGGGTCGAAGCCCTGCAGGTCGTTGATGACTTTCGGGTCGAGGTTGCTCCAGCTCGGCAGCAGCTTCTTGTCCAGCGGCTGGAACACCTTGGCCTTGATCAGCGGCGGCGCAAGCGAGGCGTTCAGGACGATCAGGTCGTAGCCGGAGTGGCCGGTGAGCAGTTTGGCCTGGACCGTTTCGTAGGCATCGAAGGTGTCATAAATGACTTTGATGCCCGTCTCTTTTTCAAAATTGGCGAGGGTCTTTTCGCCGATGTAATCCGCCCAGTTGTACAACCTGAGGGTGTTGGCGTCGTTCTCTTGCGCGGCGTAAGCGTTCAGGGTCAGCGGTACAACGAACAGACTGGAAATCACCTTAAGCAGTGTCTTGCCCATAGCAAATGCACCTTATTCAGCGAGTTCGGCTCTGGATGAGCGGATGTCTCTACTATTGGGCGATTCAGGCAAACGGACCATACCCCGAATGGGTGTGTACGCTGTTTTGCCCCGGGACATGGCAAAAAGCATCACCCCGTTTGACCCGTTTTGTCATAGCAGCGGGGTTTGCCTGACGCTTAAAGTGGCCGCCAAACCGAATCTGCAGGCGCCTTCGATGACCGACCTGATCAAACGACAACTGAGCGATGGCGTGCTGACGCTGACCATCGACCGTCCGGACAAGCTCAACGCCCTGACCAACGCGATGTACATGCGTCTGGCCGACGAGCTGTTTGCCGCTGACGAGAATGACGCGGTGCGGGTGATCATCCTCACCGGCGGCCCGAACTGCTTTACCAGCGGCAACGACCTGGTGGACTTCCTGCAAGAACCGCCGACTCACCTGGACAGCCCGGCCTTCCGCCTGATGCGCGCCGTGACCCACCTGCAAAAACCGCTGATCGCCGCGGTGTGTGGTGCGGCCATTGGCATCGGCACCACCCTGCTGCTGCATTGCGATCAGGTGCTGGTGACCCGTAACGCCAAGCTGCGGATGCCGTTCGTCAACCTCGGCCTGTGCCCGGAGTTCGGCGCCAGCCTGATTCTGCCGCGCCTGCTCGGTCAGGCCCGTGCCGCGCGCCTGTTGCTGTTGGGCGAAGGTTTCAGCGGTGCCGATGCGCTGGACTGGGGCCTGGCCAACGAAGCCTTCGATGACGGCGAGCAATGCCTGGCAGGTGCGAAGAAAATCGCCCAGCGATTCCTGGCCATGCCCCAGGAATCCCTGCGCCAGTCCCGGCAATTGATGAAGCAGCCCGGCATGGCCGAACTGCAAGCCACCCTGCGCGAAGAAAACCAATTGTTCATTCAGCGCCTGAACAGCGCCGAAGCCAAAACCGCCTTGAACGCACTGCTCAATCGCAGTACAGATAAGTAAATCCCGAAAGGAAACCTGCCATGAACACCCCGGAAATCTACGTCGTCAGCGCCGCCCGTACCGCCATCGGTTCCTTCGGCGGCTCGCTCAAAGACGTGCCGCCGGTCGACCTCGCGACCACCGCGATCAAGGCCGCCCTGCAAAAGGCCGCCGTGGACCCGGCGCTCGTCGGCCATCTGGTGATGGGCAACGTGATCCCGACCGAAACCCGCGATGCCTACCTGTCCCGCGTGGCCGCGATGAACGCCGGTATCCCGAAGGAAACCCCGGCCTATAACGTCAACCGCCTGTGCGGTTCGGGCCTGCAGGCGATCGTCAGCGCGGCGCAGACCCTGCTGCTGGGCGACGCCGAAATCGCCATCGGCGCCGGTGCCGAGTCCATGAGCCGTGGGCCTTACCTGATGCCGGCCGCCCGTTGGGGTGCGCGCATGGGCAACATCCAGGCCATCGACTACATGCTGGGCATCCTGCATGACCCGTTCCAGTCCATCCACATGGGCATCACCGCCGAGAACGTCGCCGAGCGCAACGGCATCACCCGCGAAATGCAGGACGCCCTGGCCCTGGAAGACCAGAAGCGCGCGGCTCACGCCATCGCCAACGGCTACTTCAACGAGCAGATCGCGGCCGTCGAAATCCGTGATCGCAAGGAAACCAAGCTGTTCAGCGTCGACGAGCATCCGCGTGCCACCTCGCTGGAACAACTGGCGGCGATGAAGCCTGCGTTCAAGAAGGACGGTTCGGTCACCGCCGGCAACGCCTCGGGCCTGAACGACGGCGCCGCCGCGATCGTCATGGCCACCGCCAGCGCGGTGCAGGTCAACAACCTCAAGCCGATGGCGCGTCTGGTCAGCTACGCCCACGCCGGTGTCGAGCCGGAACTGATGGGCCTGGGCCCGATCCCGGCCACCCGCCTGGCCCTCAAGCGCGCCGGCCTGACCGTCGCGGACCTTGACGTGATCGAAGCCAACATCGCCTTCGCCGCGCAAGCCTGCGCCGTCAGCCAGGAACTGGATCTGGACCCGGCCAAGGTCAACCCGAACGGCTCCGGCATTGCCCTGGGTCACCCGGTAGGCGCCACCGGCACCATCATCGCGACCAAGGCTATCCATGAGTTGCATCGCACTGGCGGGCGTTATGCGCTGGTGACCATGTGCATTGGTGGTGGTCAGGGGATTGCGGCAATTTTTGAACGCGCTTAAGCCTGGAAAGCCATGGGCCTGTGCGATTGCGCAGGCTCATGGATTCTTATGACCAATCAGGCCCATGTAGCAGCTGGCGAAGCCTGCGTCCGGCTGCGCAGCAGTCGCAAAACCTGTGCGCCAGATCTGTCTGATAGACCGAGTTCTCCGGATTCACGACTGCTGCGCAGCCGGACGCAGGCTTCGCCAGCTGCTACAGGTCCCGCGATGGCTTCACCCGCCGGAATTAAAACCTCTCTGCCCTCCCCTCAACATTGACTGCCTCGAGCACCTGACGACCGGCATCGAAATTCAATTGCCACAAAATATTACATACGTCATATTACCTGTGTAATGTATTTTCCATTTCCCGCAGGAAATCCTCATGACCAGCATGCCCTCCGTTGAGCCCGACCTGGCCGTCCCGGTGAACACCCCCAAGCCTCCCCTGCTCAAACGCCTGCTTCTGCCGACCGTCGGCATCGCTGCCCTGGTGCTGGCCGGCGTGTATGGCGCCCATTGGTGGACCGCTGGCCGCTTCATCGAGGAAACCGACGACGCCTACATCGGCGGCGACGTGACGGTGATCGGGCCGAAGGTCGCCGGCTACATCGAAGAAGTGCTGGTGACCGACAACCAGCAGGTCAAGGCTGGGGATGTGCTGATTCGCCTCGATTCCCGTGACTACCGCGCCAACCTGGCCAAGGCCGAAGGCGCGGTGGCGGCCGAGGAAGCTCTGCTCGCCAACCTCGACGCCACCGAACAGCTGCAACAGGCGGTGATCGGTCAGGCCCGCGCCGGCATTGATGCCGCCGGTGCCGAAACCTCTCGCTCCCGGGATGACGATGCGCGCTACAAAAAGCTGGTGAGCACCAACGCGGTCTCGGTGGAAAGCGCGCAACGGGCCAATGCCACCTTCAAGACCGCCCAGGCACTCAGCAGCCGCGCCCAGGCCGAATTGCTGGCCGCGCAACGTCAATTGAACGTGATCGCCACGCAGAAACAGCAAGCCCGCGCGGCGTTGATTCAGGCCCGCGCCGAACGTGATCTGGCGCAGTTGAACGTCGGCTACACCGAACTGCGCGCACCGGTCGACGGGGTGATTGGCAATCGCCGCGCCCGGGTCGGCGCCTATGCCCAGGCCGGTTCGCAAATGCTGGCGGTGGTGCCCACCAGCGGCCTGTGGGTCGATGCCAACTTCAAGGAAGACCAACTGGCGCGCATGGTGCCGGGGCAGCGGGTGGTGATACATGCCGACGTGCTCTCGGGCCAGGAATTCCACGGTCATCTCGATAGCCTGGCGCCGGCCAGCGGCTCACAGTTCAGCGTGTTGCCGCCGGAAAACGCCACCGGCAACTTCACCAAGATCGTCCAGCGGGTGCCGGTGCGCATTCACCTGGACCCGGCCGACAGCGTGCTGGGTCACCTGCGTCCCGGCCTGTCGGTCACCGCCGAAGTGGACACCCGCAAAGCGCCGGACGCGCCTGCCGTGGCCAGCGCGCCATGAGCCGCGCCCTCGCCGCCCCGGCGCAACCTTTCGATGCCGCGAGCATGGCCACGGCGACCAAGGTCTTTGCCTTCGCCACCATGTGCATCGGCATGTTCATCGCGCTGCTGGATATCCAGATCGTCTCGGCGTCATTGCGCGACATTGGCGGCGGCCTTTCCGCCGGCACCGACGAAACCGCCTGGGTACAGACCAGCTACCTGATCGCCGAAATCATCGTGATCCCGCTGTCCGGCTGGCTCTCGCGGGTGTTTTCCACCCGCTGGCTGTTTTGCGCATCAGCGGTGGGCTTCACCCTGACCAGCCTGCTCTGCGGCCTGGCCTGGAACATCCAGAGCATGATTGCCTTCCGGGCCCTGCAAGGTTTTCTCGGCGGCTCGATGATCCCGCTGGTGTTCACCACGGCGTTCGTGTTTTTCAGCGGCAAGCAACGGGTGATCGCGGCGGCGACCATTGGTGCGGTGGCTTCGCTGGCACCTACCTTGGGGCCGGTCATCGGTGGGTGGATTACCGATGTTTCATCCTGGCACTGGCTGTTCTACATCAACCTGGTGCCGGGGATTTTCGTCGCCGTGGCGGTGCCGATGCTGGTGAAAATCGACCAGCCGGAACTGTCGCTGCTCAAGGGCGCCGACTATATAAGCATGGTGTTTCTGGCGCTGTTCCTCGGCTGCCTGGAATACACCCTCGAAGAAGGCCCGCGCTGGAACTGGTTCAGCGACAGCACGATCCTGACCACCGCGTGGATCAGCGGCCTGGCTGGCCTTGCGTTCATCGGCCGCAGCCTGCATGTGGCCAACCCGATTGTCGATCTGCGCGCCCTGAAAGACCGCAACTTCGCCCTCGGCTGTTTCTTCTCGTTCATCACCGGCATCGGCCTGTTCGCCACCATTTACCTGACGCCGCTGTTTCTCGGCCGGGTGCGTGGCTACGGCGCGCTGGACATTGGTCTGGCGATTTTCTCCACCGGTGTGTTCCAGCTGATGGCGATTCCGCTGTACGCCTTTCTGGCCAACCGCATCGACCTGCGCTGGATCATGATGACCGGCCTTGGGCTGTTCGCCCTGTCGATGTGGGATTTCAGCCCGATCACCCATGACTGGGGAGCCAGGGAGTTGATGTTGCCGCAAGCCTTGCGCGGCATTGCCCAGCAACTGGCAGTGCCGCCCACCGTGACCCTGACCCTGGGCGGACTGGCACCGGCGCGGCTCAAGCATGCCTCGGGCTTGTTCAACCTGATGCGCAACCTGGGCGGCGCCATCGGCATCGCCGCCTGCGCGACCATCCTCAACGACCGCACCAACCTGCACTTCACTCGCTTGGCGGAAAACCTCAACAGCAGCAACGAGGCCCTCAACCAGTGGCTGTCCCAGGTCGGCAACAACTTCGCCGCCCTGGGCCAGAGCGGCGAAGCCGGCGTCACCGCCAGCCTGCATCAGCTATGGCAACTGACCTTTCGCGAAGCGCAGACGCAAACCTACGGAGATGCGTTCCTGATGATCATGGCCTGCTTCATCGTCGCCACGGCGATGGTGCCCTTGATGCGCAAGGTGCAACCACCGGCGGCGCCGAGTGCGGATGCGCATTGATGGGTGTGATCGTTCCCACGCTCCCGCGTGGGAACGCAGCCCGGGACGCTCCGCGTCCCATCGGTACCCGATCAGAAATCAGAATGAAGGCTGGAACGCGGAGCGTCCCTTGAGGCATTCCCACGCGGAGCGTGGGAACGATCAGGTGCGGAGGTGAAAATCAGGCCTGAGGCATTTTGCGGAAGCCAACCGCCAGACGGTTCCAGCTGTTGATGGTGCTGATAGCGACAGTCAGGTCGACCATTTCCTTTTCCGAAAACTGTGCCTTGACCACTTCGTAGTCCTCGTCCGGGGCTTTGGTCAGGCTGAGCTGAGTCAGGGACTCGGTCCACAGCAGCGCGGCGCGTTCACGGTCGGTGAAGAACGGCGTTTCGCGCCAGGCGGACACACCGAACAGGCGACGGGTAGTTTCGCCGGCCTTGAGGGCGTCGGTGGTGTGCAGGTCGATGCAGAAGGCGCAGCCGTTGATTTGCGAGGCGCGCAGCTTGACCAGTTCGATCAGGCTCTTCTCCAGCGGCAGCTTGGAGACGGCGGTTTCCAGGGCAATCATGGCTTTGAGGGCGTCAGGGGAAGCGGTGTAGAAATCGATGCGCGGTTGCATTTACGTGCTCCGGGGAAAAAGTGGGTGTGTGACTACGTTAGACCCGCGGGCGCCTTGCACAAATATCCAATCTTCTGGAAGACGAGTAGGCCATTGGCGGAGGCTTTGAAAGAAAGTTCCAAATGAGAATTGCAAGCAATCACTGATGGCCACTAGAATGCGATCAATTCTTAATTACACACTCCCGCAGGATGCCCGAGTCGAGTATCTGCCCGCCATGTCGTCCGCCGATCAGCCTCTGAACCAGCAAGTCCATAACCTCTACAGCGAACACCACGGGTGGCTGCAGGGTTGGTTGCACCGCAAACTGGGTAACCGCTGCGATGCGGCCGATCTGGCCCACGATACCTTCCTGCGCCTGTTGACCCGTCAGGTGGTCAAACCGCTGGGCAGCGAACCCCGGGCGCTGCTGACGCACATTGCCAAAGGGCTGGTGATCGACCGCTGGCGTCGCCAGGACATCGAGCGTGCCTATCTGGAAACCATCGCCCATCTGCCGGTGGCCGAAGTACCGTCGCCGGAAACCCGCCTGCTGATCCTCGAAACCCTGTGGCGCATCGAAGCCCTGCTGCGGGAATTGCCCAAGGCGACCCGCGATACCTTTTTGCTGTCGCAGATCGAAGGCCTGACCTACGCGCAGATCGCCACCCGCCTGAATGTCTCGCTGATCACCGTCAAGCGCCACATGCGCGCGGCGTTCATTGCCTGCCTGAGTGTCGCCTGATGAATTCTTCGATGATCAACCCGCAGATTCTCGGTGAAGCCGCCGACTGGCTGGTGCAGTTGCACTCCGGCACCGCCACCGCTGCCGACCATCAGGCCATCGCCCAATGGCGCAGCCGCAGCCTGGAACACGCTCAGGCCTGGCAGCGGGCCGAAGTGCTGCTGGGCGAGTTCCGCAGTGTGCCGGCCAATCTGGCGATCCAGACTTTGCAACGGGCTGCGCGCAAGGACGGCCTCACTCGTCGCCAGACTCTCACTCGCCTGGGCCTGCTGCTAATGGCCGGTCCCTTGGGCTTTGCTTCGCAGCATCTGCCGTGGGAGCAATGGACCGCCGATCAGCGCACCGCCGTGGGCGAGCAGAAAAACCTGCAATTGCCCGATGGCAGCCAGCTGCTGCTCAACACCGACAGCGCGGTGAACATTGCCTTCAATGCTTCGGAGCGACGTGTCCTGCTGCTCGATGGCGAGGTGCTGATCCGCACGGCGAAAGACCTCAGCGCCCGCCCCTTTATCGTCGAAACGCCCCAGGGCATCGCCCGCGCCGTGGACACTCGTTTTTGCGTGCGCACCGAAGGCGCTCGCAGCCACGTGTCCGTTCTCGAAGGCCAAGCGGTGATCACCCCGCAATTGCTCCAGCAGAGTTCGACCCTCAACGCCGGCCAGCGCCAGAGCTTCACCCAGAGCCGCTTCGATGCCGCCGAATCCTTCGATGCCGCCGCCGTAGCCTGGGACAAAGGCATGCTGCTGGCCAACAACATGCGCCTGGACCAGTTGCTCGGCGAGCTTGGCCGCTATCGCCCGGGTGTACTGCGCTGCCATCCGGATGTCGCGGCGCTGCGGGTCTCGGGGGCGTTTTCCCTGCGCGACACCGACGCCAGCCTGCGCCTGCTCAGCGATACCCTGCCGCTGAACATCAGCCGCATGACCCGCTACTGGCTGTCGGTCGAACCGAGGGTCTGACGCGGTCAGTCTGTGATGTTCAGTTCCTCTTTCCTGCGCATGGTTCTGGCCTGCTCGGCGTTGTTGCCGCTGCACGGCCAGGCGATCGAAAGCCTCGCCACCAGCCGCAACATCGTCATTGCTCCGGGCTTGCTGAGCCAGGTGCTGGCGCAGTTTGCGGTGAGCATGGGCGTGCCGTTGTCGTTCGATCCGGCGCTGCTGGGCAATCGCCAGAGCCCCGGACTCAACGGGGCCTACAGCGCGGAAAGTGGCTTCGCGCAATTGCTGGAAGGCAGCGGACTTGCGCTGGTCAGCACCGGCGATAACGGCTACACCCTCAAAGCCCCGACCACGCTGGAACTGGACGAAACCAACGTCAACGCCCTGGCCAATGCCGCCGACACCTACGGCGGCGGGCAAGTGGCCCGTGATGCGCAGATCGGCCTGCTCGGTCAGCAGGCCCTGAACGACCTGCCCTTCAGCGTCACCAGCTACACCGCCAAAACCATCGCCGACCAGCAGGCGCGAACCGTTGGCGACGTGCTGCTCAATGACGCGTCGGTGCGCCAGTCCGCCGGGTTCGGCAACTTCTCTCAGGTGTTCATCATTCGCGGATTGCCACTGGCCACCGATGACATTTCCTGGGGTGGCCTGTACGGCGTGCTGCCGCGCCAGATCATCGCCACCGAGGCGATGGAGCGGGTCGAGCTGTTCAAGGGCCCGAGCGCCTTCATCAACGGGGTGCCCCCCAGCGGCAGCGGCATCGGCGGCGCGGTCAATGTGCAACCCAAACGCGCCAGCGATACACCGACCCGGCGTATCAGCCTGGATTACAGCAGCGACTCACGCATCGGTGGGCATCTGGACCTGGGCCAGCGCTTCGGTGAGGACAACCGGTTCGGCGCGCGGCTCAACCTGCTGCAGCGCGAGGGCGATAGCGCTGTCGACGACGAAGACCAGCGCACTTCGCTGGTCAGTCTGGGCCTGGATTATCGCGGTGAGCGTCTGCGTCTGTCGGCGGATCTGGGTTATCAGAAGCAGGTGATCAATCAGGGCCGCGCCGTGGTTTACGTCGATTCGTCCCTGAGCAAAGTGCCCAAGGCGCCGGACGCCAACAAAGGTTATGCGCAGGATTGGAGTTACTCGCAGCTTGAGGACACCTTCGGCATGGCCCGCGCCGAATATGACCTGAGCGACAATTGGACCGGCTACATCGCGGGCGGCGCCAAGCACACCCGGGAAAACGGCGTGTACTCGTCGCTGACCGTCACCGATCTGGACGGCAGTGCGCTCGGCGGCATGCTTTATCCGCCCCACGACGAAGACAATCGCAGCCTGATGGCGGGCCTCAATGGTCGTCTGCAAACCGGTGCGATCAGCCATCAATTGAACGCCGGAGTGGCCGGTATCTGGGGTGAACAGCGTTCGGCCTTCGAAACCATCGGCAGCGTCGGGCGCTACAGCACCAATCTGTATGACGTCAGCCAGCAGCCGCGGCCGGCGGCCACATCGTTCGGCAGCGACATTCATGACCCACGGATCGTCGGCAAGAATCAGCTGCGCAGCGTTGCGATTGCCGACACCCTCGGTTTTGTCGACGACCGGGTTTTGCTGACGTTGGGTGCGCGTCGGCAGTCGTTGAAGGTCGATGGCTGGAGCACCACCACCGGCGCCCGGACGTCCAGCTATGACGCGTCGATCACCACACCGGTGTTCGGCCTGATGTTCAAGCCCTGGGACCACGTATCGTTCTACGCCAACCGCATCGAAGGCCTGGCCAAGGGCCCGACACCCCCGACCACTTCACTGAACCGCGACGAAACCTTCGCCCCGGTGCGCAGCAAGCAGGTCGAAGCCGGCGTGCGCCTGGACATGGGCAGCTACGGCGCGAGTCTTGGGGCGTATCGCATCGAACAACCGTCGAGCTATACCCAGGATGGCGTGTTTCGCGTCGATGGCCGACAGTTGAACAAAGGGGTGGAATTGAACCTGTATGGCGAACCCCTCGATGGCCTGCGTCTGCTCAGCGGGGCGACCTTCATGAAGACGGAGATCGAGGGCAGCGCCAATGGCATCAACGATGGCAACCGCGCGGTCGGCGTGCCGCGATTTCAGTTCAACCTCGGGGCGGATTGGGATGTGCCGGGGATCGAAGGCGCGGCGCTCAATGCGCGGATGTTGCGCACCGGTGGGCAGTATCTGAATGCGGCCAATACCCAGAGCATACCGGCGTGGAACCGGTTCGATCTGGGGGCGCGGTATGGGTTCAGGGTTGATGAGCGGGAGATTACGTTGCGGGCGAATCTGGAGAATGTGGCCAATGAGGCGTATTGGGCTTCGGCCAATGGCGGGTATCTGACCCAGGGTACGCCGCGGACGTTGAAGCTATCGGCGACCCTGGATTTCTGATTTCACCCCGCCCCCTGTAGGAGCGAGCATGCTCGCGATGGACGTCAACGATAACGCTGGCAGCCTGACACCCAGCGGTGCCTGAACCTCCATCGCGAGCATGCTCGCTCCTACAGGATGTGCATCACGCGCGCTTGAGCAACCACTGAAAAAACCCTTTCTTGCGCACCACCACCGGCGCTTGATGGCTCATCTGCTGGACCTTGTTCAAACGGAAATCCAGCAACGTCTTCATCGCATCATTGATGTCATGACGGGCGGCCAGACAAGGCAGCAGATAGCCTTTTTCGATACGGAACAGCGTGCAGGCAGTTTTCGCCGCGAACTCGGCCGGCAGCGCGCTATCGGTCAGGATGCCGGCTTCGCCGATGACTTCTCCCGGCCCCATGCGCCCGGTTTCTATCACTGTACCGTTGACGTTCAGCGAGACCGTGATCACCCCGGACTCGACGATGAACAGATGATCGCTCACCTCCCCCGCCGCCAAAATCGTCTCCCCGGCGCGGAAGTCCTGCTGGGTCATGTTCTGGCTGAAGGTTTCCTTTTCTTCCTGGCGCAAGGTGGAGAAGATCGGCGAACTGTCGATCAGTGCCCGTTGCCGTGACAGGTCGCTGGCGGGGCTGGTTTCCACGCTCGACAGCAGGTTCACCCCGGCCGCCCGCAGGTGTCGGTAGGCCAGATCGAACAGCTGGTTACGCACCGTGCGCTTTTCACCCATCGCGGCGACAAAACCGCTGATCTCGTATTCAACACCATTGGGAGTCGAGCTTTTGAGCGCCACTTTAGGCCCTGGCTGGCTCAATAGAATGCGGCAACCCTGCATCGCCCGCTCCAGCGCATCGATGACGGTTTGCGGCCTGACATGAGGGCTGACCTGCAGGCTGACCGACAGGCCAAACATATCGCTGGGCCGGCTGAAGTTGGTGATCTTGGCCTTGGCCGCCAGGGAATTGGGGATCACGATCATGCTGCCCTGGGAGGTCTGCAGCCGCGTGGCTCGCCAGTCGATATCGATGACCCGGCCCTCGGTATTGTCGATGGCGATCCAGTCATCGATCTGATAGGGCTTGGTGGTATTGAGGACAATCCCGGAAAACACGTCGCTGAGGGTACTTTGCAGCGCCAGACCGACGATGATCGCCAGGGCGCCGGAGGTGGCCAGCACGCCCTTGACCGGCAGGTTGAGTACATAAGCCAGAGCCGCGATCACCGCCACCAGGAAAATCACCGCACCCAGCAAATCCTGCAGCAATCGCCCGGTATGCCCCACGCGCTGCATCATCACCGCGCCGATCATTACCGTCAGTGTGCGCGCTGCAAACAGCCACCAGCCGATCTGCAACCCCGTGGCCGCCAGATGCAACGGCACGTTGTCCGCCCAGGGTGCCGGCTCCAGCGGGTTCATGCCCTCGTTGAACAGCAGCACGCTGAACAACGAGAAAATCACCAGCCTGGCCAGCAATTTCCAGTTGTGATGATTGACACCTATAAAGCGCCACAACACCAGATCGATCAGGAGGAGGATCAGTGCGCAGATCAGGGGGTGGTCGACGAGCAACGACAGCATCAAACAGCTCCAGCACAGGACGATGACAAAAGATCTCACAGTTTGGCCATAGTGTAGGAGCAATTGATTTGGCTGAAACCGGCTGACAACACAAATAAATGCGGGAGCACAAACCTGTGGGAGCGGGCTTGCTCGCGAAAGCGGTGTGTCAGCCAACATAAATGGCACTGACACTCCCTCTTCGCGGGCAAGCCCGCTCCCACAGTGTCCTGTGTCGGACAAAAACCATGCGTCCACCGCTAATCCTTGTGGGAGCGGGCTTGCCCGCGAAGGCGTAGTGTCAGTCAATACAAGTGTCGACTGACACTACGCTTTCGCGAGCAAGCCCGCTCCCACAGGGGGGATGGTGTGCTGGAGGATCAGGCCTGCATGCGACCGAAGCGCCCGGACTGGAAATCGGCGAAGGCCTGGTGGATTTCCTGCTCGGTGTTCATCACGAACGGACCATGGCCGACGATGGGTTCGTCAATCGGCTCGCCGCTGAGCAACAGCACCACCGCGTCTTCGCTGGCCTCAAGGGTCAATCGGTCGCCCTTGCGCTCGAACAATGCCAACTGCCCCTGACTTGCCGACTCCAGACCATTGATCTGCACCGCACCGCGCAGGACCACCAGCGCGGTATTGCGTCCTTCGTGCAGATCCAGGGTGAGCAACTTGCCGGCGTTCAGGCGAATGTCCCAGACATCCACCGGCGTAAAGGTGCGCGCCGCGCCCTTGTGACCGGCGAATTCACCGGCGATCAGGCGCAGGCTGCCGGCGTTGTCATTGAGCGCAATGCTCGGGATATCGCCATCGAGAAGGGTCTGGTAACCGGGATCGGCCATTTTGTCCTTCGCCGGCAGATTGACCCACAGCTGGACCATTTCCAGGGTGCCGCCGCTCTTGGCGAATCCTTCGGAGTGAAACTCTTCATGGAGAATCCCCGAGGCGGCGGTCATCCATTGCACGTCGCCTGGGCCGATCTTGCCGCCGCTGCCGGTGGAGTCGCGGTGCTCCAGTTCACCTTCGTAAACGATGGTCACGGTTTCGAAACCACGGTGCGGGTGCTGGCCCACACCCCGACGCTCGGTGGTCGGCGAAAATTGCGCGGGCCCTGCGTGATCGAGCAGCAGGAACGGGCTGATGTACTGGCCCATCTGGTCATAGGAAAAGAGCGTGCGAACCGGGAAACCGTCGCCGACCCAATGTCCACGGGGGCTGGTGTAGATACCGATGATGTTCTTCATGGGGTCTCCTGAGAAATGAGTGAAAACCATGAACCCAGCTTATAGCCGGGACTAATTACGCACTAGTCGTTAAAAATCGACCTGATTGTCCCGTATGTAGAACGATGGATGACGGGCTGGCGTAGATTTTATTTCGCGCATAATATCGACCGACATTATCTTCGTAATATCCGCACACACGCGAGGCCACTGAACATGCAAAGCCCCAACCGCGACACCATGCTCGCCCAATGGATCGCTCAGGAAGAGGCCATGCGCGCCCGTCTCGCCGGGCCCGGCAGTCTGTCCCTGGCCGAAGTCAGCCAACTGACGCCCACCGAGTTTTTCAATGGCATCGGTAACGGTGACCTGCCCTCGCCGCCGATCGGCACTTTGATGGATTTCATCCCGATCGAATGGTCCGAAGGCTTGTTCATTTTCCAGGGCACGCCGGATTCGCGGCATTACAATCCGTTGGGCACCGTGCATGGCGGTTATGCGGCCACCCTGCTGGATTCGTGCATGGGTTGTGCGATTCATACCCTGCTGAAAAAGGGCCAGGGCTATACCACGCTGGATCTGCGCATCAGTTACGTGCGCGCGCTGAACAGCGCCAGCGGCCCGGTGCGGGCCGAGGGCAAGATCGTGCATCTGGGGCGTTCGACGGCGTTGGCCGAGGGGCGGATTTATGATGTGGATGGGCGGTTGTATGCGACCGGGACGACTACCTGCATGATTCTTGAGCCTCGGGGGTAAGGTTTCAGACCGAGTCGCGGCCTTCGCGAGCAAGCCCGCTCCCACATTGGATTTTTGTCACACACAAAATTTGTGTCACATGAAGATCAACTGTGGGAGCGGGCTTGCTCGCGAAGAGGCCCGACCGGACACCATCAATCCAACTGACCCGACACCCATTCTTGACCTACGGTTAACATTGCTTTGCCGCTCCAGCGGTTTTTCTCACGGATGCAGATGCGGATACTGCCGCCCATTCCCACCGCAACCACTGGAGTCTTCAATGTCTATTCCCGCCTTCGGCCTCGGTACTTTCCGCTTGCAGGGCCAGGTGGTGATCGATTCGGTCCGAACCGGCCTGGAGCTGGGTTACCGCACCGTCGACACCGCGCAGATCTATGAGAATGAAGCCGAAGTCGGCGAGGCCATCGCTGCCAGCGGCATCCCCCGCGAAGAGCTGTTCATCACCAGCAAGATCTGGGTCGCCAACTTCGCAGGCGGCCGCCTGATCGAGAGCCTGAAGGAAAGCCTGCAAAAACTGCGCACCGATTACCTGGACCTGACCCTGATCCACTGGCCGTCGCCGGAAGACCAGGTGCCGGTCGCCGAATTCATGGGCGCCCTGCTCGAAGCCAAACGCCTGGGCCTGACCCGGCAGATCGGTGTGTCGAACTTCACCGTCGACCTGATGAAACAGGCCATCGCCGCCGTCGGTGCCGAGAACATCGCCACCAACCAGATCGAACTGCATCCGTACCTGCAAAACCGCAAGGTGGTCGAGTTCGCACAGAGCCAGGGCATCCACATCACCTCGTACATGACCCTGGCCTACGGTGAAGTGCTCAAGGACCCTGTCGTCGAGCAGATCGCCGATCGCCTGCAAGCCACCCCGGCCCAGGTGACCCTGGCCTGGGCCATGCAATCGGGTTATGCGGTGATCCCGTCTTCGACCAAGCGCGCCAACTTGGCCAGCAACCTCAAGGCCTGCGAGCTGAAACTGAGCGAGGCCGACATGGCGCTGATCGCCGGCCTCGACCGCGGTCATCGCCTGACCAGCCCGGAAGGCCTGGCTCCACTCTGGGATTAACCGGCGTTTGAACCAAGGCTGTGATCCAGACGGGTCATGGCCTGCTGCAACTGATCGACAGCCGCGTCGATCAGTATGGCGTCATCGTCGCGGCAGGCTTGTTCCAGCCGCTCGCAACAGTCCACCAGATTCTGCGCCTGAACCATCTGCGCCCCGCCCTTGATCCGGTGCGCCAGATCTTGCACGGCATGGCGATCACCACTGGCATGCACCTGCAACAAGCGTTCACGGTCTTCGCGATTGGTCACCGCCAGATCGTGCAACAGCTGGGTGATGAGCTCATCGTCAGCACCGGTGAAGTGGCGAAGCCCGCTCAGATCAATCTCCGCGTTAGCCGGCAGTTCGCTCGCCTCCCCCGGAAATTTCGACGCCAGCCAGGCGCTCAGGTCGACCAGTCGAATCGGCTTGAACAGGCAATCGTCCATCCCCGCGTCCAGACAACGCTTTTTCTCCTCGGGCTGCGCGTTGGCGGTGAAACCCAGAATCACTGTCGGCCGCTTACCGTCAAAGCCTTCCTCCTTGCGGATCGCCGCCGCCAGCTCGTAGCCGCTGACCACCGGCATGTTGCAGTCGGTGATGAGCAGATCGAATACCTGCTCGCGCCACCGCTCGAATCCCTGCTGCCCATCCTCCGCGACCTCGACCTGATGCCCCAGGTAACCCAGCTGGCGTGACATCAACAGGCGATTGGCCGGGTAATCGTCGACCACCAGAATCTTCAACTGACGGGGTTTTACTGGCGATTCTTCCGGCGCCGACTCGGCACAGGCAACTGCCGGCAGCGCCACCAGACTCAGATCGATCTGCACCCGCGTCCCGCGCCCCAGCTCGCTGTCGAGCTTGAGCGCACCACCCATCATGTCGCACAGGGTGCGGCTGATCGCCAAGCCAAGCCCCGAACCCTGCCGGCTCGATTGTGGGTTGTTGCCGGCCTGCACGAACGGGCTGAACAGCCGTTGCTGGTCAAAGGCGCTGATGCCGATGCCGCTGTCCTCGATGCACAGGCTGACCGCGACCCGATCCAGCGGCGCGGGCGTCACCTGCAATTTCAGGCTGATGTCGCCCTGTTCGGTGAACTTGATCGCATTGCTCAACAGGTTGGAGAGAATCTGCTTGAAGCGCGTGGGGTCGATCAGCAAGTCGCAATCGCTGTGCTCGCCCACCTCGACCCGCCATTGCAGGTTCTTCTGCCGGGCCAGCCCCTCGAAGACCCGGCACACCGACAGCACGAGCGCTTGCAGATTGGCCCGTTCCGGTGCCAGGGACAGATGCCCGGATTCGATCCGTGCAATGTCGAGAATGTCACCGATCAATCCGAGCAATTGCTGCCCGGCATTGGACGCCACCTCGATGGCCGCGCGGTCGGTCACGCCCTCGTCGGCTCGCTTGAGTGCCAGTTCCAGCATGCCTATCAGCGCGTTCATCGGCGTGCGGATCTCGTGGCTCATGGTCGCCAGGAAGGTGGTCTTGGCCCGGTTGGCATCGTCGGCGGCGTCCTTGGCTTCCTGCAATTGTCGCAGCCACTGCTGGCGCTGGCGGATCTGCCGACGCTGCCAGGCCATCGCGCTCAGGGCCAGGGTCAGCAGGACGCCGGCGGCGACGAAGCCCTGGAAAATGTTCTGCCGATGACGCAGCCAGTAGCTCTGCTCCACCATCAGATCGTTGCGCCAGGGCAGGGTCAGTTCTTCGATTTCTTCGGGAGGGATGCTCAACAGCGCCTTGTCGAGGATCGAGTGCAGTTCGGTCGCCTGGCGGCTGGTGGCCAGGGTGCTGCGGGCGGGGTCGGTACCCACGGTGCTGCTCACTTGCAGGCGATCGCGGTATTGCCGGGAAATCAGATAACGGGCGCTGATCAGTGAATTGATACTGCCGTCGGCCTTGCCTTGGGCGACCAGTTCCATGGCATCGGCCGACAGCGGCGCATCCATGCAGCGGATCAGCGGGAAGTGTTGGCGCACGAATTCTCCGGCGATATTGCCCTGGGTCAGGGCCAGGGTCTTTCCGGCCATCTGGTCGAGGACCTTGGGGCTGTCCGGCGCCACCCGGGTCACCAGCACCGAAGGGCTGGTCAGGAACGCCCGGGTGAACAGCAAGTCTTCCTCACGCTGGGAGCTCAGGCCGATCCCGGCCAGTACGTCGATCTCACCGCTTTTGATCGCCTTGACCATCTCGGCCACCGACGGCATGGCGCGGATGTCGAATTGCAGGCCGGTGCGCAGGCTGATTTTCGCCAGCACATCGACACCAATGCCGCGAAATTTGCTATCGCCGTCGATGAAGGTGATCGGCGCGATGTTTTCGTTGATCGCCACCCGCACCCGCGGGTGCTGATCGAGCCAGCGTTGCTCGGCCACGCTCAATTGCAGGGATTGCGTGCCGGGCATCGACACATCGCTCGCACCCCAGCGCCGCAGGATGTTCATCTGCTCATTGGCCGGAATCACCGCCAGCGCCTGGTTGACGATGCGCAGCAGCTGGTTGTTGTCGCCGCTCATGGCAAAGGCGAAACGCCCCGATTCCATGAGCGAGAAGTCGGCCAGTTGCACGTTGTTGAGGTAGTTTTTGCGGATCAGGTAGTGGGCGCTGATCGCATCGCCCAGGTAGACATCGGCCTGACCGAACGCCACGGCGCCCACCGCCGCCAGGGTCGAGGGGAACAGTTGAACCTGAGCCTGGGAATAGAACTGTTGCACGTTCCGTTCGGGCAGGTAGTGGTAGAGCATCGCCAGGCGCTTGCCGGCCAGCGCCGGGTCCGGCAGCCAGGAGGAATCGGTGCGGGTCACCAGCACCGGCTGGTCCACCGCGTAGGCACTGGACATCTGCAGTTGCGGGTCCTGGGTTTCATAGCTGTTGGCCGTGCCCAGCAGGTCCACCTCGCCCTGCTTGAGCGCGCGGACGGCTTCTTCTCGCGAGGCGTAGCGTTGAATGTCGATCTCGATGCGCAACAGTTGCTGGAGCAGCCCGATGTAATCGGCGGTTATCCCTTCCAGGCTGTTGCCGGTGGCAGTGATGTCGAACGGCGGGTAGTCCGGGGCGGAGACGGCCAGGGTCAGGCGGCCCTTTTGCTGCAGCCAGCGCCAGTCGCCCGCGGGCAGCCTGACGCTGTAACCGTCCACGCTAGAACGTCCCAGCAAATTCAAGGTTTGTGGCTGTGCGCTGGCGCTTAATGTCCATAGATAAAGAATGGGCAGCAGCAGGATCAGGCAACGCAAATGTCGAAGAGAGTTCATTCAGATCAGATGATTGCGCAGAGCGAGATCGCGCAGATGGACCGACGAATCCACGTTTAGCTTTTCGATCAAGCGGGTTTTGTAGGTGCTGACGGTCTTGTGGCTCAGATGCAGGACGGCGGCGATTTCCTTGTTGCTGATACCCCGGGCCAGATGCTGGAAAATGGTCAGCTCGCGGTCCGACAGCTGATCGATCATTTCTTTTTCACTGCGCTGCAATGTAGTCACCTGACTCGTCGGCAGCTGGGTGAAATAGGTGTAGCCGCCCATCACCGCACGGACGGCTTTTTGCAGATGTTCGAGATTATTGGTCTTGGGGACGTAGGCCGACGCGCCGGCCCGCATGCATCGATCCTGATAGAACAGCGGCTCCTGGGAAGTGAAGACCACCACGCGACAGCCCATGTTGCCCGCTTTGATCCGCGTCAGTACTTCCAATCCGTCAAGGTATGGGATGTTCAGATCCAGTATCACAATGTCGGGTTTGTGCTCCCGGATCATCGGCAGTACTTCGTTGCCACTGTGGGCTTCATGAATACGCTGGAATCCCTCCTGCTTGAGTACGATTTTGACGGCGCCGAGAATCACCGGATGATCGTCCACAACGAGCCCTTTTCTCATGGCAACTCCCTGAGCAAAAACACGACGAGTGGGCAATGCCCGGATTAGACGCAGCGGCTGCGCATAGACTTTTGCACGGATCAGTGTGCCGGGCTACCTGACAGAAATGACAGTTCCGACGAACGGTCGACCTGGATCGGGACGGCCATCAGCCCGTGGATCATCCCCGAATCCGGCAGTACGGCGTGGCTCACCTGAACCTTCCGCGGCCTTTGCGTGGGGATCGCGGGCAAGTGCGCCTGCTTGCCGTCGTAGATCAACACGCGATCGAGTTGACCGTTGTCGAGACAGAAATCCAGCAGGTCCAGCTTGCCGCCCGCCATGGCTGCATTTACCAGCAGCAGGTCGAAGGGCTCGCTGGCGTATTCGACCAGGATCAGCAGTTCGTCCAGGCTCTGCACCGGCGCCACGCCGAAGTAGCCGAGCTGATTGAACTGACGCTCGATCCGCAGCCGATTGAAGTGCTGTTCGTCCGCGATCAGGATGCGTGATGATTTTGGCAATATGACCTCCGCAGCGGGTCCGATTGATGAGGCGCGCAAGGCTACGGAAGAGGCTCGGGGGTTTCTGTAGGACTTTTCCTAAATACAGGACCTCTTAGTTGGACGGGGTGGTTTTGTGGTCTTTCGGTTGTGGGCAGATCCGATGCTTCGGTAACGGCTGCTTTCTGTGTTTCGGCCTGGCGGCCGACTCCCTTTGGCAAACGCCCCAAAGGAAGCAAAGGTCTCGCCCCGACGTTCGGTCCCTCGCTGAGGCTCGGGATCCCTTCGCTCCGGCATT
>NZ_JAIQWX010000065.1 GCF_020164475.1 Pseudomonas sp. REP124 | reverse complement strand
TCGCTCCTACAGGGTTGCGTGGGCATTTCTGCGCACTGTCCGGCAGCGCCAGGCAAACGGGTTGATGCCTTCGCTGCGGGTGAACATGTGGCAGAAATGCGCCTGATCGCAGAAGCCGCATTCCAGGCTGATCTGCGTGAGGCTCAGGTCCGTGTGCTGGATCAACAGCTTGGCCCGGGCGATGCGTTGCTGACGGATCCAGTCCTGGGGCGAGAGGCCGGTGCTGCATTTGAAGGCGCGGGAAAAATGACTGCGCGACAACGAACAGGCGAGGGCCAGTTCGGTTACTTCGAGTGGGTCGCCGAGGCGCTCGAGAATCAGTTGTTTGACCAGTCGCTCACGTTGCGGGCTGAGGCCGCCGGCGTTCTTCTTCAGGGAATCTGCGACTGTCGCGAGGACGGCGTTTTGCTGTAATTGAGCCATGGCAAAGGTCCGTATCGGTAGACCTCATTTTTGAAGCCGGACGCTCTGGCTTGCGAGTTAAACGTTGTTAATTCCTCGCCCGTCGCGGGAAGTCTTGGGTAAAGTCAGCCACAATCGCTCCCCGTACCTGGCCTGACACAAGGAACCCGTGCCTGTGAATCGAAATGATCTGCGTCGCGTCGACATGAACCTGCTGGTGATTTTCGAAGCGCTGATGTTCGAGAAAAACCTCACCCGCGTTGCGGAAAAACTGTTCATGGGCCAGCCGGCGGTCAGCGCCGCGCTTGGTCGGTTGCGTGACCTGTTCGATGATCCGCTGCTGTTGCGCCAGGGGCGTGGCATGGAACCGACGGGGCGGGCGCTGGCGATCCTCAAGGAACTGCAGCCGGCGATGGATGTGATTTCCGGCGCGGTCAGCCGGGCCAAGGAGTTCGATCCGACGACCAGCAACGATGTGTTCCGCATCGGGCTGTCGGACGATGCCGAGTTCGGCCTTTTTCCGCCGTTGTTGCGTCAGTTGCAGGAGGAGGCGCCGGGGATTGTGGTCGTGGTGCGCCGCGCCAATTACCTGTTGATGCCGGCGTTGCTGGCGTCCGGGGAGATCTCCGTGGGGGTGAGTTACACCACGGAGTTGCCGGCCAATGCCAAGCGCAAGAAGCTGCGGGACATTCCGTGCAAGGTGCTGCGCGGTGATGCTCGGCCGGGGACGCTGACGCTGGACGAATACTGCGCGCGGCCCCATGCGATGGTGTCGTTCTCCGGGGACTTGAGCGGCAATATCGATCTGGACCTGGCCAAGGTCGGACGCTGCCGCAAGGTGGTATTGGGCGTGCCGCAGTTCAGTGGCCTGCGGGCATTGCTGGCGGGTACCGAGATGATCGCCACCGTGCCGGATTACGCCGCCTGCGCCTTGGTCGAAGGCTGCGGCCTGCGCGCCGAAGACCCGCCCTTCGAGATCGAAGCCGCGCAGCTGTCCATGGCCTGGAGCGGCGTCCACGACAACGACCCGGCCGAACGCTGGCTGCGCTCGCGCATCAGCCAGTTCATGTCCGCACCGCTGGACACCTCCGGCAGCGCCTGACCCACCGCCATCGCGGGCAAGCCCGCTCCCACAGGGTTATGTGTTGATCACAAAATCCGGGAGCAGCTCGATCACTGTGGGAGCGGGCTTGCCCGCGATGGCGGCCTGACATTCAACCCGTTTTTCAGACTGGACTCGATCCAATTGTGGGAGCGGGCTTGCTCGCGAAGGCGGCCTTCCAGTCAAATCATTCCCTCAGATGGCACCCCGGCCAATTGTGGGAGCCTGCTCGCGAGCTTTTTCCCACTCGGCACTGTCACTGCCTGACCTACAGCTATCGCGAGCAGGCTCGCTCCCACAAGGGGCTATGTCGATCCACAGACCCCGCTTCTGAAAAAGAGCACGTACATCCAATTTTTTCTCCCCCCACCCCGGCAATCTCACTACTCGATTTGCCGGAGCCTTGCGTATGTCTGATTTCAATCGACTTGAACCGACCAGCCCCGGAGCTGGCGAAGTCGTCACCCTGATCGTCAAACACCGGATCAAGGCCGGGTTTGAAGCGCCTTATGAAGCCTGGCTGCGCAACATCGTCAAGGTGGCGGGGCAGAGCGAGGGGCATTTGGGGGTGGATGTGGTCCGTGGCAAGCAGGCGGGTCTGCACCTGTTCACCTGTGTACTACGCTTCTGTTCCACCGAGGCGATGCAGCGCTGGCTCGATTCGCCGCAGCGCCAGGCGCTGGTCGACGAAGCCGCGCCGATGCTGGCCGACGGCGACCAGACCGAAGTCAATCCGGTCAACGAATTCTGGTTCGCCCCGCTGGCCGACGCGGCATCGCCACCGCCGCGCTGGAAACAGGCCGTGGTGACGCTGCTGGTGATCCTGCCGCACACCTTGCTGGTGCCACTGATCTGGGGGCCGCTGCTATCGCTCAATGCCTTTCTGTCCAGCTACGTGGTCGCCACGTTCCTGATCACCCTGACCATCGTGCTGTCGGTGGTGTACGTCTTCATGCCGATGGCCACGCGGCTTTTTACGCCGTGGCTGGAAGCCGGCCAATCCCATTCCACTCAGCCTTAAGGAAACGCGATGAACGCCGATCTGATTTTGTTCAATGGCCAGTTCCATACCGTTGACCGGGAAAATCCGCACGCCAGCGCCGTGGCCATTCGCGAGGGTCGCTTCGTCGCGGTCGGCAGCGATGCCGAAGCCATGGCCCTGCGCGGCTCGGGCACTCAGGTGATCGACCTCAAGGGTCGTTGCGTGATCCCTGGCCTGAACGACTCGCACCTGCACCTGATCCGTGGTGGCCTGAACTACAACCTGGAACTGCGCTGGGAAGGCGTGCCGTCGCTGGCCGATGCACTGCGCATGCTCAAGGAGCAGGCCGACCGCACACCGACCCCGCAGTGGGTACGAGTGGTGGGTGGCTGGAACGAATTCCAGTTCGCCGAAAAGCGCATGCCGACGCTGGACGAACTCAACCAGGCCGCACCGGACACCCCGGTGTTCGTCCTGCACTTGTACGACCGTGCCTTGCTCAACCGTGCCGCGCTGCGTGTGGCCGGTTATACCCGCGACACGCCGAACCCGCCGGGTGGCGAGATCGTCCGTGATGCCAACGGCAACCCCACCGGCATGCTGGTGGCGCGTCCCAACGCGATGATCCTGTATTCGACCCTGGCCAAGGGGCCGAAGCTGCCGCTGGAATATCAGGTCAACTCGACCCGCCAGTTCATGCGCGAACTCAATCGCCTGGGCCTGACCAGCGCCATCGATGCCGGCGGCGGTTTCCAGAACTATCCGGACGATTACCAGGTGATCGAGCAGTTGGCCAAGGACCAGCAACTGACCGTGCGCATCGCCTACAACCTGTTCACCCAGAAGCCCAAGGAAGAACTCACCGACTTCAAGAACTGGACCAGCAGCGTCAGCCTGCACCAGGGCGACGACTTCCTGCGGCACAACGGCGCCGGGGAAATGCTGGTGTTCTCGGCGGCGGACTTCGAAGACTTCCTCGAACCGCGTCCGGACCTGCCGCAAACCATGGAAGACGAACTGGAGCCGGTGGTCCGCCATCTGGTCGAACAGCGCTGGCCGTTCCGTCTGCACGCCACCTACAACGAATCCATCAGCCGCATGCTCGACGTGTTCGAGAAGGTCAACCGCGACATTCCGTTCAACGGCCTGCCGTGGTTCTTCGACCACGCCGAAACCATCACCCCGCAGAACATCGAGCGGGTGAGGGCGCTGGGCGGCGGCATCGCGATTCAGGACCGCATGGCGTTCCAGGGCGAATACTTTGTCGAACGTTACGGCGCCAAGGCCGCCGAAGCCACACCGCCGATCAAGCGCATGCTGGCCGAAGGTGTGCCGGTAGGCGCCGGTACTGACGCGACGCGGGTCTCGAGCTACAACCCGTGGACCTCGCTGTACTGGATGGTCAGCGGTCGTACCGTCGGTGGCCTGGAACTGCACGCCGAAGGTCTGTCCCGCCAGACCGCGCTGGAACTGTTCACCCACGGCAGTGCCTGGTTCTCTTCCGAACAGGGCAAGAAGGGCCAGATCAAGGTCGGGCAGCTGGCAGACGTGGCGACACTGAGCGCGGACTTTTTCAGCGTCGACGAAGAAGCGATCAAGTGGATCGAGTCGGTGCTGACGGTGGTTGGCGGCAAGGTCGTATACGCCGCGGGTGATTTCGAGAAGCTGGGACCTGCCAGCGTGCCGGTGCTGCCGGACTGGTCGCCGGTGGTGAAGGTGCCAGGTCACTGGCGGCCGAACTCACCGATGCAGGCTCAGGTTCACCAGTGCAGCGGTCCGTGTGCGGTGCATTCCCACAGCCATGAGCGGGCGCGCCTGTCGAACGCGCCGGTCAGCGATTTCGCCGGTTTCTGGGGCGCGTTCGGCTGCTCCTGCTTTGCTTTCTGATGCATAACCAAAACGCCGGCGCTCTTGCGTCGGCGTGACACGCAATAATCATCCACCAAGGAGTTTTTCCAATGAGCAACGTTCCTTACAAGCGCCTGAACAAAGATGATGCCGTCGTACTGCTGGTCGATCACCAGACCGGTCTGATCTCGCTGGTGCAGGATTTCTCGCCCAACGAATTCAAGAACAACGTGCTGGCCCTGGGCGACATCGCCAAGTTCTTCAACCTGCCGACCATTCTGACCACCAGCTTCGACAGCGGTCCGAACGGCCCGATCGTGCCGGAACTGAAAGCCCAATTCCCGGATGCGCCGTTCATTGCCCGTCCTGGCCAGATCAACGCCTGGGACAACGAAGATTTCGTCAAGGCCATCAAGGCCACCGGCCGCAAGCAACTGATCATCGCAGGTGTGGTGACTGACGTTTGCGTAGCGTTCCCGACTCTGTCGGCCCTGGCCGAAGGTTTCGACGTGTTCGTGGTGACCGACGCTTCCGGCACCTTCAACACCACCGTGCAACAGGCTGCCTGGGCACGCATGTCGGCCGCCGGTGCTCAACTGCTGAACTGGTTCTCGGTAGCCTGCGAGCTGCAAGGCGACTGGCGCAACGACATGGAAGGCCTGGCCAACCTGCTGTCCGAGCGCATCCCGAACTACCGCAACCTGATCAACAGCTACACCACCTTTACCGCTAAATAAGCCAACCGGTGAATGTGCCGTTCAAAATACCGCGTTCGGCACAGCCTCTGTAGGAGCGAGCACGCTCGCGATGGACTCAAGAACAACACGGGGTGTCAGGCACCCAGCGTTATCGTTTACGACCATCGCGAGCATGCTCGCTCCTACAGGAAACGCTAAAAAGATCGCAGCCTGTTGTCAGGCTGCGATCTTTTGTTTTCAGGGTTTCAGATGTGTCTTGAGCTCCAGCCCCGCCTGGCGTACTGCCGCTTTCACCGCCGGAATCTGGCTCAGCGGGTTGAGCAGGCCGAAGTCGTGGATCATCCCGTTGTAGCGCACCGAGGTCACCGGCACGCCGGCCGCGTCGAGGTGGCGGGCATAGCCTTCGCCTTCGTCACGCAACACGTCGAACTCGGCGGTCTGCACCAGTGCGGCGGGCAGGCCCTTGAGCTGTTCGGCGCTGGCCTTGAGCGGCGAGGCGTGAATCTGGGCGCGGTCGCCCGGGTTGGTGGTGTAGTTGTCCCAGAACCACTGCATCATGCCTTTGGTCAGGAAATGGCCCTCGGCAAATTGCTGGTACGAGCCGTTGTCGAACCCGGCGTTGGTCACCGGCCACATCAGCAGTTGAAAGCGCAGGGCTGGGAAGTTCTGTTCCTTGGCCATCAACGCCACCACCGCCGCCATGTTGCCGCCGACGCTGTTGCCGGCCACCGCCAGGCGCTTGCCGTCGACACCGATTTCCCGTCCATGCTCGGCCACCCAGCGGGTCGCGGCGTAGGCCTGGTTGATCGCAGTCGGGTAGTGCGCTTCCGGCGACGGCGTGTAGTCGACGTACACCGCAACGGCACCAGACTCCACCACCAGGTCGCGAATCAGGCGCTGGTGAGTCGGGAAGTCACCCAGCACCCAGCCGCCACCGTGGAAGAACATGAACACCGGCAACTCACCCTTGACCTTGGCAGGGCGGACGATTTTCAGGTTGATGGCCTGCTCGCCGACCTTGATCGCACGGTCACTGACTTCGACACCGGACAAGTCCACCTTCACCGACGCCTGGGCACCGGTCAGCACCGCACGGGCGTCTTTCGGGTTCAGCTGTTCGAGGGGCTTGCCGCCACCTGCGGCGAGGGCTTCGAGGAAGGCCTGAGTGTTGTGCTCCACGCCCGGGCTGCCCGCGGCAAAAGCGTTGCCGACAGCGAAAGCGAGCAGGGTGGTGGTCAGGGTTTTCTGGACGATGTTCATCGGGTAATTCCTTTTAGTCTGTTGGTTGGCAGCTCGTGTTCTGAGCCGATGTGTGCAGATTAATGAGGTGCCCGAATGAGAAAAAGCCGCTATAAAGCGTTTGACTGTCAACCAAGGTGTGACAATGAACCCGTTCGAAGACATGCGTATCTTTTGCCAGGTCATGGACTCCGGCAGCTTCACCGCCGCCGCTGATCAACTGGGCCTGTCCAAGCAATTCGTCAGCCGTCGGCTGATGCAGCTCGAAGAGCGGTTGGGTGTGAGGTTGCTCAACCGCTCGACGCGGCGACTGGACGTCACGCCGTTGGGGCAGAGTTATTACGAATCGGCTTTGCGTTTGTTGGGTGAAGTCGAGCAGGTGGAGCAGGGGATTGCCGGGCAGACCACGGAGCCGCGAGGGACTATCCGCGTCAGTGCGCCGCTGTCGTTTGCACTGGCGCATCTCGGGTGTCTGCTGCCGTTGTTTTTGCAGCGGTATAGGGATGTCACGGTGGAAGTGGATTTGAGTGATCGGCCGGTGGATCTGCTTGGTGAGGGTTATGACCTGGCGTTGCGAATTGGCACGCTGGAAGATTCGACGCTGATTGCCCGGCGCATTGCATCGATCGAACGTGTGTACTGCGCCAGTCCTGCTTATCTGGCTGAGCGTGGTACGCCGCTCAAACCCGAAGACCTGCATGACCATGACTGCCTGCCTTACGGCCACGGCCGCCAGGTGCAATGGCGCTTCGCCGGGCCGGGCAAGCCGATGGTGGTGAACGTCACCGGGCGCATGCGGGTCAACAATGGCGAGTTGCTCAAGGATGCGGCGGTGGCCGGGATGGGCATCACTTATCTGCCGACCTTTATCGTCGGTGCGGCGTTGAGGGAGGGCAGGCTGGTGCCGGTGCTGGACGATTTCCGACCTGAGCCTTTGACCCTGTCGGCGGTTTACCCGCAACACCGGCAATCATCGCGGCCTGTTCAGGCGTTGATCGAGTTTTTGCGGGAGCGGCTGAATCAGGCTGAATGCGAGCTGTAAACACCGGAGCGACGCTTGCCCGCGAAGAGGCCGGCACATTCGACATTGATGGTGCCTGACACTCCGTCATCGCGGGCAAGCCCGCTCCCACAAGGTTATGTGTTGATCACAAAATCCGGGAACACCTCGATCACTGTGGGAGCGGGCTTGCCCGCGAAGAGGTCGGCACATTTGGCATTGATGGTGACTGACACTCCGCTTTCGCGAGCAAGCCCGCTCCCACAGGTTCGGTGTGTAAATGAATAATTTGCAGACAACCACAATCATTGTGGGAGCGGGCTTGCCCGAGAAGAGGCCGGCACATTCAACATTGATGTTGTCTGACACACCGCCTTCGCGGGCAAGCCTTGCTCCTACAGGTCCCGTGTGTGGATGAAGAATTTGCTGACAACCGAGATCACTGTGGGAGCGGGCTTGCTCGCGAAGAGGTCGGCACATTCGACATTGATGGTGCCTGACACACCGCTTTCGCGAGCAAGCCCGCTCCCACATTTAGGATTGGGTGAATCAGTTGCTGCGTTTGTCGTCCCCCGGTTCGCCGCCGGCGTGCAGGCCGCGGTCGTCGCCGACTTCATTGGCGCGGTGGGTGCCGTTGTCGTCGCCGGAACGATGTACGCCGTTGTCGTCACCTGAGCGATGAACCCCGCGGTCGTCCCCGGGTTCGGAGTGGGTGCCGCTGCGGCCGGAGTTCGAGGCGGTGCCGCCGGAGTGGTCGCTGCCGCCATGGCCACTGCCGCTGCTGCCGCCACTACTACCACCATGGCCGCTTCCGCCACTGCCGCCGCTTCCACCGCCACTGCCGCCGTGACCGCCGCCATTGCCGCCGCCACCATGACCGCCGCCGCCGCCGCCGCCGCCACCGCCACCACCGCCGCCGCCACCGCCGCCACCGCCCCCACCGCCCCCACCGCCCCCGCCCCCACCCCCATGCCCACCACCTCCCTCCTTGGCATGGGCAGTCGACACGTCAGACACACTGTCCGGAATCAATACGGTAGACGCCGACAAAACTGCGCCAATAGCTACTGCAAGTACAAGCTTGTTGAAGTGCATGTCGTTCTCCGTTTTCTTCTTCGGGTACAACGTAAAACCGTGCAGCGCACAGGTCGACCTTTGTGCAGCAGGGTCAGTGGATGCTCGAGGCCAGTTCGAAGATCGGGATGTACATCAGGATCACGATGACCCCGATGAGCAGGCCGATGAAGGTCATGAGCAAGGGTTCGAACAGCCGCACGAACCATTCGATCCAGCGGCTGATTTCTTCGTCGTAGAAGTCGGCGCTGCGCTCCATCATTTGCCCCAGGTTGCCGGACTGCTCGCCCGCACGAAGCAGGCGCAGGGACACCGGGGTCACCAGGTGATTGAGTTCCAGCGCAGCCGACAGCGAGTGCCCCTCGCGCACCCGCTCGCAGGCCTGGTCCAGACGCGTGCGGGAGGCGGGGGTCAGCAGGTTGCGCACCATGCCCATGGCGGTCACCAGAGGAATACCGCCTTGCAGCAGAATCCCCAGCGACCGGTAGAAGCGCGCCAGTTCATACATGAAGATGCGCTGGTGAACCGCCGGGACTTTCTCGATCAGCCGGTCCACACCCCGACGAAACGACGGTTGTCGGGATAGCAGGGCAATGGCGACGATGAACGCCGCAAAGGCGCCGAAAAACTCGCCCTGGTGGGCATGCAGGAACATGCCGCTGCTCATCAGGATCTGCGACATCCACGGCAGATTTTCCCCCAACCCTTCGAACACCAGGCTGAAGCGCGGCACCACGTAACCCATCAGAAACAACACCACGCCACCGCCGACAATCAGCAGCAGCATCGGGTAGATCGACGCACTGACGATCTTCTGCCTTACCTCGTCCATGCGCTGGCGATAGCTGACATAACGCCCCAGCGCATCACCCACGGCTCCGGTCTTTTCGCTGGACTGCACCAGCGCCACATACAAAGGAGGGAACACCGCCGACAACTGCCCCAAGGCCTGGGAGAAGGATTTGCCTTCATACAGCAGGCGCACCAGTTCGCTCAGGGTTTTGCGGGCCTGGGGCGCGCTTTCCTTTTCCGCCAGGCTTTCCAGCGCATCGATCAACGGCAGGCCGGCATTGAGCAGCGTGGTCAGTTCCTGGCTGAACAGCACCAGATTGAAGGTTTCGCGCTGCTTGAGGCCCAAGGCGCGCCAATGTCGTTCGGCGCGCAGGCTGACCACCCGCAGGCCCTGGTCCTCGGCAATGCGCCGGGCTTCGCTGTGACCGGGTGCTTCGACGGTCATGGAAACCACACCGGCCTTGCCGACCGCTTTGAGGTGAAAACGCATGGTCGCCATATCCGTTATTGCCAGTTGGAAACTTCGGCGTTTTCGCCTTCACCGCCGGCCTGGCCGTCCTTGCCCAGGGACAGCAGGTCGTACTCGCTGTGCTCGCCAGGGTAGCGGTAGGTATAGGCACGGCCCCATGGATCCAGCGGCAGTTTTTTCTGCAGGTACGGACCGGTCCAGTGGGTTTCATCGCTGGGCGCGGTGACCAGCGCCTGCAAGCCCTGTTCGGTCGACGGGTAGTGACCGACTTCCAGGCGATACAGGTCCAGGGCCTTGCCCAAGCCTTCTATTTGCGCCTTGGCCACTTTCACTTCGGAGCGGCCCAGCTGCGCGAAGTATTTCGGCGCGACGATGCCGGCCAACAGCCCGAGCACCACCAGCACCACCAACAGTTCGAGGAGGGTGAACCCGCGCTGGTTTCGTGGTGAACAGCTGCGGGCGGTGGAAGAAAGACGCTGTTTCATGATGACCTCACACAAGCGGCAGGAAGGATCGTGAAAGGGTCTATGCAATTGCCATGCACAGCACCGGCAATGGCTTCGACGCATTCCTGCACCCCCCGTCCTACGGCCTTCTGCGCTTTCGGCACAGTGCTTGCTCATGGCTGATAAACGACCGGTCACTGGGGCATATCCCCCAATTTTTCAGGCCGGGCAGGGGAGGTAGAACAATGAAAACTCTCACCGCGGGATTGCTCGGCCTGACCTTGCTGGGCGGCGTCGCACAGGCCGATGTGTTCGTCTCGGTCGACGCCAAAGGCAACTTCGTTCTGTCGAACGTCCACCGCCCGGGCCGCCACTACGAAAAGGTCATTCGCGAGCCCGAGGCGGCGGTGGTCAGTCTCGATCAGCAGCCCCAGATGATTGCCGCCAGGCCTTACGCCGAACTGGTTTCCAAGGCCGCCGAAGCCAATCAACTGCCCGCCGCGCTGCTGCATGCGGTGATCCAGAACGAGTCCGGTTACAACCCCAGCGCGGTGTCGCCCAAGGGTGCCGGTGGCCTGATGCAGCTGATGCCCGACACCGCCCGGGAACTGGGGGTGACCGACGTCTACGACCCCAACGCCAACATCCAGGGCGGCGCCCGTTATCTCAAGCGTTTGATGACCCTGTTCGACAACGACATGGCCCTCGCCGTGGCCGCCTACAACGCAGGTCCCCAGGCCGTGCTCAGCCGTGGCGGGGTGATCCCGCCGTTCGCCGAAACCCAGCGTTATGTGCCCAGCGTCCTGAAGCAGTATCGGCGCCTGCAGGGCCTGTCGGCGGACGCACCGTTGTAGCTGAACAACCGGGGCGGGTTTCCCCAACATTGGGGAATGGGAACCCCGGCGAAAAAGTGGGGAAAAAGTGGGGAATTTCCCCCGCTGAATTAAGTGGCAATCACAACCCCATGAAAAACCAATGAATTTTTTATGGCATGCGGATTGCTCAAGGGGATTTGTCGAGAATTATTCCCTGTGAGCACCCACTTCGAGGCTCGTGATCATGATCGGAATACACCATGTCCCAAACCTCCTTCCGTGGCTTGTATTAGCCGCCTCTGTACTCGGTATCGAGGTCGCGGAAGCCGCAGCGCGGTGTGAACGCAACCTGGTGGCCAACGTCGTGGCGCTGGACCAGCCACTGATGTTCAACCGCCTGGGGGCACAGAACGTCAACGGCATGATGTACGCCCTGCGCCGGGATGTGGTCGATGTAAATCAGGTGTCCCTGGAGCAGGGTGGTGCGGCGGTACCGGGCAAGGTTTCGTTGCGCGCCGACAAGCGTCCGCGCCCGCTGGTGCTGCGGGTCGCTGCCGGTGACTGCCTGACCGTCAACCTGCAGAACCTGCTGGCGTACCAGGCCAACCCCGGCTCCCACGATGGCGGTGAGGAGGAAGAGGAAGGAGAGGAAGAAGAAGGCGGCGAAATCGAAGCCGGCAACACCGATCAGTTCAAGGTCGACGAGCAGGTCGCCGACCGCCATGTCGGCTTTCAGGTCAACGGCATGCAGGCGGTCAACAGCATCGATGACATCTCCTCGTTCACCGGGCGCAACGCCAACACCCTGATCGCCCCCGGCGCCAGTCGTTCCTACACCCTGTTCGCCGAACGCGAAGGCGCGTTCACGGTCAGCAGCCGTGGTGCCACTTTCGGCAGCGAGGGTGCCGCCGGCAACAATGCCAACGGCCTGTTCGGCCAGGTGGCGGTCATGCCCAAAAACGGCCGCAGCTACCGCAACACCATCACCGAAGAAGAGATGCGCCTGGCCAGCACCGGTCGTACTCCGGCCGGTCATCCGATCGTCGACTACCAGGCACGCTACCCGCAGCGCGAGCCCTGGATTCGCGAAGGCAAAGCCGGCAAGCCGATCATCAACATGGTCGACGGCAATGAAATCGTCTCCAGCGAAGCCGATGCGATTGTCATGGGCAGCAACGCCGATGGCAGTTTCCCCGCCGCGACCTATCCGCTGGAAAGCGTCGGCAAGCGCAACCCGGCGATTCCCAACCGGCTTGAGCCGTTCCGCGATTTCTCCGCGCAATTCCAGGATGAAACCGCGGTGACCCAGGCGTTCCCCGCTTACTGGGCCGACCCGGTCATGGCCCACGTGCTGGAGCCGACGCGTGACTCCTTCATGATCAACTACGGTTCCGGTGGCATGGGTGCCGAAGTGGTCGCCAACCGGCTGGGCGTCGGCCCGATGCACGACTGCCTGTCCTGCGCCTACGAAGAGTTCTTCCTCAGCGCCCACACCGTTGGCGACGTGGCGATGCTGGTGGACGTTCCGGCCAACGCCGGCCTTGAAGGCATCACTCCGGGCCAGACTCCCCGCGCCGATCAGGTTGGCGTGAAGGCCACCGCGGCACTGTACCCGTCGGAGCCTTCGAACGTTGCCCATAGCTACATCGGCGACTTCGTCAAATTCCGCAATACGCACAACGGCTACGAACACCATATCTTCCACTTGCACGGCCATCAGTGGCTGTTCAACCCCAATGACGACAACTCCGATTACGTCGACGCCCAGGGCATCGGTCCGGGTGCCGGCTACACCTATGAAATCGCCAACGGCGGTTCGGGCAACCGCAACCGGGTAGCGGGCGATGCGATCTACCACTGCCACTTCTATCCGCACTTCGCCCAAGGCATGTGGGCCATGTGGCGGGTACACGACGTGTTCGAAGAAGGCACCAAACTGGAGGTCTCGCAACAAGGTGCCGATGGCTTCCACACTGAACCTTTTGCGCTGCGCAACGGCAAACCGGCGGCAGGTGCACGAGCCTTGCCCGATGGCGAGATCGTGGCCGGCACGCCGATTCCGGCCGTCGTGCCGCTGCCCGGCAAAGCCATGGCGCCGATGCCGGGCAAAGTTGCGGTCATTCCGAAACTCGGCGAGACCCTGGTGGCCGCCAACGACGACGATGATGACGAGGAAGATGACGATGACGGCGAACACCATGGCGGTGGCTCTCAAGCCATCGGCTCGCTCGCGCTGATCGATCGCAGCGAAGCCAACCGCAACGCCGACGGCACCCTGAAAAACCCTGGCTATCCATTCTGGATCGGTGGCATGGAGAGCTCTGTGGGCCAGCGCCCTCCGACGCCTCCGCTGGACATGCTCGACGCCGCCACCGCGCAAGCCCTGAAAGCCACTGGCAAGGCGCTGTGGGCCAACCTCGATCCGAATCAGTCCGGTGGCTGGGACGGCGGCTTACCGCGCCATGCCTTGGGCGGCGTATCCGAAGGTGGCGAGGCAGAGACCATCACCACTTCGCTGGATTTCTCCAAGACAGTCACCCGTGCCAAACCGATCTATCTGCCGGAAGAAGGCACAGAGGTCGAACAGGCCGCCATGGCTTTCCACGCCAAAAAGGAACACCCCAGCTACGCCGTGCTGCCCGGCAGCCAGATCGTGGCGCGCAACTTCCGCACCAACGGTGCTCTGCCAATTGCCGGCGCGCCGTACTACGAACCCTGCATGGATGACCGGCAAAAACGCCTGACCAGCAGCGCGGGTACCGGCGAATTCGCCAGCGGCGAGCGCATGGACGGCATGTCGTTCGTCGGTGCCTCGACCTTCACCGCCGACCGTCCGCGGATCTACAAGGCGGCAAACATCCAGTTCGACGCGGTGTACAACAAAGTCGGTTACCACTTCCCGCAGGCACGCATCCTGGCGCTGTGGGAAGACGCCTGGCCGGTGATCACCAAGCAGCGTCCGCCAGAGCCGCTGGTGATGCGCATGAACACCTTCGACTGCGTGCAATACCAGCAAACCAACCTGGTGCCGGCCGTCTATGAGATGGACGACTATCAGGTGCGCACCCCGACCGACGTGATCGGCCAGCACATTCACCTGCCGAAATGGGACCTGACTGCGGCGGATGGTTCGTCCAACGGCTGGAACTATGAAGACGGCGTGCTCTCCCCAGGTGCCGTGCAGGAACGCATCCACGCCATTCGCGAGTACAACCAGTGCGAAGGCACCGACCCGCGCGACGGCACTCCAGCCTGTCCGAAAGCCAAGAATCACCCGTTCTTCGGCCAGTATGGCCGGGCCGACTGGGTGGGGGCGCGGACGGCCATGCAGCGCTGGTTCGTCGACCCTGTGATCAATACCTATGGCGTTGACCGTGGCCTGGGCACCATCTTCACCCACGACCACCTCGGCCCATCGACTCACCAGCAGATTGGTCTGTACGCCACCGTGCTGGCTGAACCTGCCGGTTCCACCTGGTTCCACGCCGAAACCGGCGAGCCGCTGTACAGCGGTGCGCGCCAGGACGGCGGGCCGACTTCATGGCAGGCGGTGATTTCCACCGGCGACCTCGATGGCGACGGCAAGAACGACAGCTTCCGTGAGTTCTTCCTCGAGTACAGCGACTTCCAGCACGCCTATGAAGCCGGCGTGTATGTGGGCGCGGGTCCCGATGGCGTGCCGAACGCGCAAGCCTTCCCGGCCACGGCCGACAGCTTCCGCTACGCGATCAACCCGCCGGTGCGCGACAACACCAGTCAGTTGCTCGAATCGGTGGTGGAATTGCGCGGCGGCGTGATGCCGGGCTGCCCGAGCCGACCTTGCCCGCAGGCAGTCTCGGTGGATGACCCAGGCATGTTCGTCGTCAACTATCGCAACGAACCGCTGGCCCTGCGGGTGTTCGACCCGAACAAGGTCGGCCCTGACGGCAAGCGCGGCATGCAGGCCGACGGCCTGGGCGGTGACCTGGCGTACGCCATGCAAAGCCGTACCGACCGTGCGATCCCGGCGATGAACCTGGCGCCGAACCTGATCACCTCGGCCACCGGGCCAACCGGCGGCACCACGCTGTTCCCGCCACACATCAACAAGGGCGGCGCCGAAGCGGGTGACCCGTTCACCCCGATGCTGCGTACCTACACCGGCGACAACGTGCGGCTGCGGGTGCATGCCGGCGGCCACGAAGAGGAGCACAACGTCACCCTGCACGGCGTGAAATGGCTGCAGAGCGGTTCCGGTTTCGGCAACAGCTCCAACTCCGGCTGGCGCGCGTCGCAGATGGTCGGTATCTCCGAACAGATGGGCTTCAATGCGCCGGTGTCGATGATCTCCAGCGCGGCGGCGACCACCGGTGACTATCTGTACACCATGGACGCGTCCATCGAGGGTTACTGGAACGGCATCTGGGGCGTGATGCGTAACTACACCGCACAACGCAGCGACCTGTTCGCGTTGCCGAACAACCCGAAACCGACCGGTATGCGCAACACCGTGGCGTTCGACGGCATTTGCCCACGCATTGGCGCCAACCCCAACGGCATCGGGACTCGTCCGACCGTGCAACGCAACTACGAAGTGGTGGCGGCGCTGGCCAACGACATCCTGAGCAATCCGCTGGGCCTGACCATCGGTGATCCGCAAGGTATCGGCCAGCATGTCGGCGGGCCGTTGAAACCGGCAGGCGGCACCCTGGTGCTGAACTCGCGCACGGTGAACATTCCACAGGTCACAGTGACCGATCCGGAAGATGGCGAGACCTTCACCATCGGCGGGCAAAGCGGGCCGCTGCATGACCCGACTGCGGTCCTGTATGTGCGCAAGGGCGATCTCGATCCGACCACCGGCAAGCTCAAGCCCGGTGTACCTGTCGAGCCGCTGATCCTGCGCGCGGCGGCCGGTGACTGCATCAACATCACCCTGGAAAACCGTCTGCCAAGTGTCATGCCGGACCTGGCGCAAACCGCGATCCTGCAAGGCCTGGCCAAGCGTGACCGCAACGACGGGATGGGCTCGACCACCTTCAACAACAACCTGTTGCGGCCATCGAGCCATGTGGGCCTGCACGCGCAACTGCTGTCCTATGACATCACCAAGTCCGACGGCGCCAACGTCGGTGCCAACCCGATCCAGACCGTCCCACCGCGTGCTGGCAACACTGGCGCGTACCCGACCCGTACCTATCAGTACTACGCCGGGCACCTGGAGCGTGAAGGCAAGCCGATCACCCAATTGGGTCGCAACGTCGACAACATCAACGCCACGGCGGTGGAGTTCGGCGGGCTGAACTTCACCCCGGCGGATGTCATCAAGCAACCGCAAAAAGGTCTGGGTGGTGCGATGAGTGTGCTGCCGATCGGCTCCACCTGGGTCGAGGATGCCAAGCGCGCCTCGGCCACGGTGACCGCACCGGGCCAGACCGCCTATCGTGATTTCGCGATGGTCTGGCAGCGCGCCCTGAACACTCGTTGGGCCAATGGGCGGCCGGTGGAAGGCATTGCCTCGGAAGGCAATGGCGTACCGAACGATCCGAAGGACAACGCCAGCATGGCCATCAACTACAAGGTCGAACCGATGTGGTTCCGCTTCGGCCTGGCCCCGGATGCACCGTTCGGTCACGCCGGCAGCCCTGGCACCTACGGCAACGTACCGAACGCGCACCAGGCCTACAGCAACGCGCTGGTGGGGGGCGATCCGCAAACGCCGGTGTTCTATGTCAAACCGGGCCAGCCGTTCCGTACGCACATCCTGATGCCGTCCGGTGGCAGTCGCGGTTCGACCTTCCAGCTTGATGGTCACGTCTGGTCGGTCAACCCGTTCGTGTCGGAGAAGAGCGATTTGGGTGGTTACCCGATGGGAGCACCGGGGATCGGTTCGGTGAAGTTCGGCTACAACCCGATGTCGATGTACATCGGCGCCAGGGAAAGCGTGTTGCCGGCGGCGCACTTCAGCTTCATGCACCCAAGCGCCGGGGGCAGCAATGCGATAGCGGGGGACTACCTGTACCGCGACAACGCGTCCTTCGGTAATACCGCAGGGCTGTGGGGGCTGCTGCGGGTGACCAACGAGCCTGAACCGGCGCCAGCGCCGTAGGGTGGGGGGACGGGGTGGTGGAATCACACCAGCCCCGTAGGAGCGAGGCTTGCCCGCGAAGGGGACACCTCGGTTTCAAGCGGTGGCTGATAAAGCATTCGCGGGCAAGCCTCGCTCCTACAGATACAGGTGGGTCGTGGGCAAGGATCTGAACGGGAGTTTTGCAATGAACAGGACCATCACAATTGCCAGTTGTGCACTCGCCGTCGGCGCTGCGCTGATCTGGTACGGCGTATCGCGCACGACACCGCCAACCCTGCTCAGCGAGGTCGCGCTGCCCAACACCTGGAAAGGTCAGACCCTTGAGCGCGACGGTGTGTCGGTGGCGCTCGAAGTGCGGGCGCTGGCCAAGGACGGGGTACTGCGCGAAGGCGAGTTCGCCGACGTGCAATTTCGCGTGACGGACAAGGCCTCCGGTCAGCCGCTGGCGGGCGTCGCTCCCGGTGCATGGATCGACCCGGAGGTGACCGCCGCCGATCAGGCCCAGGGCCGCGACAAGAGCTGCAAGTCGCGGGTGAGCACCTTCCTCAGATCGAACATCGGCGCACGGCCGCTGCTCGACCTCAACAGTTATTTCCTGCTGGTGATGAACCGCGATGCCAGTGTCATGGTGGTGGATCCGTCTGTCTCGGTGGGCGGCATCACCAGCACCATGGCGCGGATCGACATCAAGCAACCGCCGATGGACTGGGTCACTCCCAAGGACAACAAGCGGGTATTCGTCTCGATGCCCACCGCTGACGAAGTTGCGGTGATCGACAGCGAACAGTTCAAGGTGATCGACTCGGTGGCCGCCGGCAGTAACCCGGTGCGCGTGGCCCTGCAACCGGACGAGCGCCTGCTGTGGGTCGGCAACAACGCCAAGACCGCTGAGCTATCAGGCGTGACTGTGATCGACAGCGTGAGCCTCAAGACCCTCAAGCACCTGCCAACCGGCAGCGGCCACCACGAAATCGCCTTCAGCAAGGACAGCCGCTTCGCCTTCGTTACCAACCGCGACGACGGCACCCTGAGCATCATCGACATCGCCAGCCTGACCCTGATCAAACAGCTCAAGACCGGCTCACATCCGCTGTCGGTGGTCTACTCGCCACTGTCCGGTGCCGCCTACGTGGCCGATGGCAGGGACGGCACGGTGACGGTGGTCGACGCCGCGAGCCAGTCGGTGCGGCGGGTGATCAAGCTCAAGCAGGGCCTGGGCCCGATGGGCTTCAGCGCCGACGGTCGCTTCGGCATCGTGCTCAACACCCTGGAAAACCAGGCGTCGGTGATCGACGCCGCCAACGACGCACTGATCCATGACCTTGACGTGTCCGCCGAGCCTTACCAGGTGGTGTTCACCAAGAACTACGCCTACGTTCGCGGGCTGGCATCGTCCAAGGTGACCATGATCAACCTGGCGTCGCTGGGCGAAGGCCGCAAGCCGATCACCCAGGGTTTCGAAGCCGGCACCCAGTCGCCGCGCATGGCCGGTGACTTGCCGCTGGCCTCGAGCCTGGCGGTGTCGCGGGACGAGAACTCGGTGTACGTGGTCAACCCGGTGGACAACACCACCTACTTCTACGCCGAAGGCATGAACGCGCCGATGTCCGGTTACCCCAACCGCGGGCAAGTGGCGCGGGCAGCGATGGTCATCGACCGCAGCCTGCGCGAAGTCGAACCAGGGCTGTACAGCTCGCGGATCAAACTGCCGCCGGCCGGGCGTTTCGACGTGGCTTTCCTGCTCAATCAACCGAGCATCGTGCACTGCTTCAGCACCGTGGTGGAGACCAACGACAGCGCCCCGCAAACCGCCGGCGTGCCGAAAGTGGAGTTCATGCTCGACAAATCCACCACGCATCTGGGCAGCCCTTACACCGTGCGGTTCCGCATCGTCCAGGGCAAACAGAAGACCAGCCGCAGCGGCGTGACAGACGTGCAGGTGCGTTACTTCCTGGCTCCCAGTTCACGGCCACAAACGGTCACCGCGCGGGACGTCGGCGACGGCGTCTATGAAGCCCCGGTCACCCTGAACCAGAACGGCGCCTGGTACCTGCACGTCCGTGCCGCGTCCCTGGGCATGAACTTCGGCGATCAAACATTTGCCAGCGTTCGGGTGTTGCCGGAGCACGCGCATTGAAAGCACGCTCATTGAAGAGGACATCGACATGAACCGATTTGCACAAAGTGGACTGCTGACACTCTGCCTGCTAGCCGTCGGCATCGGCCAGGCCATGGCCCATTCGACGGATGAACACGCCGGCCACGACATGTCGGCCAAGAGCGCTTCCTCGGAGAGCGCCCAGGTCAAGTTCGCCGACGTGACCCTGGTGGATCAGAACGGCAAGAACGTGAGCCTGGAAAAGGACCTGGTCAGCAACAAGATCGTGGTCATGAGCTTCATCTACACCAGTTGCACCACGGTCTGCCCGGTGGTGTCCTCGATCATGGGCAAGGTGCAGACCCAGCTGGGCGCGCGGGTCGGTGAGGAAGTGCAGCTGGTGTCGATCAGCATCGACCCGCAGCGCGACGACGCCAAGCGTTTGAACGAATACGCCCGCGCCTTCCAGAAAGGGCCGGGCTGGAGCTGGCTCACAGGTTCCCCGCAGTCGGTCAACGAAACCCTCAAGGGCCTGGGCAGTTTCAGCGGTGACTTCAAGAGCCATCAGCCGCTGATTCTGGTGGGCGACGGCAACAGCCGCCACTGGACCCGTTACTACGGTTTCACCGATCCGAAAGTGCTCAGCCAGCAGGTCGAGAAACTCAGCGGCGAACGCAACGTCCACGCCAAGCACACCGCCATCGCCATGGAGCATCAGCCATGAAAGCCCTCGCCTTGATCTGCCTGACTTTATGCTTTTGCGTCGTTAGCTTCATGGCGTTTTCCCACGAGGGTCATGTGCAACCGGCGCCTGGTTCGGAAGTGGCGGCATCGTCAGCTCCCGCTGCACAACCGGCGGGTGGCACCCGCGACGCCAAGACCTGGTTCACCGATACGCCCCTGCAGGACCAGAACGGCAACACCCTGCGTTTCTACAGCGATGCCCTGCAGAACCGTGTGGTGCTGCTCAACGTGATTTTCACCAGCTGCAACGATGCCTGCCCGCTGATCACCCAGAAGCTCAAGGAAGTACGTGAAGTGCTGGGCGACAAGGCGGACGGCGTGACCTTTATCTCCCTTACCAGTGATCCGCTGCGCGATACACCGGCGGTACTCAAGGCTTACACCTTGAAGCAGGGCGTCGATGGGCCCCACTGGCTTTTTCTAACTGGCGACAAGGCGCAAATGGACCTTGTATTGAGCCGAATCGGCCAGATCGTGCCGACTCCAGAGCAACATTCGACCCAGCTGATTGTCGGCGATGTGGCCAACAAGCGCTGGAGCAAGATCCGTCCCGATGCCCCGGCCGCCGCCATTGCCCAGCGCTTGCAGCTGCTGACAATGCCCGTGGCCGGTCGCTGAGTCCGGGTCATGAAAAGCGCCCTGATCCTCGGCCTGCTGCTCTGTTGCGGTCTGAACCTGGCTGCCCAGGCGCTGACATTGAATGCCAATGAAAGCGCCGGCAAACGCCTGTACCGCGAGGGCGTGTCGGCCAGCGGTGAGCCGATCATGGCGCGGATCGGCGCGGCGGGCACGCTATTGCCGGCCACCAGCCTGCCGTGCGCCAACTGCCATGGTGCCGACGGCCAGGGGCGTCCGGAAGGCGGGGTGCGGCCGCCGGAGTTGAGCTGGTCGCGGCTGACCAGCACTTACGGTCAGCAACAGATCAACGGGCGCAGCTACCCGTCCTATACCGACGGCACCCTGGCCCGTGCGGTGCAGGAAGGGCGCGACCCGGCCAACAACCATCTGGACCCGGCGATGCCGCGCTTCGTGCTGTCGATGAACGATCAGCGCAACCTCACGGCGTATTTGAAACGCCTGGCCGACGACCGCGATCCGGGCCTGAGCCCCGACAGCCTGCACCTGGGCACCTTACTGCCGAACAGCGGCGCGCTGGGCGAGGAGGGCGCCACGGTGGCGGCGGTGCTGCGTGGCAGCGTGGCGCGCATCAACGAGGCGGGCGGCATTCATGGCCGGCAGTTGCGCCTGACGATTCTCGATCCGGGGCCCGACCGCGCCAGCGCCGAGCAGGCCCTCAACCGGCTGATCGAACAGGAACAGGTCTTCGCCCTGATTGCCCCGCTGGTGCCGGCGCTGGACTCGGAACTGGCGTCACGCCTGGATCAGGCCGGCGTGCCGCTGATCGGACCGCTGTCGCTGCAGGGGGCGGCCCAGGCCAGCCGGCAGATCTTCGAGCCGCTGCCGGGGTTGCGCGAACAGATGATCGCCCTGGCCGATTACGCCGCCGCCAGCCTGCGGGTGCTCCAGGGGCCGACGCTGATCGCCTACCCGGACGAACCCGGCCAGCGCGAGGCGGCGCAGAAGCTCGCCCAATACCTGCAAGACAACGCCTGGCAGAAAGTCCGTCTGCAAGCCTATCAATCGGCGCAGGACGACCTGCCTCTGGGCTCGCGCTCGGTGTTCTACCTGGGCAGCAGCACAGGCTTCAGCAGCTTGGCCGCACGCTTGGAGACGGCGGGGCAGGTGCCTTACCTGTTCGCCGCCTCGAATCAGGTCGCGGGCGACTTGCTGCAAGTGCCCAGCGGATTTTCCCGGCGGGTGTTCCTGGCGTATCCGTTCGTGCCCAGCGACTGGACCCAGGCCGGGCGCATGGCCCTGACCCAGTTGCGCGAGCGTCAACGCCTGGGCGGCGAACATGCGGTGCTGCAGGTCGGCGCGTACAGCTCGATGATGCTGCTCAGCGAAGGCATGAAACAGGCCGGGCGCGACGCCAGCCGCGAAAAACTGGTGAGCGCTCTGGAGAGCCTGCATGACTTCGACACCGGCCTGACCCCGCTGATCAGCTTCGGTCCGGGCCGCCGCCTGGGCCTGAGCGGCGCCCACGTGGTCACCGTGGACTTGCCCGACCAGCGTTTCTATCTGGTTGCCCCTTACAAACCCATTACCGCCATGCCTTGACTGGAGGTCGAACATGAAGCTCAACACGGTGCTGGTTATGTTGTCGTTGTGGGTGCCCATGACATTCAGCAGCCATGCGTTCAGCAGCAATGAACCGATCGCGGCACGGGTCAACGGCGAGGAAATCACCCAGATGCGCCTGGAGCGCTACTTCGCCGAGTACCTGGAGGATCAGGGCAGGGCGGTGGCAAGCATCCGTAACCCCACGGCCTATAAAAAGCTGCGCAATGCTGCGCTGGATGCGCTGATCGACAAGGAACTGCTGTGGCAGGAAGCGCAAAAGCGCGGGGTGCAGATCAGCGACGCCAGGGTGCAGAGCCAGGTCGACCAGACCCGTCAAGCCATGGGCGGAGCGCAATCGTTTGCACGCAGGCTTGAGGATGCCGGCTTCAATGAGGCAACCTACACCGATTACACCCGTCGCGAGCTGGCGGCACAGCAGGTTTACGCCGAACTCAACCAGGCTGAGATCCAGAAGGCCGGTCAGCCGGACGAGAAGGAGGTCAAGGCGTTCTTCGACGAGCATCGTGCCGAGATGAACCAGCCTGAACAGATTCAGGTCAGGCATATCCTGATCAAGGTGCCTCAGGGTGCGGAGGCTTCCACTGAAGCCGCCGCAAGACTACGCTTGGAGGCAATCCGTAAAAAAATCGGACAGCCTGCGGACTTTGCCATTGTCGCGCGCGAGTCGTCCGAAGATGAATCCGCCAGCCAGGGCGGCGAACTGGGCTACTTCCCCCGTGGACGTATGATGCCCGAGTTCGAGGCGGCGGCTTTCGCCCTGGCACCGGGGGCCATCAGCGAACCGGTGCGTACGCCAGTTGGATGGCATTTGATCTATTTAGAGAACCGAATGGAGGCAAGCGATGTCACACAAGAGCAAGGACTTGACATGGTACGGGCGTACCTTGCCCGACAGAAACATGTCCAGGCTCGCCTGCAGGTTCTGGCGCAATTGCGCGCCGGCAACCGGATCGAACGAATCGACGACGAATGAAGGCTTGCCCCCAAAAGTGGGGAATGGCTTCGACGCGCACCCGTTCGGTTTCCCCCGTTTGTGGGGAATGGGGGACGTGGACAAAAAGGCATTGTCAGTAAATTCAAGGACATGAAGACTTAAAATTACCGGCGCTCAGCCTGGCATGAAGTGTGCGTTAGACCTATCAAGGCGCGCACTCTACCAGGTTCGGTATTCGGACCTGCGGTTTCAAGGAGTCCACCTTGTTGAACAAAAAAGTACTGGTTGTTGAAGACGAACAGCTGCTGGCGGAAAACCTGCAAGGTTACCTGCAGGCGCAAGCACTGGAAGTCCGGATAGCTCACAACGGTGAGACGGCGATTGGCGAAGCCGAACGCTTTTCACCCGATGTGATGGTGTTCGATTACCGTTTGCCCGATATGGAAGGCTTTCAGGTGCTCGATGCCGTCCGCCAGAACAGGAAATGCCATTTCGTGCTGATTACGGGGCACCCCACCGCAGAGGTTTGCGAAAGGGCCCGGGAGCTGGGAGTCAGCCACATCCTGTTCAAACCTTTTCCATTGGCGGAATTGGCCCGTGCAGTCTGCGATCTTCTTGAGGTGAAACGCGAACCCAACGCGAACGCGAGCCCATCCGAAGGCTTTGTCGAACGACGCCAGAGCAGGACCGAAAGTTTCCCGCTGCAGTTGTACGACGGAAGTTGGGTGCTTGCGGATCGCCGACGAGGTTCAACGGTATCCAAAGCGCCAGACGACGAACAACTGCTCACCGGGGAGTAATGGCGCGACAAGACGTTCCGGCACCCGCCGCAATTGCTCGCCGCGCCGACAGGGCTCAAAGCCCCGGGCGTTGGAGAGCAAGCCATGGACCGTCTGTCACTTGTCGTCGATGCTGTGCCGCTGGACTGCGTACCGACCCGGTTTACCAGTGAACAATTAGCCCAGGCTCGCATCCTGGCCGCCGCTTCCGGCGAACGCGTCCTCAATGCCCTTGCCGACCTGAGCGAACTGGCGCCGATGCCGTTCATTCAGTGTCTGGGCGCCACCCTGCATTATCCGGTGCTCGACACCGACGCCCTGTTCCAGGCGACGCCGGTATTCGACCGGGTCACCCTGGCCCAATGCCTCAAGCGCGAATTCATCCTGCTGCGTCACGACGATGCGGTCATCGGTGTGTTCGCCGACCCCTTCGACACCGCGCGCCTGGCCTGGATCGACGATTGCCTGCACGGCGCGCCGCTGCACCTGGTGCACGCCGACGACCTCAAAGCCTACCTGGCACGCCACGAAGAGAGCTTCCACGCGGTGGAATCGCTCAATGCGCAGTCGGACGGCAATATCGAAATCGACAACCTGCAGACCCTGTCGCTGACCAGCATCAGCGAAGACTCCAGCGTAGTGGTCAAGCTGGTCAACTCGACCCTGTACGATGCCCTGAAGATGCACGCCAGTGACATCCATCTGGGCACCACCGGCAGCGGCCTGGTGATCAAGTACCGCATCGATGGCGTGCTCAACAATATCTCCAAGATCCAGGGCAGCGAGTTCGCCGAACAGGTGATCTCCCGGGTCAAGGTCATGGCCGAACTGGACATCGGCGAAAAACGCGTGCCACAGGACGGTCGCTTCAAGATCGGCATCAACGGTCGGCAGATCGACTTCCGGGTGTCGATCATGCCGAGCATTTTCGGCGAAGACGCAGTGCTGCGGGTGCTCGACAAACAGGACCTGGCCGACAAGGTCTGCGGCGTGCAGTTGCAGGCCCTGGGCTTCGAAGAGGAAACCCTGCGCCAGCTGCGCCGCCTGGCCGCCGAGCCCTACGGCATGGTGCTGGTGACCGGCCCCACCGGTAGCGGCAAGACCACCACCCTGTACGCGATGATCACCGAGATCAACCACGGCGTGGACAAGATCATCACCATCGAAGACCCGGTGGAATATCAACTGCCGGGCGTGCTGCAAATCCCGGTCAACGAAAAGAAAGGCCTGACCTTCGCCCGCGGCCTGCGCTCGATCCTGCGTCACGACCCGGACAAGATCATGGTCGGTGAGATCCGCGACCCGGACACCGCACAGATCGCCGTGCAATCGGCCCTCACCGGGCACCTGGTGTTCACCACCATCCACGCGAACAACGTGTTCGACGTGATCGGCCGTTTCACCCAGATGGAAATCGATCCCTACAGCCTGGTCTCGGCGCTCAATGCGGTGCTGGCCCAGCGTCTGATCCGTCTGGTCTGCGCCACGTGCAGCGCGCCTTACACCCCAAGCGCCGAAGAACTGGAAGCCTCGGGCCTGGATCCGCAACAGGTCGACCACTACCACTTCGTGCACGGCAAGGGCTGCGGTCACTGCCGCGGCACCGGTTATCGCGGCCGTAGCGCCATCGCCGAGCTGCTGCACCTGGACGACGAACTGCGGCAGATGATCGTCGAGCGCCAGCCGATCACCAAAATCAAGGCGCACGCCTGCAAACATGGACTGCACCTGCTGCGCGAATCCGCGCTGGAGTTGGTGCAACAAGGCCGGACCACTCTCGAGGAGATCAATCGTGTCACTTTTATCTCGTGAGCGTTTTGTCGCCGTCATCGGCGCCAGTGGTGTCGGCCTGGGTCAGCGTCAGGGCAGTCAAACCCTGTGGCTGGGCAGCGTCGGCTACATCGACGAAGGCTTCGGCGCCTGGACCGTGGCCCTGGAAACCCTCGACCGCCTGCTGGGCGAGCATGCCCGCGCAGGCTCGGAGCTGACCGTGGTGGTTTCCGGTCACTTCAGCCGCTTCTGCCTGGTGCCCTGGAGTGAGCAGATCAGCAGCCCCGACGAACTGCAGGGTTTCGCCCAACTGTGCTTCGAAGACCTGTACGGCGTGGCGAACCAGCCCTGGAGCCTGGTGCTCTCGGCCGAGCCTGCCGGCTACGACCGGATCGCCACGGCGCTGCCACAGGATTTGCTGGAGCGTCTGCGCGCACTGGCCAGCGCTCGCAAACTGCATCTGAAGTCGGTGCAGCCGTACCTGATGGCGGCCTTCAACCACTTCGACAAGAGCTTCGAAACCGGCGACTTCCTGTTCGTGGTCGCAGAACCCGTACGCAGCGTGTTGCTGGTCGCCCGCGAAGGGCGCTGGACCTCGGTGCGTTCGGTGGGCAGCAACGACAGCGATGCCGCGCTGACCGCGCTGATCGGCCGTGAAAGCCAGCTGCTGGCCTCCACCAGCGAACGGCCGCTGAACGTTTACCTGCACGCTCCGGCGCGCATCGAATCGCACCCCGAGATTCACGGCGTGCACCTGCGGACCCTCGAAGAGGACCGGGCTGGCGTACACGATTGCCTGTACGTCATGTCCCGGGCGGTGGCCTGATATGCGCGCCTTGATGCTCGACTTTCAACCCCGCAGCCGGTCGACCCCTTTGGGCTGGAGCCTGCTGGCCGTCGGTGTGGTACTGGCGCTGACCTGCATGGTGGTTCAGCAACACCTGAGCGGGGAGGCCGAACAACAGCAAGGCCACCTGCAGACCACCCAGCGCGTACTCAGCGGCGACACAGGTACCGGCACCGGCGGCAAAGTCAGCCTGAGCCCGGCGGAAACCCGCGAACAGGCACAGAACCTGGCGGAAATGCGCAAGGTCTCGCAACAGCTGCGCCGCCCTTGGGAGCGCCTGTTCTCCACCCTTGAAGCCATGCCTCGGGAAAACGTCGCACTGCTGAGCCTGACTCCGGATGCACGCAAGGGCCAGGTGCGGATCAGCGCCGAAGCCCGGGACCTGGAAGCCATGCTCGACTTCCACCAGCGCCTGGAGGCAACCGACGAGCTGTCCGACGTGTCGCTGCTGAGCCACGAAATCGTGACCAACGTGCCGGAGCAACCGGTTCGTTTCAACCTGTCGGCCACTTGGGAGATCGGCGATGCAAATCCCTAAATTGATCGTCCGTGAATACCTGCAACGTCTGGGCGTGCCTGGCCTGGCTGGCATGGCCCTGGTGGTGGTTGCGCTGGTGTACGGCCTGGCCGGTCTGCTGCCGGACTGGCAGTCGCTGCAAAGCCTCAGCCAGCAGACCCGCGAAGCCCGCGAGTACCTGGCCAAGGTCGAAGACGGCACGGTGGCCGCTCCGGTGGTGCCGCAGCGCCAGCTCGATGATTTCCGCAGCAAGTTGCCGTCGCAGCCGCAGGCCACCGTCGCCATCGACAAGATCTACGCCTTGGCCGCCCAGGAACGCATCACCCTGGCACGGGGCGAGTACTCGCTGGGGATCGATCCGAAGACTCACCTGGCCCGCTATCAGATTCTGCTGCCGGTGCGTGGCAGCTACCCGCAACTGCGGCGCTTCATGCACGCCTTGCTCGGGCAGTTGCCGGCGGTGGTGGTGGAAGACCTGGAGTTGCAACGCAAGAAGATCGCCGACACCGACCTTAACGGACGGATCCGCATGACCCTTTACCTGTCGAGGTCATGATGAACAGCAAACGAGTAGTGGGTTGGGTGGCGTTCCTGGGTGCGGCGGCAGCGCTGACCTGGTTCTCCGATGCCTTCAAACCGGCCGAAGAAGCCGATGTGGAAGTGGCCGCCGTGGCCACGCCCGCCAAGGCCAGCGCCGACGGCAAAACGCCGGCCGCCAAGGCTGCAGCGGCGCCAGCGGCAATCAAGGACCTGGGCCCGGCCGGCGATCTGTTCGCTGCCCGCAGCTGGAAAGCGGCGCCGACCCTGGCCGTCGTCACCGAGCAACCCGTCACCGTCGCCCCGGTCGTGCAGGCCCCGACTGCACCACCGATGCCGTTCCAGTTCGTCGGCCGGATGGATGACCGTACCGATCTGCAGGTGTTCTTGCAGAACGGCGAGAAGATTTACGTCGTGCGCAAAGGGGATGTAATCGACGAAACATGGAAGATCGAGCGGATTTCCGACATGGAACTGAGCCTGGTCTATCTGCCTCTGCATTTGTCCCAGACTCTGTCTGTAGGGAGCGCGCAATGAACAAATCCCGTCTGTTTTTGAGCATGTGCCTGTGTGCCGGTCTGGCTGCCTGCAGCTCGGCCCAGGTGGCCAAGGATGAAGGCGTCAGCCTGATGGAATCGGGTCAGTACGAAGCCGGCCTGGCGCGGATCGAAGAAGGTTTGCGCGAAAACCCACGGGACACCGAACTTCACCTGGCGCTGACCAGCGGCCGCGCGCGCGCCGTGACCGCGCTGCTGGCCCAAGGCGACATGGCCCGCACCCAGCGCGACTTCGCCACCGCTCGCCTGACCTACGGGCGGGTGCTGGCCATCGAGCCGAACAACCGTCGCGCCCAGGACAACATCCGTCAGCTCGATCACATGCGCAGCCTCGACGAAAAACTCGAACTGGCCCGTGGCGATCTGCGTCGCGGTGACATCTACGGGGCCGACCGTCAGGTCAAACAGATCCTCGAACTGGACCCCAACAACGAAGGCGCCCTGGAACTGCAAAGCAACGTCCGTCTGGTGCAGAGCCGCAACGTGATTCAGTACCCGCAGCTGCGCACCCGCCTGGACAAGCCGGTGACCCTGGAATTTCGCGATGCCAATCTGAAGACCATTTTCGAAGTGCTGTCCCAGGTCGCCGGTCTGAACTTCATCTTCGACAAGGACCTGCGCCCGGACATGAAAGCCACCATCTTCGTGCGTGACGTGCGCATCGAGGACGCCGTGGCGCTGCTGCTGCAACAGAACCAGCTGCACCAGAAAGTGGTGAACGAAAACACCCTGCTGATCTACCCGGATTCGCCGCAGAAGCTCAAGGATTATCAAGAGCTGGTGATGCGCACTTTCTACCTGACCAGCATCGATGCCAACACCGCGCTGAACATGGTAAAGACCATGCTCAAGACCCGTGACGTGTTCGTCGATGAGCGCCTCAACACCCTGACCATGCGCGACACCGGCGACGCGATCCGCATGGCCGAGAAGCTGCTGCAATCGCAGGATCAGTCCAACCCTGAAGTGGTGCTGGAAGTGGAAGTGATGGAAGTCGCCACCCAGCGCATCCTTGATCTTGGCCTGCAATGGCCGAACACCTTCGGCGTGGTCAACAGCGATGGTTCGGCAGTGACCCTGCTCGATCAGCTCAAGGGCATCAACTCCAGCCGGATCACCATCTCGCCGTCGCCGCAGGCCAAGATCAACGCCCAGGACAACGACATCAACACCCTGGCAAGCCCGGTGATCCGCGTCAGCAACCGTGAACAGGCGCGTATCCACATCGGTCAGCGCGTGCCGATCATCAGCGCCACTTCGGTGCCGTCGACCCAAGGGCCGGTGATCACCGAAAGCGTGACTTACCTGGACGTCGGTCTGAAACTGGAAGTGCAGCCAACCGTACACCTGAACAACGAAGTGGCGATCAAGGTTGCGCTGGAAGTGAGTAACGCCACGCCGCTGGAACCGACCCGCCAAGGCACCATTCCGGTCCAGGTCGACACCCGCAACGCCCAGACCACCCTGCGTCTGCACGATGGCGAAACCCAGATCCTCGCCGGCCTGATGCGTAACGACCATGGCTCCACTGGCAACAAGATTCCGGGGCTGGGCGACATTCCGGGTATTGGCCGCCTGTTCGGCAGCAACAAGGACACCGTGGGCAAATCCGAGCTGGTGCTGTCGATCACTCCACGGGTGGTGCGCAACCTGCCGTACCAGAGCCCGTCGGACATGGAGTTCACCACCGGCACCGAAACCAGCATGCACATCCAGGCGCCGGATCGCAGCCTGCAGTCGTCGGTACAACCACAGCAACTGGATCGGCCGATTGCCACCAACACCAGCGTCAACCCCAACACCAACGTCGAAATCAGCGTCGGGAAGCCTTGATCATGAACGCCTCGCAACGCGGGTTCACCCTGATCGAAGTCGTCGTCACGCTGGCCCTGATCGGCCTGCTGGCCGGCATGGCCGCGCCGCTGACCGAGACCCTGGTGCGCCGTGGCAAGGAGCAGGATCTGCGCACTGCGCTGTACCAGATCCGCGATGCCATCGATGCCTACAAACGGGCCTTCGATGCGGGCTACATCGAGAAGTCGCTGGACAGCAGCGGCTATCCGCCGAACCTGAAAGTGCTGGTCGAGGGCGTGCGTGACGTGCGCAGTGCCAAGGGCGCCAAGTTCTACTTCCTGCGGCGCATTCCCCACGACCCGCTGGCGACGGTCAAGCGTGACGACGAAGGTGGTTGGGGCCTGCGCTCCTACGACAGTTCGGCGGAAAACCCACGGGATGGCCAGGACGTCTTCGACGTCTACTCCAAGGCCCGTGGCAAAGGCCTCAACGGCATCGCGTACCGGGAGTGGTGAGCATATGCGCCGGCAAAAGGGATTTACCCTGTTGGAACTGATGGTGGTCATGGCAATCATCGCAACCCTGATGACCATTGCCTTGCCACGCTACTTCAACAGCCTGGAGGCCTCCAAGGAGACCACGCTGCGTCAGAGCCTGTCGGCCATGCGCGAGGCGCTGGATCACTACTACGGCGACACCGGGCGTTACCCCGATTCCCTCGATCAACTGGTGGAACTGCGCTACCTGCGCAACCCGCCGATGGACCCGATTGCCGAGCGCAAGGACACCTGGGTCATGGTGCCACCGCCTGAAGGCGTCGCTGGCGGCGTGTCGGACATCAAGAGCGGTGCCACAGGGAGGGCGCGTGATGGCAGCCTTTATTCCGAGTGGTAAGCCGGCTTCCCAGGGTGGTTTCACCTACCTGGGCGTGCTGATGCTGATTGTGGTGATGGGCATGGGCCTGGCCAGTGCCGGTGAACTGTGGGCCACCGCCTCGCGCCGCGACCGGGAAAACCAGTTGCTCTGGGTCGGCACCCAGTACGCCCAGGCGCTGCGCAGCTACTACCGCAGTTCGCCTGGCCTGGCCCAGTACCCGAAAGAGCTGGCCGACCTGTTGCAGGACGAGCGTTTTCCCAGCGCCAAACATCATCTGCGCCAGCTCTATCCGGACCCGATCAATGGCGGTGAATGGTTTTTGATGCGCGGCTTCGACGGGCGTATTACCGGCATCAGCAGCGCGTCCACCGACAAGCCGCTCAAGCAGACGGGCTTTCCCGCGCAGTGGTCGGACTTCAATGGCATGGCCAGCTACAAGGATTGGCAGTTCGTGGCCGAGAAAGCCTTTACCGATGGCACCGGCCCGGTCAAGGGTCAGTCCACCGCGCCACAGGCGTTGCAGCCATGAACCGCTTCTGCCTGGCGCTGATCCTGGTGCTGAGCGCCGGCGTGGCCTCGGCCGCGGAAGAGGACGAGATGCTCGGGTTCATCATCGACGACACGATCTCGCACATCGGTCACGACTTTTACTACTCGTTCAGTGAACGCCTGCGGGCCACCAGCCCGATGGATTTCAACCTGGTGGTACGCGAACGGCCATCGGCTCGCTGGGGCAGCCTGGTGACTGTGGAGTTTCAACAAAGACTGATTTATCGGCGCTTTCTGCCGCCGAACACCGTGGAGCTCAAGGACGAGGCCTATGACGCCGCCGACTGGGTACGCGGACAGATTGTGCAGAAAAAACTGGAAGCCTTGTTGCAGGACACCACGGACCTTGAGAGGGACGAATTATGAAAACAACAGTGATTTTGCAAAGCGCGGGTCTGTGCCTGCTGGGACTCGGCGCCAGTGCGCTGGTCCAGGCCACCGAGCTGGTCTACACCCCGGTCAACCCATCGTTCGGCGGCAACCCGTTGAACGGCACCTGGCTGCTCAATAACGCCCAGGCGCAGAACGACTACGACGACCCTGATTTGAAGAGTCGCACTGCGGCCACCGGTACCTCGGCCCTGGAACGCTTCAGCGCGCAGCTGCAATCGCGGTTGCTGGGGCAGTTGCTGGACAACATCAACAATGGCAACACGGGAAGCCTGTCCACCGACGCGTTCATCGTCAACGTCGTCGACGACTCGGGTGCACTGACGATTGAAGTGACCGATCGGGCTACAGGCGAAGTTTCCGAAATCAAGGTTAACGGCCTGAATTGATAGGGATTCGGATCGAGGGGAGTTAAGGACATGAAAAAGATAATTGCGCTAGGGCTGATGTTGGCGGCATTGACAGGTTGCAGTCTGCGCGAGCCGATGCCGGCCGAGCAGGACGAAAGAACCCCGACCCTGACCCCCAGGGCTTCGACCTACTACGACTTGATCAACATGCCTCGGCCAAAGGGTCGCTTGATGGCAGTGGTGTACGGTTTCCGCGACCAGACCGGTCAGTACAAACCGACCCCGGCCAGCTCGTTCTCCACCAGCGTCACCCAGGGCGCGGCGAGCATGCTGATGGACGCCATGCAGGCCAGCGGCTGGTTCGTGGTGCTCGAGCGTGAAGGGCTGCAGAACCTTCTGACCGAACGCAAGATCATCCGTGCCTCGCAGAAGAAACCCAACACCCCGGTGAACATCCAGTCCGAACTGCCACCGCTGCAGGCTGCGAACATGATGCTCGAGGGCGGGATCATCGCCTACGACACCAACGTGCGCAGCGGCGGGGAAGGGGCACGCTACCTGGGTATCGACATCTCCCGCGAGTACCGCGTGGACCAGGTCACCGTGAACCTGCGGGCAGTGGATGTGCGCAGCGGGCAGGTGCTGGCCAACGTGATGACCAGCAAGACCATCTACTCCGTGGCCCGCAGTGCCGGCGTGTTCAAGTTCATCGAGTTCAAGAAATTGCTGGAGGCCGAGGTCGGCTACACCACTAACGAACCTGCGCAATTGTGCGTGCTGTCGGCGATCGAAGCGGCCGTAGGGCACATGCTGGCGCAGGGGATCGAGCGGCGGTTGTGGCAGGTGGCGGGGGATAATTCGGTGACGGATTCCAATGAGACGCTGGATCGGTATCTGACTCAGAACAAGGTGGTGCCGGAGGAAGAGTGAACCGAGGCGGCCTGGATATACCCGGTTTCAATCTGTAGGAGCGAGGCTTGCCCGCGAAGGCGGCCTCACTGACGATGCTGATTTTTCTGATATACCCGGTCAAATTGTGGGAGCGAGCCTGCTCGCGATGGCGGTTTTGAGGTTGAGTACATATCCATTGCTGCGGTAACGGCCGCTTCTGGTTTCGCCCTGACGGTCGAGTCACTTTTGGCAAGCGCCCCAAAAGTAACCAAAAGGTCTCGCCCCGACGTTCGGTCCCTCGCCAAGGCTCGGGATCCCTTCGC